>JAAKFE010000001.1 GCA_011065175.1 Candidatus Anoxychlamydiales bacterium
ACAAAAAAACCAACTACTAAAAACAAAAGTGTTGAAATCGAAGTTAAATCTATACTAGCTAAAATCATCATATACTTACTCCTTTTTAATTTTCATTTATATATTTTTTTTTGAACTCTTGGACTATTAAATTTGAGCCTTGTCCTGTCATAACTTGTATTTTCTTACCTTTTTCTATGTAACTTTCTTTAGTTATTGCAAAATAAGATTTATCATTTATAAAAATTTTTCCAGTAGGTCTAAGATCTGTTAGAGCTATGCCAGATTTGCCAATTAGCTCTTTTTTAAAAGAAGAGGCTTTATATCCTTCTTGATCTGAGCTTAAATAAATATCTTTATTAGCTTTCAATTTTTTTAGTGCAAATTTAACAACCATAAACACCAATAAACCTAAAACTAAAATATATAATATAAAATGAATAACCTTTATTTTTTCTGCTATCAAAAAGAAAAGAGAAGAAAAAAGTAAAACAGATCCACCGATAGCAAAAATGCTGCCTGGAAGAAAAAATTCCAAGTAAATCAAAAAAAGCCCCATAAGAGATAATATTATTGCTACAAACATAGTGCCTTTAAAATTTTTATCTAAAATATTATAATTTATTGAAGTTAAAATACAATTTTTTTAGAAAATAATTATTGACGATCATTGAAATATCAAGCAAAATTTCAAAAAAGGACTACTTTTTTATAAATAAATGCATTTTTTTAAAAGGATAATTTTAATAGCTTTTCTAATGCCAATTAGTATTTTTGCTTTAAACTATGATGTTAAATTCACAGGGCTTAAAGACAGAAATACTCTTCAGGCAATAAAAAGAACATCTAACTTGGTAATTTTACAAGAGCGTCCCCCTAAAACTATAAATTCCTTGAGATTTAGAGCGAACTCAGATATTTCTGAAATGTTAAAAGTTCTACATTTTTATGGGTTTTATGATGCTAAAATAGATATAGATTTAGAAGAGAATAAAAATATAATCCTTGTAAATGTTTTAATTATGCCGGGGGTTAGATATACGATAAAAGATGTAAAAATCTATACAGACTGCATAGATAAAAAACAGATGGATATTGGGGGAATTTCAGTTAAAGATTTAGATCTTAAACTAAATTCAGCTCTAATTACTCAAAATGTTTTAAATGCTGAAAAAAAATTATTATTTCTATTATCAAACAAGGGATATCCTTTAGCAAAAGTTGAAAAAAGAGATGTGATAATTGATCAAACTCATAAAAATGCTTTAATTGAGTTTTGCGTAAATACTGGATCTTTCTCTCTTTTTGGCGATACTAAAATAACAGGATTGAAAGATATCGATAAAAGCTATATCGATAAAAAAATCAAATGGACACAGAATCAAAAATATGACTCTAGAAAAGTCATTGAAACCCAACAAAATCTTTTAAAAACAAATCTTTTTAGCTCCGTTGCTATTTTACATGTTGATAAGATTGATGAAAAAGGTCAATTAGAGATGAATCTCAAGCTCGTTGAAGCTTTGCATAAATATATCTCTACAGGAGTTAGTTATGCAACGATAGATGGTTTTGGAGTATCACTTAGCTGGGCTAACAGAAATTTTAGATCTCAAGGCGAGCTTTTAGCAATTGATGCTAACGTTGCTCAAAGATTAATTTTGGGTATTGCAACATATAAAAAACCAGATTTTATAAAAATTGATCAAAACTATGTTTTGAGATTCGAAGCATCTAGAGAAAAGATCCCTGCATCTTATTTAGCATTTATTTATTCTATGGAAAACAGAATAGATAGAAAATTTTCAAAAAGAATACATGGATCTATTGGTTTTTCAGCAGAGTATGATGAGATTACTCATAGTGCTAACGATGGAAACTTTTTTTTACTATCTCTGCCTGCTTTTCTAAAATTCTCATCTGCAAACAATTTACTTAATCCAACGCATGGTCAAACAATAATTTATAGAGCAGAGCCCTTTAAAAATACGATAAACTCTGCTAAATACTTTTTTAAACAGACTCTTATTTATAATTTATATATACCACTCGAAAAAAACAGAAATTTTATATTAGCCATAAGAATGTCTCTAGGCTCAATTTTCGGAGCAAAAGTTTTTGATCTTCCATTAACAAAATTATTTTTAGGGGGATCAGATGATGATTTAAGAGGGTATAAATATAGAACTGTAAGTCCTTTGGATGCTAATAACGATCCTATAGGGGGAAGATCAGCTATTTATTTTTCTTTTGAGCCAAGAATCAGACTTACTCAAAAAGTTGGTTTAGTTCCTTTTACAGATCTTGGAGTTGTATCTTTCAAAGAGTATCCCTCAGTTAATGAAAAATGGTTCAAATCTGTAGGTATAGGTCTTCGTTATTTTTCATTTTTTGGACCAATTAGATTAGATGTAGCTTTTCCATTAGATAGAAGAAGAGCTATAGACCCTAGTTATAAAATTTATGTAAGTGTAGGACAAACATTTTAATTAAAAAAAAAGCATGAAAAAGAAAAAAAAACATCACACAATTATTTATCATCTAACTATTTGGATAATTATATCTATTTTTATAGTTATATCAGCCTCTTTGATTACGCTTCAAACTAGCTTTGGCAAAGAGAAAATAAAAAAAGCTATAATAAATTTCGCTAAAAAAAGTGATATAGATCTAAAATTTGATAAAATAGATGGCATTCTACCTTTTGAGTATTATTTAAAAAATGTCAAAATAGATTCTCAAAACACTATCATTGATATCGAAGAGCTAAGTTTTAGGATTAAATTTCTACCTCTTTTAAAAAAGAATTTAAGTTTCAAAAGTTTTCAAGCAAGTAACATTAGCATTGATAGGGAAAAGACTAAAAATGATTCCGAGATTAATTCAAATATAGTAAAAGAAACTGAAAAAACAACAACTGAAACTTCTTCTTCTTTAAAAGAAAATAGTCAAATAGATAATGATTTTTTTATATCGCTTCCTATAAAAATTAACTTTGATAGCCTTAAATTAAAAGATTTGCATCTAAAAGTTGATGATATACTCTTAACATTAGATATCTCAGGAAATGCAAAACTTTTAAAATATTCAAAAGCATTCATAGCTCAATTAAATATTCAAAGAAAAGATTTTAAAAAATCATATTTAGATATTTTGTTTAAAGCTTATAAAAAAGAGAATTTTTTTAAAGCAAAAGCAAATTTATATATAGCTACATCTAAAGTTTTAAATCCCTTTTATCAAAAGGATAGAGATTTTTCATTTAATCTCAATTTAGAGAGCTTTGGTAATTTTAAATCTTTTAAAAATTTTAATGATCTATTTTCAAAAGCTGAGGGGAAACTCTCTGGTAATATTTTCAAAGTTGAAGATTTTTTCAAATTCGAAGATTTTTTCAAATTCTCAGATCTCGAGTCTCATTTTTCCTTTGATTTTTCTCTGCTCGATGATTTGAGTATAAATATTTCAAAAGGATTTTTAAAAAATGATCTTTTCAAAATCTATTTAGATGCTCTTATAGATAAAAATTATAGCCTACAAAAAGTAAATGCCTCTCTAAGAATAGATGATCTAAAAAAAATAAATGATAATTTTTATGGCTCTTTTCTCTCCAAAGCAACATATGAAAATAAAAATTTTATATCCGATTTTGATTTCAAAGATTTTTCTGTCTCAGATATCTCATTTGTAGATTTTAAAGGAAGTATAAATGGTCAATATCTAGATAATATTTTAAAAGCAAAGCTCACATCTAATACATTTACCTTAAACGAAACTTTAAAAATTTCAAGTGATTTAAAATTTGAAAATTTTTCTTTGAATTTTTCAAATTTAAATATTTCTTCTCCTTCGATAAAACTTTTAGCAAATTTGGATCTAACCCCTTCTTTAAATTTAATAGGCAAAGGAAATATTCATTTTAATGATCTAGCTCCAATAGGTGTTTTATATCCCAAAAAACTTTTTAATGCTCAACTAAATGCTTTATTTGAACTAAGCAAAACAGAAGAAAATAAAAAATCTTTTCAAAATCTCTCATTAGATATCACAGCTCAAAATTATTTTTTTGAAACCCTTTATGGGCAAAGTGCTAAAATTAATTTAAATATAGACAATCTCTTTAGAGATCCAGTAATAGATATTGAATCAACTTTTAAAGACTTAAAATATCATGATTTAAAAATAAGTGAGATAAAATTCTCAAGCTCTACTAAAGAGGAAAATTGGCCATATGATCTAAAAATGATCGCTAATTTAAAAAAACCAATTGAGTTAGAATCTGAAGGCTTTTTCAAAATTCATGAAAAAGATTTTACTTTAAATATCCAAGATCTCAAAGGCAATCTATTTTCAAATAGTTTTATTTCACCAAAACCTATATTGCTTATATATGAAAAAGATAAATTTCAAATTAGTGATCTCAATATTGAATTTGCAGCTTCTTCTATTTTAGCTGATATAGATTTTACAAATAAAACATCTAAAGCAAAAGTTACTCTAAAAAATTTTCCTTTAGATTTTTTATCTATCAATCCTTTAGATCTAGATGTTACAGGATATGTAGATCTAAATTTTGAAATAGAAAAACAAATTTCAGCTAATGGCATATTAGATATAGATATAAAAAACTTAGAAATCCTAGCTATTGGCGATGAAAAACCTCTAAAAGCATCTGGATCATTAAAATCTAAAATCCAAAATGATTATTTTAATTTAGACAGCTCATTAAAACTAAAAAACACTCAACTAATCTCTCTTAGTGGTAAAATTCCAATAAATCTAGATTTAGCCTCTTTAAAAGTAAAAATCAACGATCAAAAAGATCTATCTATCGATTTATTATATAATGGAAAAGTTGAAGAACTTTTAGATTTTGTAAATATCGGCCCGCAAAGATTAGAAGGAGATTTAAAAACAGATCTTCATTTGAAAAACAATTTAAAAGATTTAAAAATGTCGGGCAGCTGCACTTTTGAAAATGGATATTTTGAAAATTACTATACAGGAACTATTTTAAAAGATTTAACAGCTAAAATGACCGCTAAAGATGAAAAAATTTCTTTAGAGTATTTAAAGGGAAAAGATCCTGAAAATGGAAAAATTTGGGTCTCCGGAATGTTTTCTTTATCTCAAAAAAAGGATTTCCCATTTTATTTTAAAACTCAAATAGACAATTTACTTTGCGTTGATTCAAATATCATAAGATCAAAAGCTACAGCTTTAATTGAAATCTCAGGCGATAGGATATCATCTACAGCAAAAGGAAATGCTAAAGTAAATACCTTAGATTTGACAATCCCTGACAAACTACCCATTGTTATTCCTGATCTAAAAGCTACTTTTATCTCTCATCCATCTCAAAAACAAGAAAATTCTACTCCTAAACGTACAATGTATCCTATTCATTTAAATTTTGATTTAGATGTTACAGATCCGATTAAAATTCATGGCCAAGGATTAAACTCTACTTGGATAGGTAATTTTAAAATAGGTGGCACTTACATGAATTTTGAAACTATAGGAGATTTAAAACTTTTAAAAGGAAGTTATGTTTTTGCAGGACGTCATTTTGATTTAACAAAAGGAAAAGTCTCTTTTACGGGAAAACCAAACGAAATGCCAATTTTAGATATTCACGCAACAATAAATCAAAGAGGTGTAAAAATCATTGCAGATGTTGAAGGACCTTTAGACAACCCAAAAATAACTTTCAACTCCTCTCCTCCCCTTCCTTCTAGCTCAATAATGTCACTTTTAATTTTCGGCCAACAACTAAATGAGCTTACAGAATCTCAAACAATTGAGCTCGCCTCTACCATGAGTCAAGAATTAGATGATTCCTCTTTATCTAGCTCTAATGCTTTAGCTAATCTTGGAATTGATAGATTTAATATCATTCAACCCTCTGCTACAGATCCTCTCGGCTCTGATCAGATGGCAGTTCAATTTGGAAAATATTTAACCAAAGGCGTTGTAGTATCTTTATCTCAAGGAGCAGAACAAGGAAGCTCTAATATCATTATTGAAGTAGATTTAAAGAAGGGATTTATCTTTCAAGCAGAAACCCAACAGCAAGAAGAGCAGGGTAAATTCTCTTTAAAATGGCGCCGTAATTATTAATAAATTGTTAAATAATAATTTTAATTATATAAAAATATACAATTCTAAAGCACTGTTTCTTTATGTTTTATAAAAAAACTTAGAAATAAAAAATAAAGTCCATAGCCAAAAATAGAGATTAAGCTTATATTAAATATAAGCAAAGCGAGAAAATATTTTAAGGAGGTAAAAGATGGGAGATACTGCTGTCTTTCCAAGCTACGTTGATCTAAATCCTAACCTAGATGTTATGAACATGTATCAACAACAAGATGAACATCTAAGTAATAAAATTAAAGAAAAAACAAAAGCAATTGCCAAAAACTCTCAAAATATCCGTAGTTTAACTTCGTTTATGAATAAACTTAGAGATGAATATGGTATTGGAATGAACACTAATGGTAAAAAAATAAATGAAATAGACTTTTCTAAGTCACCTGAAATTAAAGAACTTCTTGACCGATTATCTGAAATGGGATTAATTGATGCAAAATACCAAACTAAATATACATTCCATTCAGCTGTTGAAATTGAGATGTTTATGGCTCACTTAGAAGGAAAAATTGAAGAGATAAAAAATGATAATGAGCCAAACCTACTGCTCATACAACCTCTTTTAGATCTAATGAAACAGTTAGCTGATATTGTAAGGAAAATCAATGAAAGCGATGAAAAATTAAAAGAAATGACTCACAGACTATAAAAAAAATGCTTATGACAACAATAAACGATGATATAGAAGAAAAATACTCTCAAGCTAAAAGGTTATTTGAAAATGGCATTTTAAAAGATGCGAAAGATATTTTTGTAGAGCTTACATTAAAAAAACCATTTAATTGGGAGTTTTGGTTCGCATTAGCGACAATATATGAGCAAGAAAAGAATTATACTCAAGCAATAATTTCCTATAAAATGGCAATAGTATTAAATCCTGAAAATGATATTTTGTACTTCCATTTAGCAGAGTGTTTTCTCTCTATAAATGATAAAAAACAGGCGATTGAGAATTTAAAATTAGCTCAAAAGTATACAAAAGACTCCTTTTTAAAAGATAAAGTACAAATTTTAATAAAACAAAATTTAAAATAATTTTGGAGGTAATTATGGGAAATACCCCAGCAGTTCAAAGAATTGAAGAACTAGATGAAAAAGAAAGATCGAAAAGAATACAGCGTGCATATGATCCCTTAATTGAACATTCAGATGTAGAATATGGAGCAAAGCCTGAATTTAGATTAAAATCAGCTGCAGCTACTACAATTCAAAAGGCGCCTGAAGCACACCCAAATGAACCTTTTGATATTTCTTCTACTGCTACTCCAACTAGTAAAAAGACACTACCAGAAATAGCTTCTAGTAAAGAGCTTATATCAATAGCTCCAACAAAAGACCCAAAGAAAAGTTCTTCTACAACAGCTCTAGGATATGAAATCGTCAAAGCAATTGAACGAAATGAAGAGATCGTTAGAGGAATCTCAGATATTTTAGTAAATAATATCAAAGATAAAAACAAGCTAATAGTAGAGCTTACAAAAGAAGAACAAGAAAAGTTAAATGAGCTTTTAAAACAGCTAAGAAAAAATGAAAATGCTGATACAGTAAAAAGCATACTAAATGTGTTAACAGCTTCTAGTGCTATTGTTGTAGGATCTGTTCTTTTGGCGCCTGCAGCAACAACAGCAGTAGCTACTTCTCCACTTTGGGGAGCATTATTAATAGCTTCTGGGGTAACTAATTTAATCTCAAATGAAATTTTACCGAGAATTGATGGTTTTGAAAAAATAGCGAGTTTCTTTACATCTGATGAAAATAAAAAACAAGATTTAGCAGAAAACATTCAAACAACCACAACAATTACTTCTACAATTTTATCTATTACATCAGCTATTGCAACAAGTCCGCTGCTTGGCTCAGTTTTAAAATGGTCTGAAGGAGTAAAAATTCTTGATATTGGTTTAGGGCTCGCTTCTGGCGCTGCAAATTTCACAAAAGATGTCGGAGAGTATCAATATAAAAGTGCCGAATCAGCGCAAACCTTGATTGAGGATAAATTAAAACAAGAAAAAAATGATTTAGAAAATGATCACCAAAGCATGAAATCTGCTTTAGATGTTCAAAAAGCATTTAACACTATAAGCGCCAACATTATCCATACATTAAATGAAGTATCCGAAAAAGATTCAAGAGGTAAACGAACTCTAAACTCTAATATACAATTTGAGCTTGCAAATACTGCAGCAGAATCCATAAAAGCTTTAAATGCAAATTTATCTCATAGATTCATTCAGATCTATAATTCTAGACTTGAATCTAAAGAAGCAACTTTACAAACAGCTAATTCACAGAAATGGCAAGCTATCCCTCATGGCTTTTCTGCTGCAATTTCACTTACTTGTATAATAGCAGCAAGCGTTTTAAAAGCACAAAATTCTAAGTGGGCTATGCTCCCTGACGCCTTAGCTACTTCAGGGCCGAAAGTAGCTGATCTTATTACAAATCTTCAAAATAAAACTATTACAATAGCAACAGATAGAGCAAGATCTGCTGAGTTCGAAAAACAAACTAAAAGTGCTACTAAAGATCTCATAGGTTCAACAATTGCAAGAACAGTTGAAATTTCAAGTAGATTAATTCAAACTGCAGGTGCTGCTTAATTTTTAGATTAAAAATAAAAAAATCTTTTCTTTTGCGAGAAAGTTTCTAATTTCATATAGTCCGGCTTAGATAGACATTGAAAAGCTTATGTATATTTTACTAAAAGATACTTTTTTAAATTTTTTAGCAGGCGCGGGCGAATACATCCGATTAATATCAGATGTATTTAAATCTATATTCCAAAAATTTCCTAAATGGCCGCTTATTAGAGACCAACTTTTTTCAATTGGAGTTATGTCACTAGGTGTTGTGGCGATAACAGGACTATCAACTGGGGTTGTATTAGCAGCTCAAAGTATTTATCAGCTAAGCTCTAAAGGCCTCGCTAACATCACAGGAATTATGGTTGCAAAAATTATGATTACGGAATTAGGACCAGTGCTCACTGCTTTTATGGTAACAGGAAGAGTTGGCGCTGCTATGTGCGCAGAGATAGGAACGATGAAAGTAACAGAGCAAATCGATGCGATAAGGTCGATGGCAGTAAATCCTAAAAGCTATCTAATTGCTCCAAGATTTATAGCTGGCATAATTATGGTACCCTTACTTACTGTTTTTTGTATACTTATGGGAATTTTAGGCGGATATTTGATATCTACCTATTTTTTTCATATGAGTGCCTCTACTTACTTCACTCCTATGCCACTTCATATTACAAAGTTTGATATAATTGCGGGGGCCGTAAAATCTATATGTTTTGGGATTTTGCTAGTTACTATTTGTTGTTATAAAGGGATGCAAACCAAAGGAGGAGCTGAAGGTGTTGGAAAAGCAACAACTAACTCTGTGGTTATTAGCTATGTATCGATATTGATATCTGATTTTTTGATAACTCTAGCTTTAAATGCTATACATTTAAAAATTAAATATGGTTGGCATTTATGATTAATATAATAGATTTATATAAAACATATGCTAATAATTTGGTTTTAAAAGGTTTAAACTTAGAAGTAAATAGAGGAGAAATTTTAGTAATCTTAGGAAGATCCGGAGTTGGTAAAAGCGTACTTTTAAAACACATCATTGGAATTGAAAAGCCAGATAGTGGGAAAGTTGAAATAGATGGTGTTGATATTACAAACCTTTTATTTGCAGATTTACATAAACATATAAAAAATATGGGCATGCTTTTTCAAGGAGCGGCCTTGTTTGATTCAATGAATATCGAACAAAACACAGGATTTTATTTAGAACATAACCTAGATCCGACATCTAAAAAAAAGTTAACTAAAAAAGAGATAAAAGAAAAGGTCGCTGCAGCCCTTCAAATGGTTGGTTTAGAAGATGCTAAAGATAAAATGCCATCGGATTTATCAGGTGGGATGAAAAAAAGAGCTGCGCTCGCAAGACTAATCGCCTACAGACCAAAGATACTTTTGTATGATGAGCCTACAACTGGCTTAGATCCTATAACATCAACTCAAATAAATGAACTTATCGTAAAAACTCAAAATGAACTAGGCGGCACATCTATTATTGTAACACATGATATTCATTCAGCTTGGTATGTAGCAGATAGACTCGCTCTACACAGAGATGGCAAAATAATTTACACAGCTTCGCCAGAAGAGTTTATTAAAATTGACGATCCTGATATTGCTTATTTAAAGAAGGCTTTAACAAATTTTGAACGGGGCAGATAAAATACGGCATAAAAAATGAGTGATAAATTAAAAAACATATTAATTGGTTTGTTTGCGCTGATGGCAATAATGGTTATTGTTGGAACGGTGCTTTTTCTGCAGCCATCAATTGGAGACGGCCAAAAAATCTTAAATGTTAGATTTTCGAATATTGCCGGTATAAATGTTGGAACAAGAGTTACTTTTGCAGGAAAACCAATAGGTGAAGTCGCAAAAATTTTAGAAGTACAAGATGCAAGAGAAGACATTAGAGATGATCTCTCAAGAATCTTTTTTTATCAATTAAAGCTTAAAGTAGATTCAAGCATAGATGTTTATGAAAAAGATATAATCTCTATTCAAACGACTGGACTTATGGGAGAAAAATCGATTGGCATTACCCCAAAATCCTCTCCTAGAGAGGAAAAACTCATTACAAATGAGATAATTTATGCAAAATCTGTAGATTCTATAGAAAACACAGCTCAGCAGATATCTCAACTCTCTGATAAAGCTGAAAAGACTTTAGATAATTTCAATGTTTGGTTTGAGAAAAACTCTAAAAGCCTCTCACTGGCAATGACATCTGTATCTAGTCTTTTAAGCGATATAGACAATCAAAAAATTGTTTCATCTGTACATAGTTCGATTAACTCTTTTACTAACAGCTTAAATCATGTAAATAATGCTTTAAAAATTTTAGAAGATAAAAATGCTTTTGATAAGCTAAATATTTTAGTTGACAACGTAACTCTAACAAGCGATTTCATCGCAACTGAAGGCAAAGAAACTCTTAAAAATTTAAAATTATTAACAGAGCATTTAACTGACTCAAAATCAAGCATTGGTAAACTTTTAACTACCGATGATTTATATCTAAAATTTAATGCTTTGTTTGGTAAAGCTAACACTATTTTTAACGATATAAATCAATATGGTATTTTATTTCAGTATTCAAAAGGCTGGCAAAGACAAAGAACCAAAAGGGCAAATATCTTAGAATCTTTATCTACAGCAAAAAGCTTTAGAAGTTATTTTGAGACGGAGATATCAGATATTACAAGCTCGCTTGGAAGAATCAATACTCTCATAGAAAAATCTAGTGATCTTTCTCAAAAAGAAAAAATTGTAAACAGCGAAAACTTTAAAAGAAACTTTGCATATCTTTTAAGACAAGTAGAGAGTCTTTTAAATATGGTTAAACTATATAATGAAGATCTTTTAGATAAATCTAAAGATTAACAATCTTTAAAGATTCATAATCAATGATTAATAATCTTTAATGATTAATAACTTTTATAGATTTTAAAAAAGCTGGATCATAAAGAGAAGATATCCCCTTTAAAATTTTAGATGAGTGTGTAAACATCTCAATATCAATAATGTTAATAGCTGATATCGTTCTTGTTAAATCCAAAGAATTTATAGATCTTTCTCTGACAAGCAAAGCTGGCCCATATATAAGCCATCTAAAATAATCTTCTGTTTCTTTAGTAAAATTTTCATTTTTTAAAAGTTTTAAAAAGCTATAAAAAGAAGCCCCTGCTAAAGATCCGATATCGATACCATCTTTGCAAGAAAAGCTCATAACTTTTGGGTTATGCACTTCTATCAACTTTAAAATAAAGAAGTTATAAAAGATCTCAATAAAATCTAATCTATTTTTTCTAGTTAAAACATTTTTATCTACAAAAAAATGCTTATGAATAAATTTCATTGCTTGATCTACAAATCTATAAAGCTCATCTGTAAATTTTATTGAAAAAGCGCTCTCTTTAGAAACAAGCTCATTTTTAAAGATTTTAATAAAATTGTCAGCTTTATTTAAATTTATAAAAATTCCTGATTGATGATAAAAATCTGATTTTTTATCTAAACCTACAACAGCAATGTTGTTTTTAAAATCTGCTCTTTTCTCTAAAAGTTCTATTTGAGAGCATCTGGCCCTTTCTTTATAAGAATTCTTATCTTGCATGTTGATAAATAAATACTTTTGATTTTTTTCTAAAGATCTTAAAAATCCTTTAAATTCATCAGTAACTTCAGCAGTCGATATAATATATTGCTTAGTTGGGCTTGGACATCTAATTACATCTAATTGATTCTTATTATGGTCTATCTCATATATCTTTGATGGGGCATTATCTTGAAGCAAAGGATCGAAATAAGACATCTCTTCTAATCTAATTACATCTAAAATTTTCATGAGTGGTCCGCTTGGATAAGAAGCTAGTATAACTTGCATACTCTCATCATTTTCTAATATGGTATTTAAAAAAGAGGCTTTTTTTGGATATTTAAATTTTCTTTTTTCAGCCCCTTTTCTAATAAGCAGGTGGATAAAGCCGATCATTTCCTGTTTTATAGAAGAGTTCCTTAAAAACAAATTCTTACAAAAGCTATGGACTATCTCTAAAATACATTCAGCTTTTTTATCTTCAAAATCATAAGCTATAATTTTTTGATACCCATCAGAAGCTAAAATATCTCTTAAAAAATTTTGAAAATCATTAAAATACTCTATAGAATTTTTAAAAAAGCTACTGGTTATTAAGTTCTTAGGGTTAGCAGCTAAGTAAATGGCAAATATAGCTTCATTTATTAAAGAGATTATTTCTGAATTACTATCCATATGATATTTTTGAAAAAAGTAATCATCTATAGCTTTTTGAGATTTTTCTAAAATATAAATAGCGGCCCTTTGAAAATCTTTATCCAAAAAAGTTCTAATTCTCAAAAGAGGATCATCATCAATATCTTTTAAAGAACTTTCATCATATGCACAAAATAGCTTGATATTACGAATAAGCTCATGATCAAAAAATGGTTTTTCATCATCATCTACTAGATAAAAAAGCTCATATTCTTCATCTTTTTTTAAAGATTCAAAATCTTTAAGCCCACTTTTTTCAACATCTAACAAAAGTGATTTATCATTCTCGAGCCACTTTTTATCCCAAGGCTCTTCTCCCTCTAAGCTCTCTGTAAATTTTTTAGAAATTTTCTCAACATAAAAACTTTTAAGTTCTTTAAACTCTAAACACTCTGATATTTTCTCAATATTTGGAATTTTTTCTGCTTCTAAAAGCTTAAAATATTCATCTACCTTATTTGCTGCATCAGTTGCCATAACCATTATAGCCTGAAAACCTTTTCTACATTTTGGTTCATCAAAATCTATAAAATCCTTTTCATAAATCTGTTTTAAATACTCTAAGACTACTATATATGTATCCTTTATACTTTCTATTAGATTTTGAGCATCTTCTCCGATAAACCAATCCATAGTTCTATAGCTAAATTCTTCATCTTCAATAACAATTTTATGTTTTTTCACAATTCCAATAGGTTCTTTAGCATCTATTTTCATTTCTGAGAGTGCACTTAAATTAGCGAGTGCATCATGAATTGTTAGCTCAATTATCTCTTTAGTTTTCTGTTTCAATTACTTACCTATAATTACTATAGTTTAATATCAATTTCTAACCTAATTATTATACTTTATTTATTAATAATTCAACTTTATTACATAAATATTATAAATAATTCATCTATAGAAAAATAAGAGATTTTTAACTAAAAGACCATAAATAGGTTAAAAGAAAAAATCTCTTCATTTGAAATTTTTGATGATTTTTTCAATTTTTCGACTCAAAAACCTAAATCTTTACAAAAAATTAAAAAAAAATTTATAAAAATTTAAAATTTTTTTTTCCATAAAATAATCTATGTGTTATATCTAGTAAGTTTTTTTTTGAAACCATAAACAAAATATTTTACTTCTTAGGCTCAAAGACCTAAAAGTAAGAAACATAAGGAGAAATTTATGAAACTTAATCCTTTTAGTAATTTATATGCAACTGCAGCAAATCATGCCTTGAGTACAATGACCGTAAAAGACAAGGCAGATGGAGATAAAGCATACAAAAGAGTAGAAGTTATCTTCAGAGATACAATCGTTCCTATATTAATTGATACTGCAGATAAACAATACCATGTATTACCAGGAATAGCTAAAGGTTATCGTTCAGCCTACGGAGACGTTCAAGATGCTGAAATACAGAAAAAGGATATCACTCTTACTAAATGGCGAAAATTCAAAGAAGATATCCCTGCAGATGATGCAGGCATTCAGGCCCTTGCATGCTCTATAATAACTAGAGAAAACAATTATAAAGCTGTAAGATTCTGTAGATGGGGAGCTCTCAAAGTTAGTGATATTACATCTAGAGCTTATCACAATCCTACTACTAAAACAGTAGTTGCTACTGCTATAGTAGCAATAGCATTAACTACAGGAGTATTGGCAGTGTATAAGTATAAACTCGCTTGCGGATTCAATATACAAAATCCAACACCAGCTAATACTAACGTTGCTAAAGACACTTATCTCGTTCAACTTGGTTCTATAATTAGTTCAGGTCTATCATGGGCGCGAGCTTCGAGATTTAATGTCGTTGGTTTGTAAAAGAATAGAAAAAACAAATTAAAAATAGAGGGAAAATATGACTGTTAATCCAGTATTTGTAAACGCATTAAATTCTTCTTCCTTTGATCGCCAAAACCAGGCGATGTTAACTGAGTGGAACGTTACCTTAAGTAAGGGCTATCAAAAAACTTATTATATGTTAGTCTTGCAAAAACCAATAGAAAAGACATTCTTTTCATTCAGATCTGCTAGCTCAGGAACATCAGTATATATTACTGATGTAGTTCCTAAAAGAGAGGATTTATCTGCATCGGAGGCTCATACAAAGGATTCTCTGAAAAAAACATTCAAAGATAGTACAGGTAGGGTGATTTGCGCATATGATGAAAAATGTAGCACAAACCTAGGCTTTGATATTGAAGAAGCAGAGTTTAAAAGAGTAGATGAAATCTCTCAAGGTCTTATTGATCGCCTTGGAGCATTTTTAAAAACTCATTTAGACAGGGATTCTAGTTCTGCTTCGGCAAGTAGAGCAGTTGCTGCTGAAGTCTCTTCTAGTTCTTCAGCAAGTGGACCAGCTTCATTGCCTGCAAGTTCTAGTACATCTAAACCTCAAGGTTGGTTAAGCTCTTTAGGTTCTAGAGCAGCATCTTTAGTTACTTGCAATAGAGTTGCTGTTATTATGGCATTTGCACCCGCAATCATAACATGGGCTTATCTAAATTCTGATAACCCTGATTTGTCTGAAATAACTTCTGCACTTTAAATCTTTAACCATCCCCTGCTAAATTTATTTAGTGGGGGATTATTTTTTTAGATGTTTCAATTCTAGATAATTTGTAAAATAGCTAAAGAACCAGACTAAAGACCCACCTAAAAATATTCCTAAAATATTAGCTCTAATACCAAAATCAACAATGCTTATGATAATAAATGATAAATAACTTATCACAAACCCTAGAATAGCGATTTTTACATTAGTGATTTTTGTCTCTATTAGAACTAAAGCTGGAACTATTATAGAATTCAAAAAGCCAACTACTGCTGAGAATAAAATATCAGCGCCGATATTTGGAACTTTTTCATAAAATTCTATGGTGATGCCAGGCATTACCCTTGCTGCAAAAAAGACTATTAAAAAATTCAAAAAAAACGATCTTAGATATGTCATTTTACCTCTTTTTCTCTCATATAGCGTTTTAGCTCTAAATGGTTAGTTAGATAAGATACAAACCAAACAATTAAAGATGTCCAAATATAAGCTCCTACTGCTGTAACTTTAATGCCAACTGGCAAGATATTTACAATGGAGTAAGCTGCAAAACTAATAATAAAGCTAGAAAGCCCTACTTTAAAATGAGAAGGTTTGATTTTAAAAAACACGATTACTGGATAGATTAAAGAGTTTAAAAAGCCAACAGAGAACGCAAAAATCAGATCTCCTCCGATATGAGGTAGTTTAGAATAGTAATCGATTTCAACATTTGGGATAACATGATTTACAAAAAATACTGTTAAAAAATTTATAATGAGGCTTTTGAAATACGTCATAAAACACCCTTTTTTGTTTTTATAACACCTTTATATAAATATTGCAATTAGCCTCATTTAATAAAATATAAAAAAATAATTTCCACAAAATCTGAGAGATAAAAATTTAAAAAAATTAGAGAAAGATTTTCCATTAAAAGATCGGATTTTGTTAAGATTTAAAGCTATTAAAAAAAATAAAAAAACATGAGCGTTATATATTTAGGCTGTGCATATAGTTTAGAATTTTCAATAAAATTAAATGGAAATTCGCAAAACATTTTAGCAACGAAGTGGTTTTTTTATTTTTCCGACGGAACTTGGAAAACATATTACATTACTCTCTTCAATATATCTGATCAAAAAAAATCCGGAACTATATCTAAAACATTTAGTTCAAAAAGCAAAAAAGAAAATGAAACTACATATATACAAATCAATAACTTAGATGCAGTTAAACTTTTGCAAAAGAGAAAAGATACAATTAAAATCACAATAGAACATGAAAATGCTATTGAAGCCAAGAGACCTGATGCATATAGTAACCAAAGTGAAATGCACTGCATAAATCCAACAGCTTTCATTGATACCAAACAAAATCTATTTTATTTAGATAAACCGTATAATTATTTTTTAATTAAACAATTCTTAACTACATATTTAGATAAAACAAAAACGTTGAGCTCCATAGCCCCCCCTGAGGAACCTGAGGCTCCTTCACAAACATCCGAACCTACCATAGCAACAGACAAAGAGGCAAATCCGCCCCAAGAGAAAGAAAATAAAGGAACGCCTCAATTACCGGCACCTTTCGTTTCACCTTCAAAAACTTCTTCTTTAAAAATTCAACCAATATCTGCTTGTTGCAATTTAAAAATAATCGTTGGCATTATATTAGCTATATCAACTGCAATAATTGCCAATTTTTGCGAAATTCAATTTATAAAAAAATCTTAAAGTTTGAGGTGTAAAAAAAAATAATATGGCAAATAAATGTGATTCTTATCAAATTATAAATACTCTGCTTGAACAAGCTGGAATATATTTAGCATATGGACCTCCTGAAGATAAAACTGCAATTGCAAGCACATGGCAGGTTACATCAAACGCTACTGGAGTTATTAGAACATTTCATATAACTTTAAGAAAAGTCTTTAAAGATCATTCAAATGACTATCAAATTGACATTGATGATTGTTCTAGATTTATAGGTGAGAATAAAAGAATAATTTCTGTGGGCTCTGAAAAATTAAAAGGTGCAACACCTCCTATAAGATATTATTTTATAAGTATGAGTCATTTTAATTCTTTTGATCTTGATTCTTTTTTACCATTAGAGACTCAAACAGCTTCAAAAAACAGGCAAAAATTTTCTTTAAAAAAAATTAACTCTCAGAATAATGAATTTTCATCAAAAGATATTCAAGCAATTAGTAATTTAAACATAACTGACAAAAAAGTAAGAGAGCTTTTTACAAACAAACTAAGAAGTTTATTAGAAAATTATTTAAACAACGAAGAAGAAATAGAAGATCCTATAGCTACTAATTCTGAAGCTATTTCTCTTTTAACCGGCCTACCCTTAAAAAACCAAAAGACCTTTTGGCGTTGCTTTTGTTAATTTTTTTTTATTTTTATAATATTTATAAAATTTCATTTTTTTAAGGTTTTTTAAAGAAAAGATAAATTTTTCTTTAAATTAAATTGCAAAAACAATATACAAACCTAAATACTTTTATGGATTTTTAATGAAGAAATTTTGTTTTATAATATTAATACTTTTTTTAAGTGTCTCTTGTGAGAAAAAAGAAAGTGCATTTAAAACTCTAAGAACAAGTATATATTCAGATCCTCAATCTTTGGATACAAGAAAAGCAGGAGATTACATCTCTTCTGAAGTTTTATTTATGTTATATCGAGGGCTGATGCATTATACTGCTAAAGGAGAGCTTGCTTTAGCTCTTTGTAAAAGATATGAAGTTTCTAAAGACAAAAAGACATATATATTTCATTTAAGAAAAGCTTTTTGGTCTAATAAAAAACCAATTACTGCATATGATTTTGAAAAATCATGGAAAAAAATTTTAAATCCTTCTTTTCCCTCGCAATATGCAGAGCTTTTATATCCTATTAAAAATGCAGAAGAAGCAAAAAGCGGAAAAATTAGTGTTGATGAAGTCAAAATAAAAGCACTAAATAGTAAAACTTTAGAAGTTGAGCTAGAACACCCAAATCCCTACTTTTTATTTTTAACATCATTTTGCAGTTATTTTCCAATGCCTAAAGATATCGATGAAAAAATAAAATCAAATCCACATATTAATAATCTCGCATATAGTGGACCATTTATATTGGACAAATGGGATAGAAACTCTAAAATTATTTTGAAGAAAAACCCTTATTTTTATAACAAAGATAAAATTGATTTAGACTCAATACATATAAGTATTATTCCAAATGAAGAAACTGCATTTCAGATGTATGAAAATAACGAATTAGACTTTTTAAGCTCTTTTTTATCCCCTCTTTCTATAGAAACGCTCGGCAAAGTAAAAAATAGAGATGATTCAAAATTTATTCCAATCGGAGGATTTAGTTTCCTTTGTTTTAATACTGAGACATTTCCATTTAACAACAAAAACTTAAGAAAAGCTTTTTCCTTAGCAATAGATAGAAAAAAAATAGTAGATAACATAACTCAGTTAAACGAACCGATAGCTTTGAGGTGTATTCCCCCAATATTTTTAAATGATCCTAATAAAACATTGATTCAGAATAATGAAACTGAGCTCGCAAAAAAACATTTTGACAAAGCACTAAAAGAATTAAATATTACAAAAGAGAACCTAAAAATTACATTCACATTTGGCTCATATATCGTTCATAGAAAAGAAGCTGAAGCTCTAAAGCAAATGTTAGAAAATGCTTTTAAAATTCCTATTAAATTAAACCTTTTAGAAGACAAAATTTTATTATCTAAACTAAATAAAAGAGATTATCAATTTGCTCTCGCCAGGTTGATCGTTAGATATAATGATCCATTAAATCTTTTTGAAAGATACAAATATAAAAATCATCCTAAAAATTATCCATCCTGGGAAGATAAAAATTTCATAGATGTTTTAAATCTTGCTAAAAAAGAATTTGATCCTCAAAAAAGATTTCGATTAATCGAAATAGCAGAGAGTCTCCTTTTAGAAGATATGCCAATAGCGCCTCTTTATTTTTATAATTATACAATTCTTACTAAAAGAAATATCAAAGGAATTTACACAAATATAGTTGGTGATCTTTTGTTAGATGAAACTATAATACTAGAAAAAGAAAAAAAGTTATGACAGCTGATACAAAAAGAAAAAAAGAGATAGATATTGATAAAAAAGAAAATTTATTTGAAATTGAGCCTATTTTTTTTCCACCCTCTAGCTATGATCTAGCTAATTTTGAAAGTTTTGTAAACTCATTTAAAACTAAACTCATTTTTTTTCTCCCTAAAAATATTATAGATGATTTCAAAGAAGCTAAAACGACATATGAAATTAAAAATGCTTTTTATAAAATGAATCAAAGTTTGCCTTATATTTTTCATAGTGAACTTAACTCTTCTATACCTTTTAGCATTTCATTTTCTGTTTTTTCTATATCTGATTTAACTGGAGATATATCTAGATTTACTTTTGATATGTTAAATAAATGGTTAATTTTATCAAAACCTCTTGATATAAGCGCTAATAGATCTATTAAATTTAAGTTCAAAAATTTTACTCAAAAAAAATACTCTTTATCTGAGTATTTTATAAATGTTTCAACTGAAAAAGAGAAAAGTTTAATCGAAAGAAATATTTCATCTTTCATAAATGAGATGAAGCTAATAATAATGTCAGCAATCCATACGAAAGAAATAATCTCTTTAGATACTTTAACATCTGAAAAATCAAATTTACTAAAAGAAGATTCTTCTTATATTTCAGATATAAATCATAAAAACAAAGAGGATATGAAACACTTTATTTTAAAATTTTCAGAAGAAAAAAAGTTAAATGAAATTAAAGAAAATCTAGCATTTTTAATGTCTAAAAAGCCAAAGATTTTTGATAAAGACATATTTGATTCACTACACATAGCATCACTCATTTTTAAAGGTGATTTTACATCTATTAGAGGCCCAAAACATGTCTCAAAAATAATAGCGCTTAGCTACTATTTTAAAAAATCGATAATGCAAATTAAATCACAAATTAAATCAAGTAAAAGACATGTTAAATTAAAGATCTTAAAAACAAATCTTCTAGATCAAAAAAAAGCTGTTTTAGGTATTTTAATCGTAATAGATCTTCTACATGAAAATGAATATTTTGAAAAAAATTATATCTTAGACTCTATAGCTAAAATCATAAAAAATTTTAAATACGTAAAAAATTCATATATTACCGATCGAAGAGATCTTAAAATTCTTACTTTTTATTTGGAGATTGCAAAAGAAGACTTTTTTGATTTCTTCTCATTACAAGAGTTAAAAGATCTAAAGAAAAAACTAAAGCTTTCTTTTAGTTCAAACATAAAAAAATTAATAAACCCAATATTTTCGCCTAGAAATGAAGAAGAGATCTTAAGAAACATTATCATCTTAACTAAACAACTAAACTATGTTAAAGACATCCCTCAGGTGATAATATCTTATGATAAACAAACATCAAAAGAGATTTCTTTTATAGTAATTTTACTAAGATTAATTAAGAAAAACACATCTTCTTTAAAAGAGATATTTTCTTATTCAAAAACATTTTTAAAATTCAGTTTAGATGAATCTAAAATAGTAGGAGTTTTAAAGAAAAAATATCCAAAAGAAGCAAATGTTTTTAAGATATCTTTAAATAAATTTGAATTTCTAAGAAACGATTTTTCTTTAGATCTTAGAAAAGCTAGACAAACAATTTATAAAGAGCTAACCCATATCCTTGGAAAATTTAGAGATTTTAACGGAGGTCTTTTAGCAAAACAACTAGATGCCCTAGAAAGCTTAAAGCAAATGCTTCCAAGCTCAAAAAAAATAGAAGATTTTTTATTAGAAGAGTTTTTTTATTCTATAAAACCAGCAATTCAACAAAGCATAATAGATACTAAAATTTTAAAAAATCTCTTTTTGATGTTTCTAAAAATTTTAAAAAGGAATTTTGAAAACAAGAATTTTCTTATAAACACAAAAGCTGAAAAAAATAATTTTTACATTATGATAAAGACACATTTTACAAAAATCAAAGAGGACATCATTTTAGCTGTAAAAAAACAGAAATTTAAATCTTTTGAAATCATTTTTTCTTCTTTAGATAAAAATGATCAAAAAACTCTAGGATTTATTTTAATATCTAAAGACCAAACTAAAAAAGAAAAGCTCTACCAAACAATAATAAATGAGATCGAAAAAAGTTTTAAAATTTAATTTTTCGATTTACACGTTATTTTTTTCTTTTTACATCTTATCAAAACCCAAACAATACTAATTAGCACTAAAAAAGCTGCAACTGAGTTAGCTATTAAAAAAGATTTTTCAGTTGCATTAAAGTAAGCTTTTTTAACAATAGCTTGAGCGCTTGTAGACAGCTTATTAAAAGCATCTATAGCTTTTGGGGCTTTGGCGAGTAGTCCATCGAATGTAGTTGGATCTAAATTTTTTGTTGATTCATTTATTTTTAGATCTTTTGAAAGAAATATATGCTCAACATTTAATAAAATCGCACCCGCTACAGCGAAACCTATTGATCTTCCAGCATTTCTTAAAGTTCCAAATATTCCCGTTGCCATACCTCTTGTTTTATTTGGAACCGAAGTAATACCGGCCGCTATAGCTGGAGTTAAACTAAAAGTAAGGCCCCAACCAAGAGTTAATAAAGATGGAAGTAAAATTAATATGGATCCAGTGTGAAAAAAACTTATAAACCAAACAAATGAAAATAATGTTAAAAAAAGGCCAATAACCATCGGAACTTTAACAGAGTATTTATCCATTAACATTCCTCCAATAGGCGCCATAAATATTATAGGAATAGCACTAATTAACATCGCAAAACCTGCTTTAGATGGAGAAAACCCCCAAATATATTGAAAATATATTGCCCAAAAAATTGTAGCTCCGGTTGCGAAAAGCTCTAAAAATATAACTAAACTAACTACTGAAAATATTTTATTTTTAAATAACGAAAAATCTAAGAATGGATGTTTTGCTTTTTTTGTTACTACGAGAAAAAACCAAAAAAATACTATAGCAAAAATAAAAAGCAAAATTATCCCAGGAGATGTAAAGCCCCAATTTTTAGCTTGCATAAAAGCTAAAATAATACAAATTATTGAGATTGCAAATAAAAAAAATCCCTTAAAATCAAATTTTTCTTTAGAAACATCAGGTTTTCCAATTGCTAAAATTCCAAATACTTGTCCGATAAAACAAATTGGGATATTTATCCAAAAAACCCATCTCCAAGAAAGATACTGAGTAAAAAGACCACCAATATAGGGAGCTAAAGATAAAAAAAATGAACCTACAGCTGTATTTATTCCAACTATAAGTCCCCTTCTGTTTGCAGGAAAAAGATCTAATAAAATGTTATAAGAAGAAGGGATCATAAATGCAGCGCCAATGCCTTGAATAAATCTAAAAGTAATGAGCCAAATACTATTTAATGCAATAGCGCAAAAAAGTGAGGCAAATAAAAAGATGGTGAGGCCTAAAAGAAAAATTCTTCTAAAACCGACAATATCAGATAATCTTCCTGCAGCTAAAATAAAAACAGCCATCGATAAAAGATATGAATTTATCATCCATTGAGATAAAAAACTCGTAGCCCCAAAATCTCTTTGAATCGTTGGAATAGCAACTGGCAAAATAGATTGATCAGTAAAAATTAAAGCAATGCACGATACTACAGAGACAAACCCTAACCATCTTCTTTGTTTATCCGTGAATTTAAGTAACATACAATCTTTTAATAGCTTTATTTTTAGCTATAGCTCTATCTTAATTGATTGTAAAGATTCTTGTTGTATCGTTGAAAAAGCCATCTACTTTCTCTAATTTTTCATCCATAAGCTCTAATCTAATTGTATGCTTTCCTTTTCCAAGCCCATAGATATAATATGGCGTCCATTTAGTTAGTTTTCTTTTAATTTTATTATCAATTGTAAGTCTCACGAAATATCCATCTTCAGAAAGTGATACATTAGTTAAATAAAAATCTAATAAAACAGGCTCTTTATCTTTGATGTTTAAAAATCCAGAGGGTTCATTATAAGTCAAATATGGCTTTGATAGATTCATCTTATTATTTACTCTTCTATTTTGAACATAAAAATTAGTCGCAGCAAAACATCCCTCTTCTTTTAAAGACTCTCCATATGATCTTGCTGGAAACGCTCTTAAAAAATGCTCACCTTGAGATAGAGAATATGGAATTTTAAATCTATACATTGACTCATAGTAGTTACCCTCTTCATCGAATGGGGAAAGACTAGGTCCTGTTCTTGCAAAATAAGGAGTATTATCGACGATAACATGAATACTTTGTCCTAGCTTTGAATTTGCAATTTGTTTGGCTCTTTCATTAATTGAGATATTACCAAGTGGATAACCTCTTAGTCTTAGCTGCACCCACACTTCATTTGACTTTTCTATTTGATTCTCTTCTGGATAAACTATATATATTCTTACATTTTCAGATTGCTTGGATTTATCAACTGGCACAACTTGAATTTTTTGAAGTGCTGCTAAATTAAAAGCAAACAGTAAAAACACAAATCTAATAAAGATTTTCATAAATTTACCTCTTTTTTTACCAATAATGCCTATTTTCTTTAAGAATTTCAATTTTTTTAACTAAAAACTTCAAATAAAATATATTTTAAGCTATTGGTACATTATAGGTAAATTTATGAAAAGGGTTCTAAAATCACTATTTATTTTTTCAATAAGTGTCGTAGTTGTCTATGGCAGTTTTTTAGCATCTGAATATTATCCTAAAAATCCAAATGAATCTAAAAAACCATCAATTATAAAAGCTAGATACATACATACAGATGAAAAAATCATAAGAGTTGAAATTGAAGTTTTAGATGATACAAAAAAAGACTTTCATGACGTAATAGAAGTAAAGTTTAACAACCATCAAATTCCTTTATTAAAAGCTGATGCATCAGGTAGAAGAGCAAGAAAATATTATCAACTAAAACCGGGAACTTATGAAATTGAGTGGAAAGTATCGAAAAGCAAAACTGCTTGGCCTAAATCTAAAACTTATGAAAAAAAGATCCGGTTAAGAGAAAAAGATAAGTTTGTCTACATTTTAATCGAGGGAGAAAATATAAGTATAAGCCCTTCTTGACACAAGAAAATATTCTTGCTCGTGTTGCAATCTATTTTGAGGATTTCAATTAATTTTAATAACTTTTAAATTTTTTTATTGATAATAAATAATTTAATAATCATCATGCTTTTTGATTAAAAAAAAATTATCAAAGCTATGTCATCAGCAGCAGCAGCAATAGTAAAACCGCCAACAATAAGAACTTTTGAACTTACAGGGAAACATTTATCTGATCCCGATGCATTCGCCCCTCCTGAAAGAGAAAGTTTTTCAGATAAACGAGTGTATGTAAATTTTACAATCTCGGAGTCTAAACCTATTTGTTCAATTACCCAAGAAACTCTTAATTTAGGTGAAACTATCGCAGCTTGCCAAGTATGTTTTGCAGCTTTTTTAGCAAGGAATCTAAAAAGGCATTTTTTATCACTTAAAACAACAAAAACACCTTCTCTTTGTCCTGTCTGCAGAGTTAATTTAAATGAAACCGATTTAAAACTTCCCCATCTAGAAAATCTCAGAATGTTAATTGATTTAATAAAAGAAAAAATAATTTTATTAGAACTTGAACTTAAAAACACCGAGAGAGCTTTTGAAGAGTCAAAAGCAGATGGAGAAGACAATCTTAATTTAATAGGCCGTATAGATGATCCAGATGATAATGAAGATCTAGAAATGAGAAAACTCTTATCTGAATTTCAGGATTTAGAGAGTAAAAGTTTAGAAAAATCAAATGACTCTTTCCTCCGTCGAATCGAAGAATTTAAAAAAAGCATACAAATGCAAAAAACAGAATTAGCTAAGATGGAAACGCTTGAAAATAGCTTTACAAGTAAAATAAAATCACAAGAAAGGAAAGAATTATTTAGATATTTGAGAAATAGAACAGCTGTAGTTTCAGTCATTTCTCTATTGATTTTCGGAAGCTTCAAAATAATACAAAATAAAATCTTTTGTGTATTCTAGTTAATAATTCTATCTATCTCATTGACTAACATTTTTTTTTCAATTATCTTAAAATTTTTAAGATATAAGAGGTTTTCATGACATATTTTGGAGCAATAGAAACAGGCGGAACTAAATGCAGCTGTGCAATTGGAGACATAGATGGAAATTTGATAAAAAAAGAAATTTTTCCAACTATAAAGCCTGAAGTCACCATGCCTCAAATTTTTAAATTTTTTATCCACGAGCACGCTAAAACAGCGCTAGATGCTATTGGAATTGCTTGTTTTGGTCCTTTAGATCTACATAAAGAATCACCAACATATGGATCTATCACAACAACTCCCAAAAAATCTTGGTCACATTTTAATATTGTTCAAGCTGTAAAAACAGCGGTGAGAGTTCCAATTGGATTTGATACAGATGTAAATGGAGCAGCACTTGGAGAGCAAAGATGGGGAGCGGCCCGAGGAATCGATACATTTATTTATATAACAGTAGGTACAGGAATAGGAGTTGGAGGGATAATCAATAATCATCTTATGCATGGATTAATTCATCCAGAGATGGGTCATATATCTCTTCCAAGATATCCATCTGACAATTTTAAAAGCATTTGTCCATATCATGAAAATTGTTTAGAAGGATTGGCATCTGGGCCTGCTATTGAAAAAAGATGGAATATCAAAAATGCTACTGATTTAGAAGATGATCATGAAGCTTGGGATTTAGAAGCTTATTATTTAGGTTCAGCAATAGCAAATTGGAGTTTAACCCTGTCGCCTAAAAAAGTAATAATAGGCGGAGGAATACTAAATAAAAAAACATTACTTGATAAAGTTAGACAAGAGTGTCAAAAAGCTTTAAATGGCTATTTAAAACACAAAATAATACTAGAAAAAATTGAAGACTATATCGTGCTGCCAAAACATATGGGAGAATCTGGTCTTTTAGGAGCTCTTGCTTTAGCAGAAAAAGCAAAAGAGGCTTGAGATGAAAGAGAATATTGTAAATAAGATCTACAAGAGACCTTGGGGAACATATCAAAGTTTAAAAATAGAAAAAACCTGCCAAGTAAAATGGATAGAAATAAAACCTAACTCAAAACTATCACTTCAAAAACATAAACAAAGATCAGAACATTGGATAGTTGTAAAAGGCAAACCTCTTATCACTGTTGATAAGATGAAGAAAACATTTAATGAAAACGAGCATGTATTTATACCAAAAGAAGGTATTCATAGAATTGAAAATGATACAGATCAAATGGCAATAATAGTAGAAGTTCAAATAGGAAACTATCTTGGAGAAGATGATATTATAAGATTAGAAGATGTCTATGGAAGAACTTAATTTTTTTACATTAAACTTTAAAAAATTAATAACTGGAAAATTAAAAAAAATTATTTTTTTTGTAAGTCTTTTACTTTAATTTTATCTAAGTTTTGAATAGCAAAACAGATCTCTGCGCCATATAAAAATATTATCCAAGATATTTGCAGCCATATCAAAAATAAAGGTAGAGCAGCGAAGCTACCATATATTGCATTAAATTTTGTAATACCCATTTGAAAATTAACATAAATCATTTGAGTGATTTGATAAATTGTAGCTGAGATGACAGCTGATAAAAAAGCATATTTTATTTTTACTTTTATTTTAGGCATAAAACTATAGATAAAAGTAAAAAGAGCTAAGATTAAAAAATAGGGGATTAAACTAAGAGGCACTCTAAAAATATATTCAACGACAATATCTTTAGATATTAAATTTGTAATATATAGTCTAAGAGTTATGAAAACTACTAAAAATACAGGGATAACAAACATCAAAGCTAAATAATTACTCAGTCTTCTTTTAAACTTTCTAATATTTTTCACTTGCCAAATTTCATTTAAAGAAGACTCTAAATTGGAAAAAAGTTTTATTAAACTCCAAAATAAAAAGATGATACCAACAAGAGCTATTAATCCTCCTTTAGCCTCCACGATCAAATTTTTTGCAAATTCGATAACTTTTATAACAATTTCTTGTTGTTCTTTAAATCTTTCTAATATTTCTTTTTCAACAACCTGTTGATCCCCTATTTTTTTAGCAATAGCAAAAATTAAAGCAAAAAAAGGAACAATGGCCATTAAAGAAAAGTAAGTTAAAGCAGATGATCTAAGTGTTATTTGATGCTTAAAAAAATGATCTATAGATATCCAAAACACTTTTATAGATTTATAATAAAAGCGTTTTATCTTGGATAATTTTTTAAGAGGCTTAGTAAAAAGCTTCTTTAATAAAAAATTTTTAAATTTTTTTAGCATTTTTTATTTAATTTCCTTAAATCTTTAAAATGATAAAAAACCGAACTAATATCAAGAAAAAAAGTGTTTATAGTGATTTTTAGTAATATTTTCTCTAAAAAAATCTTTCGATATCACGATATCGATAAATTTTTATAATTTTCAAAAATACCTAAAAAAAATACCATTAGATCAAAAGGGATTTTTTCATGCTTTTTAAAAACAGAGAAGATGCAGCAAAAAAACTAGCAAAACTTTTACAAAATTATAAAAACAAAAAAGATACAATTATTTTAGCGCTTCCACGAGGTGGAGTTGTTGTTGGAGATATATTATCTAAAGAGTTAAATCTTAAATTGGATATCATTGTTGCAAGAAAAATCTCTTCTCCAATATTAGAAGAGCTAGCAATCGGCGCTATTTGTGAAGATTTTCAATTTCTAAACGAAGAGATAATTAAAGGCTATGGCATATCAGATGAGTATTTAAAAAAGGAGATTGAAAAAGAAAAGAATTTAGCAAAAGAAAAAGAAAATCTATATAGACAAAACAAAAAACCAATATATTTAAAAGATAAGACTATTATCTTAGTAGATGATGGTATAGCAACTGGATCTACTATGATAGCAGCTATCAATGCGTTAAAGATAAAAAAAGTCAAAAAAATAATCGTTGCAATCCCTGTAGGACCTTATAATACCATTGAAAAACTAAATAAAATGGCAGATGAAGTAATTTGTCTATATATCCCTGATGATTTTTTTGCAATTGCTCAGTATTTTGAAAAGTTTGATCAAGTATCCGATAAAAAGGTTATCGAAATTTTAAAATAAAACCTCAAAAGCAGTAATTATAATTTTAATTTAAATTATCATTGCTTTTTTTTTGCATTTTTAGATAAGTTTATCAAAAAAAATCAGGAGGTAACAAATGAGTTCATTTACTGTTTTAAATTGGAATTTTGGCGCAGATAAAGAATATGGAGATATATTAGATCTAAGAGAAGGAGAAGCAACCCCTACTAAAGAAACTCTATTAGAGACAAGAAATAGAGTTGCTACAACAGCTTTTAAAACTCTTATTGAATCAAATCAAGTAGATATAATTTGTTTGCAAAATGCAGGAAATAATTTAGATAGAATAAAAAGTTGGCTGGGAGAAGATTTTGAAGTAGCAAGAGACGGAAAAAATACTGCCGTTGCTTATAAACGTAGATTTGAATTAGAAGGAGTAGATCTTTCTCCAGATATATCCAATAATCATAGCTATACAATCCTAACTTTGAAAGATCTGCTTACAGAAAAAACATATAAAGTAGCATCAGCTCATTTATTCTTTGATATAAAAGAAGAAAAACAAAAAGACTCTATACGTTCTACAGTAATTTCATCTTTAGAAAAGATTCTATCTATATTAGGAGAAGCTGAAAACTCTATTATTGGTCTACAAGAAACTACAGATACTGATAATCAGCATAACAACACTCTATTATTGAAAATAAACACTCTATTAAAAACAAATGGTTTTCTAAGTTCAATGAAAGGACAATTATCTTCTATTTATACAAAAAGATTTTCCTCTGAGATTTTTGAAATAAAATTACAAAATGATCCAGAAAACAATCCAAGTCCTCATATGCCTGTTATTGAAAGATTATCATTTGGAGAAGTGCTTCAAAAAGCAGAAGAAGAAAGCGGCGAAGAAGCAAACTCCCAATCAAGTTCATCATCATCATCTTCAGCAGCAAAAGGTCAACAATCACCCAAAGACACCAAAGACACTCCGGACTCTACTACTGCTCGCACTCCTAGTACGCATAAGCAACCTGACACTCCTTTACCAGGCGAACAACTATCTGCTACTAAAGAAAAATCGGAAAGAAATGGCCTCAGTCAGTCTAATTTCGTTCTTAGTAGATCCCCTCCATCGAGTCCAGAACCAGAAGTCTCTTCAGATGAGGAAACAACTAATGCTTTTTTTGCAAACGAACTTTCTGATGATGATTTGGCAGACGAACTATTTCAATCAACCAAAGAAGGATCCCCTCCACCAAGTCCAGAAAGAGCAGAAAGGCCTCCAGCTAAGACAACACCCTTATCAGCTATTGCTCTTAAATTTGTACCTTCGTCTAATCCTGATGATGGTTTACTATTACAACCAGCTGAAGAAGCAGCCCCTCCACCAAGTCCAGAAAGAGCAGAAAGGCCTCCAGCTAAGGAAATACCTGTTGCTGCTTTTGAAGAAGAACCGCCTCAATCAACTACCACAAGCGGAGCTGAGAGAAAAAAAATGAAAAAAACAGAAAATATGAGAATAACATTTGCCATTGTTGCATTAATAGGGGCAGTAGCTCTTCCATTGTTTGCAAGGCTTTATAAAGTTGAGTAGAAAAGAAAAAATATTGAATAAATTTGCAAAAAAAATTTAATAATCATAAGTTTTTTATGCAAAAACTTTTAACAAAGGATTTTTATGATAAATGATTATTATGTACCGCCTGAAAATTAAAAAAACCCACCTGCTATGTATGTAACAGTTGAAGAAACTCAAAAACCAAATAAACCAACAGAAGATGATTTAAAAAAAGCGGCAATATCTATAAAAGATATCTTTGAAGATGGCTTTGAGTGGAAAGATATAGCAACATTAATATCTAGACGATATCTTTATTTTAAATGAATTTGAGAAAAAAGAAGCTGCACTTCAGATTGTTGATTATGTGATTGACGAGACAGACGCCCCATATTTACCTGATTTTATAACAGATCCAATTTTCAAAATCTTAGCTGAAGCATTTATAAATATTATCATGCCAGATTCTATTGATAAAATCGCTCCACCTAAAAACGTTGAAGGAGAAATTACATTAGATGATATTGAAGAGTTTGTAAAAGAGATAAAAGAGAATTTTGAAGATGGGTTTCAACTGCATGATATTACAAATATAACTTGTCAAACTTTGCAGTTTGCTTGTGGATTTATCAATACAACTACAGATGAAAAAAAACAAACAGCTAAAGATATTGTAAATGAATTAATAGAGAGTATTTCAATATAGTAGTTTAATTTTTAATCGATAAATACTATCTTTTTTAGTTAAGCTAGTTTGACATAAATTTTTTTATTCTTCTTCAGATAAGATTAGTGTGATTTATAAATTTACATTAATAAAATAGCTTTATCAATGTAAACTTAAATCACTATACCATTTATTCCAGAGAGTTTTTCTGATAGCATTTTGCAAACTTTGGCAGGTGGTTTTATTGATATTAGCGTTGATACTCTAGAGGAGGCCTTAATTTTCCAAATAAACCTTTAATTCAAGGCATGTTTCAAGACAGATCTTTAAAGATCATTTCTTTAATGATCTGTCTTAGATTTTTAAAAAGCAGACGAATCAAAATTTTCAAAATAGTTATCTAAGCTTTGATTTAAAAAACTTATCTTTTCAGGCTCATTATCTTCTAGATATTTTCTTAAGATTTTTGTCGCTTTTATCATCTCTTTTTTATAACCAAATAGTGTTTGAAGCTTTTCATCAAAATACCACCTGCCAATGTCGATTGTTACAGCTTTATTATTAAAAAGGCCCCAATTTCTTCTTTTTTTACCGATATCGTCATCGATAATTAATTTTTTTGTTCTGTTGTGAGCCATCTCTAAAAAAGACTCTATTAGATATAGTTTATATTTTTCATCAGTTGTTTTTTCATAGACCTGATAAAAAATATCACATTTTTTTTGAAGAATAAAAAAGATGTTATTTAGATCTAAATCAAAAATTTTTCCATATTTGTTTTTTACTTTTATTTTGTCATCAAAATTTTTAGAAATATTTAAATTAACATAAATAAGGGCAGAATCTTCTTTTAAGTTATCAAAAGCTAGCTTTGAGCTAGAGAGATTAAATGCTAATTTTTTAGATCTTCTATTGTAGTGTTTTTTTCTATAGTTATCTAATAACTTCGGAAGAGCAACTTTTGGAAAAAAATATTTTGTATAATATCTAGAAGAGTCAAAAAATTTTAAAACATATTTTTTATCTGCGCTCTCAAATATAAAACACTCCCTTCCCCTTGTTAAATAATGAAAATCTTGAGATAAAATATCTTTAGTTTCTAATAAATTTTTATCTACATCGATTTTATATGTATCATCTATTTTTTCAAATTTCGTAATGAGGTTTGTTTTAAAACCATCTGTTCTATTTAAAGCTAACCATATAAAAAATACTAAAGAGAAAAAAGGCAAAGTATTTTTTAAAATTTTTCTAATATTTGGATGCATGACTTTCCTCATTTGATTTTATATTTGTATTATTAGTAAGTTCGATAAGCTTTTCATCTACAAATTTTATAGAGGCTGGAATATTTTTCAAAAGCCATTTTTTTAAATACGTTGTGTAATGATAAGCTTCTTTTTTAACTTTTGTATTATTAAAATCTTTTTTTAAAGAAAATCTACCAATATCGACTTCTACAACTCTATTTTTATCTATAACACCTAAGTTTTGAATAACATGTCTATCTTTATTTAAAAGATTTTTTGAGTAAATAACCTTTAGATTATTAAAAAAAGAGTCTATTAGATTCTCTATGGCTTTTTTATCATTTTTAGCATTTAAAAGAGCTTCTTTAAAAGGAACGGCCTTTTTTTGCAAAACGAAACCGACCTCATTGAGATCTATAATATGAGTCTTTTTAAATTTATCTTCTATTTTTAATTTTCTATTTAAATTATTTGTTTTATTTAAATGAATATAAATAGTTGCTGTTTCATCTTTTAAATTTTCATAAACTAATTTATAGCTATTCATAGTTTTCAAGTAGAGTTCATCTTTTTCATCTTGGATTTTTTTTGTATATTTTTTTGCTAGATCAAATGAGCTAATCAACTCATTAAAAATAGATGATCTATAACGATGAAACCTAAAAAGTTTTAAAACATATTTATTATCTTGGCTGGCAAAGACAAAAGATTGCCTGCCTTTACTTAAAAATTTATATTTTTGATTTAGCATTTTAGCTAGATCTTTATTTTCATGAATCTTGATTTGAGAAATCTCGATTTCAGAAATCTTGATTTCAAAAAAATTATCAAAAAACTCTTTTGGCTCAATTTTATCTAATCTAAAGCTTGAGCTATATGATACCCAAGACTTTGATAAGATAGCTATAAATGTTAATAAAAAAAGGATTTTCAGAGGTATTTTTAAAAATTTCATTTTTACTATTTTTAATAAGATTATATCTATAAGTCTTTTTTAATTATAGAGTTTGAGCCATTTTTTTTATCTTTTCATCTAGATGTGATGATAGAAAAGGAGCGTTTTTATCAGACCATTTCTTAAAATATCTTACAAATCTAACAAGCTCTTTTTCAAAATTTTCTTTTGATTTGAGGTTATCTCTTGGCAAAAAACTACCTACATCTGAATGGATAACCTTACCATTTATAAAACCAGAGTTTTTCACGCAATTATAATCATCATTGATAAATCCTTTTCTATAGATAGCCTCTGTAGTATATAAAAAAGAGTTAGCTAATTTTTTTAACTCAATTTCATTGCCTTTATTTTGCCTTAAAATATCTTCAAAAGTTTTTACTTTCTTTTGAACAACAAAGCCGGTTTTATCTAAATCAATTAAATATTTTCTGCCTAGTCTGTCTATTATTTGTACTTTTTTATTTATATTATCAGTTTCATTTAAATGAACATAAACTATAGCTGTTTCATCTTTTAGAAATTTAGATGCAATTTCATAACTTTTTAAAGAATCTTTTAGAAGTTTATCTTTATAATAGAGCCTTTTATTTCTATAACTATCTAAAAAGGTAAAAATTCTAAGCCAAAGAGGGATTTTGTAGCGATGATACCTAATAAATTTTAAAACATATCTATCATCTAAACTTTTAAATACATAGGTTTGACAGCCTTTAGATAGATATTTAAATTTTTGATCAACAATCTTAGTAATTTCGGGATCAATCGTTAAATTTGAAGAGTCTATCTTAGTCAAAGAAGAATTTATTTTATCTATCCTAAACCCATCTGTTATTAGCTGCCAGGATTTTGAAATGGCTAAAATCAAAGCAACTAAAAAAATCATTTTGAAAAATAACTTAAAAATTTTCATTTAAATATTTTTTTTTAATTCTCACTATTTTAAAATGATATATTAAGCTAAAATTAGCAGTCTACTTAAAAAAAAATGAGGAGTTTTTTATGTTGCCAATGGATGCAGATATTCAAAACATTGAAAAAAATCAAATCACTCACGAAAAAACAATATACAATCAGAATATAAAATATCATCTAGCGTTTTCAAAAGCAGGGATACTCTCTGCCATTATTAAATTTCCTCCAAAAGACACCAAACCGATGACCTATCAAGAGCTACCGAGAACTTTTGAAGATGAGAGCAAAATAGACGATTTGATTGTTACTTTAGGGGTTCATGGAAAAATAGCACTACTCTTGAATCATGAAAGAAGGTTAAGAAAGATGGGCGATGAACTTAGATATATTCATCCTTTTAAATTTGTCGGATATATCTTTTCTAAACCTCGTTTAAAAGAACATATGGCTTCGATATTTGATGATTATTTTAAAAGAACTAACTTTGTTAAAGACTATGCTCAAACAATGGATATATATGATCTAAGAAATAAGCTTGTTATATATCTCGATGATTTTTCAAATGAAGTTGGAGTCTCTGTTGATAAAATAAAACCATATATAGATAACAAAGATTGGGAAGGGCTTTTAAGATTTTTAATTAGCTATTAAGCAATATATTTTTTACATACATCGATAAATGACTTTGGATTTATTAACTCTGCCTTCATTTTTTCTTGCATGAAACTTGCAATCCCTGCTTCCCACACTGGAATGCCTTTTAAAAGTTTTTCGTTAGAGGTTTCGTTTACTTTTAAATGACATTCTGTATGAACAAAAAACTTTGCTTTTGAAACCTTCGTAAGCTCCATAGCAGTTTGTCCAGCGCTTCTTGTAATTGTCAAATCACTTCGAAAATATAAAGCTGCGACAACATCTTCTTTTTGAAAAGACATAGCAGCTATAGTTAAATTACTTGGAAAATCCTCTATTTTCTGAATCATCTGATGAAGCTTTTTAATAACCGGATCTTTAGCAGCTGAGCAATATGGAAAAATTACTATATTTTTTTTAATAGAGTTGTTTTTCATAAACTCTATTAGATTATTAATATAACTATAAATAGCTTTAAAACAGGGTTTTGATCCTAAAATAATTGTTATTAAAAAATCTCTTGGTTTGATTGTATATTCAATAGAAGATTCATTTTTTATAAAATGCGTATTTCCCTTTTTAGATATCTCTTCTATTAAATTTCCCTCAAAATTATTTGCGAAATTTATTTTTATTTTATAATCAATATTTTCTCTTTTTTTATTTTCTAATTTATAAAAACTCTCTCTTACAGGATATGGATCGTAGCAGACTCTATCCATTGAAATTTTGCAATTTTCTTCCCAAAACTGTTTTTCTGTTTGATTTTCTTTTAGAGGAGGTTTAATAGATGAAATCAAAAGATATTTTTTATCTTTTTTTGAAAGTCTTTTTATGGGATTAAAATAATGTTTAGATTTTTTAGCCGGAAGATCTGTAAATATTATTTTTAACTCAACATTTTTTTTCTTCACTCTATTATATAGTCTTATCGCTTTTAAAATTGCCGAAGCTCCTAAAGCTTGCATATGAAAAACAAAATCGATGTCATATCTTAAAAGATCTTGATAAGCTGAAAAAAATATTCTAGGCCAAAAAAAAATATCTAAAATCTTTTGACAGTTTCCTAAAAAATTCTGAAGAGAAACTGTTCCTTTTTTTTGAGCAGTATTCCATGCATATACACCGAAATTGCCCATAATAACACCCAGCCAGTCTAACATAAAATCTTTTGTAATGACTTTAGCTTTTGGATCTGTTTTTTCTAAAATTTGTTTTTGAGCTCTTGCCCCATGTAAATTCCCAGCTCCACCTGATGCTGTAATAATTAGGTAATTTATTTTTTTCAGTTTTTTTTCCATTAACCTACACCTTTTCATTTATATTATTTCTATACTGAAAATTGATAAAAGTCAATCCAAATCCTTTTCGTTTTTAAGTTATTTTCTTGCAGATATTTTTCATTTTTATTATTAAAAAATAAGAGGAAGGAAAATGAAAAAAACAAGAATATTGTTATTATTATTATTATCTGCTTTTTCAACTATTATTTTTTTGTTTTTTATTTTTCTTTGGTGGAATGAAAGTCCTGCCCTTCCTAAAAGATCTAATCCAGAAATAACCTTTTTAAACGTTAATAAAAAAGATATAAACGCGAAATCTTTCACTTTAAAAGTAGCTTCTTACAATATTCATTTCGGCATTGGTCTTGAAACAGATTCTCCATATATTGACAAAAACAGTTATATAAAAAGATTAGATAAAATAGCTCAAATCTTAAAAGATATAGATGCTGATGTAGTACTGCTTCAAGAGATAGATTCTGCATCTAAAAGATCTCATTATATCAATCAAGCTAATTATTTAGCTAAAGTAGCTGGATATAACTATTTCACTCAAGCTCCAACCCTAAAAGGAAAAGTCCATATAAATTTTCATAAAGTTGTTGGGAAAATTGAACATGGCCAAGCAATATTATCAAAATATCCAATTGAATATAGCGAAGCTATAGTTTTCGATTATGCAAGCTACATGCCATTTTTTGTAAAGTGGCTATATGATCCACACGGCGCTCAAAAATGTGTAATTAACTTTCATGGCAAAAAAATTAACTTCATAAATCTCCATCTCGATCCTTGGTCTCAAGATCAAAGAGAGGAGCAAATTCAAAAAATAAAAAAACTTTGGTTAAGAGATAAAAATACACCTACAATAATCGGAGGAGATTTCAACTCAATTGCGCCAACCGCCTCAAAAGAAGGGTTATACCTTCAAGATGCTCCATGGTTTGTAGACAAAAAAAACTTCGATATTAAAAATGAAACTACAATCTCAACTCTCATGCATCTAGGTTTTAAGGAAGCTGGGCCCTTAAGGCTCTCTTTAAATCATAAAAGATATAATACCTATCCAGCTGATGATCCTAAAGAAAAAATCGATTATATTTTTGCTGGATATAAAGCAAGAATAATACATGGTTATATTTATGAAAGAGCTAATACAGCATCTGATCACCTGCCAATTGTAGCGGATATAAAAATCAACGGTAATAACAAGACATCTGATATCAATCGCAAAAGAAAATTAACCCGCTAACACGCCAGATATAATCATCAAAGCTATCAAATATAATATGTTATCTAAAACAAATAACTTCCAATTTCTTTTAAATGTAAGAACTAAAAAAGCTGTATGAGTAACAATAAATCCAAGCCAAATTAAAAATCCTAAAAACACTCCATCTAAAAAAGTTGTAACTCCCATTAAAACTTCAAAAAGAGAGATAATATATGAGAGTACTAATATACTAAAAAAGATTAAAAAGTAATGATAAAAAGGAGGTTTTCTTTTAGCCGTTTTTAAAATATTTTGATATATTTTTCCAAAAAGAAAATTGGAATACCATGCTATATATATTACCATATACACGATACTTACAAATAAAACCGTTAAAAAATCTACATTTTTCATTATCCAACTCCTAATGGCAGGGTTAAAATTGGGCCTTTTCCAGGCCCTCTACCTGATTGTAAATTGTATAATTCTAATAATAACATAAAAGTTTTTTTAGAGTGAATGTCATCATCATTTATATAAAACCAAAAATCTCTATATTTTATAGCAACATATGCATCTTTTGGTTTTTTCACTGACGAACAGACTACTATTAGGTCTTTAAATATTCTTTCTATGTCTTCTTTTTTATCTTCAGCTGCAGCTGAAAAACTTACTTTTTTATCATCGATATCTTTTTGAGGAACAACAATACCTTTACTTAAGTAGTGCATGCATGAGAGAAGAGACCTTGGAAGAAGGCCTATATTTCCTTTGTCATCAAATCCAACAACAACATTTAGGACATATTTTCCATTAACGCTTTTTTCTGAAGATAAAAGCTCCGCCATTTGTTCACTAACTTTATTACCCGATGGAAAAGCAAATTGAAGATTTGGTTTATCTACATTTTCGGTTTTATTCTGTCCAATTCCAATCTGAAGATCTCCTTTAATTTGCAGCTCAGTCATTAATTTAATAAGCTGATGAAATTTTTGATGTCTAATTAGTTCTTCGGGCTCGAGACCTTCTCTTGGAACGTTCGGAAATTCCTGAAAATTTTGAACGGTCAAAGCAAAGACCCTATCGATACCCCAACCAGAGTAAATAACTTGTTGAATCGTATTAATATCTAAAGGTTGCATTAATTGATTTGCAAATTCCTTACCTTGAAGTGGCGAATATTGAATAGTCGGTTGATTTGTCCATTGAGTCTCCCCACCGAGGCTCATTGGATTTGTTTTATCAAAGCCAGGAAGCTGGATACTAGCTACTGCTAAATTCCTCATTGTAAATTGAGAGGTTACAGATGATACTTCTAAAAAAAATGGTGAATCATAGTATCTAAGTCTTACCAAATTAAGAAGCATCTCTTCTGCATTAGTCTTTTGAACTTCTACATTATAAGCGTTTCTACCACCTGATCCCTCCATTGTCATTTTACTCGGGAAGTGACAGCTAGTCAAACAAAGAGTTAATATCAGTACAAGCCATTTCATTAAAATTGTTAAAAACCCGTTTTTTACCTTTCTAATTTAGGTTTAATGAATTGGCAAATACTTTTCAAATTTTTTCTAAATAAATATTGACTAATTAATCTCACTTCAATAAATAAAAAAACAAAAGCACCTATATTTCGGAGGAAGAAAATGTCAAGTGTAGTAAAAATGGGAGATACAGTAAAACTTCATTATAAAGCTAAAGCAGCAGATTTAATAATTTTTGATTCTTCATCTCAAATGGATCCTTTAGTGTTCACTGTTGGAGATGGGCAAATTCTACCAGCTTTTGAAAATGCTTTAATCGGCATGAAAGCAGGAGATAAAAAAATTATCAATCTTCAATCTGAAGAAGCCTTTGGTCCTTATATAGAAGAGCTTATAACTACAGTTGACAAATCTGAGCTTCCTCCCAGCTTAGAGATAGAAAAGGAGCAACAACTTCAAATTCAGCAACCAGATGGTCAGATACTCTTAGTAAAAGTAGTAGATATTACAGATAAAGATATAACATTTGATGCAAATCATCCTCTTGCTGGAAAAGATATTGAATTTGATATTCATCTTTTAGCAATTGTTTAAAAAAAAATTAAGTTTTATGAAATTATTTCTTCTTCTAACAAAGGTTATTGAATTCCAATAATTTTTTTTTCGTATCCTTAATCCCTATAATTATAGTTCCTCCTGCTGTATTCGCAAAAGCAATGACAGTGCGAATAATAGGATCTAAAGAACAGGCATTCTTTTAATAAAAAAGCATTATGAAGGGTTTGGACCTACCCTTGCTAATGAGAAATTCTTGGAAAACCATAACATCCAAATATCGACAGAAACTTTAAGACAATGGATGATTAAGGAAGGGTTATGGAATCTTAAAAAACGAAAAAAAATAATATTACATCAATCACGACTAAGAAGGTTATGTGTTGGCGAATTAATTCAAGTTGATGGAAGTCCACATGATTGGTTTAATGGCAGAGCCCCGAAGTGTTGTTTATTAGGCTTTATTGATGATGCAAGCTCTCGAATTATGCATTTAGAGTTTGTTGACGCAGAATCTACTGAATCATATTTTAAAGCAATAATTGCATATTTGACTCAGCAATTCCCGAAAGCTTTTAATTTAAATATTCTCACCTAATATTAATTTTAAAAATTTTTAAATTATGTCTTTTTAATTTTATCTATCATTAAAGTTTCTTTTTTATTTGAAATTAACTTTTCAAGCTCATTTTGCTCCACTAGGGAATTTTTTGATTTTCAAAAATATTTACGAAAAGAAAATTAAAAAAAGCATTTTTTTTTTCATAGAGCTCAAAAATCTTTCGGGAATTGCTGGAAAAATAAAAAATACTTAAAAAAAATGAATCAAGATTTGTTATTATTAAAAAATTTACTTTTAGTTTTTCAAAAAATATTTTTTGATGCCTTATTATCTTGCAGCTAAAGGTTTTTGATGTTATTATTTTCCTTAAAATTTAAGGAGATCAAAAATGTCAAAAAGATGTCAGGTCACAGACAAAAAACCTCTTAAGGGAAGAACATACGCAAAAAGAGGTATAGCTAAAAAGAAAAAGGGAATTGGACTTAATATTACTGGCAAAACTAAAAGAAGATTTCTACCTAATCTTTTCAAAAAAAGATTTTGGTTTTCTGAAGAGAATAGATTCATTACTTTAAAACTAACTCCAGCTGCAATGAAAACAATTGATAAATTGGGGCTTGCTAAAGTAATTAAAAACATGCGAAAGCAAGGAAAAAAAATATAATTTTTTCTTGAATTTGCATATAATCTTTTAAATGCGAATTAGATCAAAACATATATTTATATTTTCAATATTTGCTACTTTAGCATTTTGTATCAATTTCATCGTCTCTTCTATTTCTCCAAATCTTCCAAAACCTGGGGGAAAACCTATTTTATATTCAAATCAGATGAGACAAGATCTGAAAATGACCTGCTTTAAAGCACTAAAAAAAGCAAATGAGCATATTCATTTAGTGATGTTTGGTTTAACAGATCCTAAAATAGTAGCTATCTTAAATAAGCAATCTCAAAATAATATAGATATGAGAGTTTATTATGACAAACGATCTAGCGTAGATCTCACTTTAAATGAAAACCAGCAGTTCAAAGTAAAATCTAGAGCTCTGATGCATCAAAAGATTTTAGTTATCGATAAATCATTAGTTTTTTTAGGTTCTGCTAATCTAACTACAGCATCACTTTTAATGCATGATAATTTAATGATTGGTTTTCATAGTCCTGAGATTGCAAATTTTTTAATAAAAAAAACACCTTATTATTCTGGCAATTTATCTACTCAAGTAGGAGGACAAAAAATAGATATTTGGCTACTCCCTGATTTTCAAAATAAAGCAATAAATAAAATTATAAATCTTATAGACAACGCCACAAACAGCATTGAACTTGCTATGTTTACATTTACGCATGGATCTTTAGTTGAAGCTTTAATAAATGCAAAAAAAAGAGGTGTTGATGTAAAGATTGCAATAGATTTTCAAACGAAAAATGGAGCTAGTAAAAAAGCTATCGAATCTCTAAAAAAAGAGAACATAGAGATTATTTATAATAAAGAGGTAAAACTCTGTCACCACAAACATATCGTAATAGATAAAAAACAATTAATATGCGGCTCTGCTAATTGGACGAATTCAGCTTTTAATAAAAATTATGACTGTTTTTTAATTTTATATGGCCTAAATCACTCTCAAAAAAAGTTTTTAAAAAAACTTTGGAGAACGATAGAGCTCGAATCTTCTTTTCTTAAATAGTTTAAAAAAATATTATAAAATTAAAAAAACATGTTTTATATGGTCCATCAACTTCAGTCTCTTTTTTCACTTTCTTTATCTTTATTTATAGTATTAAATGCTTTTGGAAATATTCCTTTATTTTTATCTCTCTTAAAAGGAATTCCTAGGAAAAGACAAAAACAAATAGTTTTTAGAGAACTTTTAATCGCTCTTGTCATAATTATTGTTTTTAACTATATAGGTGTTTGGCTATTAAAATTTTTAAATGTCACTCAAGAAATCGTTCAAATAGCCGGCGGAGTTATTTTATTTTTACTCTCCTTAAAAATGTTATTTCCAAAAGAGAAGACAAAAATTGAAAAAGAGCTAAAAAAAATTACAGAACCTTTTATTGTTCCACTCGCTATTCCTTTAATTGCAGGGCCTGCAGTACTCGCTGCTGTAATGGTCTATTCTCCTCAAATCCCCAATGTAATAATGATTGGAGCAATTTTTATCGCATGGGCTGCCACCTTAATTATTTTAGTTTTATCTGCTCATTTAAGTGACTGGGTGGGAGATAGAGGTCTTATTGCAATAGAACGCCTAATGGGTTTTATCATGGTCTTAATAGCCATTCAGATGTTTTTAACTGGGTTAAAAATATTTATGAAAACCTAGCTTACTTACTATTTTAAAGACCACTTCTCTTTGAAATTAATTTTGATTATATGTCATTATATAATAGAATTTTAATAAGAGTTTTTTATGATTTCAAGAAATGATCCATGTTGGTGTGGTAGCAACAAAAAGTTTAAAAAATGCCATTATCCTCAACTAAAAAATAATAGTGAGGCTCCTAAAAATTATCTTAAAAGCTATGGGATTATCATAAAAAACAAAAAACAAGTCGAAGGGATTAAAAGAGCTTGCAAGATAGCTGCTAAAATATTAGATAAGCTCTGCAAAGCTGCCAAAACAGGGGTTACTACTTTAGAGCTAGATAATCTAGCAAATGATCTACATAAAAAATATGATGTTATACCAGCTCCTTTAAACTATGGTTCTCCCCCATTTCCTAAAAGCATTTGCACATCTCTAAATGATGTAGTCTGTCATGGAATACCTGATAAAACAAAGCTAAAAGATGGAGATATTTTAAATATTGATGTGACCTGCATATTAGATGGATACTATGGCGACACTTCTCGTATGGTGATAATCGGAGAAGTTTCAGAAGAAAAGAAAAAAGTTGTAGCCACCTCTTATCAATGTCTAATGGAATCTATTAAAATCTTAAAACCTGGTATTAAAATCTTTGAAATAGCAAATGTTATTGAAAAAATAGCAAAAGAAAAAGATTGTTCAGTTGTAAATCAATTTGTTGGTCATGGCGTTGGCATTGGATTTCATGAACCTCCTCAAATACCTCATAGCTATAATGATATTCAAATACCTCTAGTTCCCGCAATGACATTTACTATAGAGCCGATGATTAATGCAGGTCTAAGAGAGTGCGCTGTAGATCCTGAAGATAAATGGACAGCAAAAACCATAGATTCAGAACCATCTGCACAATTTGAGCATACTATTTTAATTACAGAAAATTCTCATGAAATTTTAACTCTTCTTTAAAGAGGCGCTGACTCTTGAGTATTTTGATTTTCTTTCTCAGTAGAGTCGTTTTTCTCCATAAAGTGATCGATTAGATTTTGTAGATTTTGATTCTCTTCTTTATATACTTTTAGTTCGCTCTCTGTTGTATCTAGATCTTTTAATAGCGCTTTTTCATTATCACTTAGATCTTTAAAATCGTCATTTTTATCTCTTTGAATTGCAGTTAATTTTTCATTCACCGCAAAAAGATCTTGACGAGTTTTATGTAAAACTAGCTGTTTTTCTTCGAATTGATCTTTTAATTGAACATATAAAGAATCTAACTTTTTAAATTCTTTAAGTTTATTTTCATATTCTTTTAATAGTTTTTGATCAGTAATATTTTCAAAACTTACTTTATTATCTGTCTTTTCAGTTTTTTGACTTTTAAGTTTTTCTATTAGCGATTCTTGCTTTAAAACTTTTTCTTTAAAAGCCTCTATTTCTTGAACATTTTTAGTTGCATTTTGAAGTTTCAATTGAAGCTCTTTTATAACTTCTTCTTTTTGATTTAATGTTTCATTTATCTTTTGAACATCTTCAAGACTTTCTTCTGAGCTTTTATTATTATTTTGAAGTTCTTGAATTAAAGAGTCTTTTTCTTTTAGCTTTTGATTCAAATCTTCAATATCTTTGATATTTATATCAAAGCTTTCAATTTGTGTTTTAAGCTCATTTACAACATCTTCTTTTTGATTTAATTTTAAATTTAAACTCTCAATATTTTGAAGAGATTGACTGGAGTTTTGAAGAGAGTTTTCTAAAGTTTTTATTCTTTCAAGTTTTTCATTTAATTGATGATGAACTTTATCTTTTTCTTCTTTTTGATTTTGAAGGCGCTGATTGACTTCTGATAGCTCTTTTTGAAAGCTTTTGTTTTTCTCTTGTAAAAATTCTTCGTCTTTTAAATAAGCGAGTTTTTCATAAAGCTCATCTTGTATAATTTTAAGATCATCGATCTCTTTAACTTTTTGATCTAACTCACCCAAAAGATAATCTTTTTTTTCTATACTTTCTTGAAGCTGGCTTTTAATCGTTTCATTTTCTTTTAATAAGGAGTTTAGTTGTTTATCTTTTTTATCTAAATCTACATTTAAAATACTTAAATTGCCTTGAAAGTTTCTTTCGGTATTTTCAAAGATTTTTTGTCTTTCATTAAGCTCGTTTTTAAGATTTATCACATCTTTATCTAAAGTAGAGCTACCCTTTACAATAAAGTTTTTTATCTCATCTAATCCAAAAGCTGTTGTAATGAGGCCCAGAGCAATAGAGATTTCTAATCCTAAATTCCAAAGATGAAAAGTCTCTAAGTTTACCTGAACATAAAAACTATAAAAAATTAACAAAGCTAAAGATATATAAAGGCCTTTAAATCTAAAACGGTAACATAAAAAAAGAGACGCTGCAGTTATTATACAAAGCTCAAAGCTAGCGAGTGCTATTGTTAAAAGCAAAAAAAACGGACCTAATAAAACCCAGAATTTTAAATTGCTTTCAAATTTTTCATCTACCAAAAATATTCTTTTTAATACCTGTTGCATGTACGCCTTTTAAGTTTTATTTTCCATCCTTTCAAAAAATTTCGCTAATTAAAACACCTGTTTTTCATAGCAAAATCGCATAAGAGTTTTTTTTACTTACTCTCTTACTTTTATATTTATTTGTTTTGATCTATTTTTTCCAGAAAATCTTTTTTAAACTTGAGATTTTTTATCTTCTCTTAAAAAATTTATCTTTTCATAGATCTTAAATTTTAAAAATTATCTTTCGCCGTTTCCATTCGGGTTTCAAAAACATCTTGAGCCCCATCAATTAAATAAGAAGCTAAATTATCATCACCTGAATAATTTAGTTCCACTTGCATTTCTCCATCTTTAGATGGCTGTGAGCATGTTATTAAAACATAACACGCATTATTTTTCCTCAGGTTTTTTTTGATATCTTCTAAATTCAAACTTTTTTTTCTTTTCTTTTTGAATACTTTAACAGGTATTTTCACTGCCAGCTCTTTTTTGATAAACTATATAACATTTCATGACATATTGGATCATATTTTTGCAAATACTTTTCCTTTAAAAAAAATAAAACAAGCAGTTTACTTAAGAAAAAAAATTATAAAAAATACTATATATTTTTTGCTTTTGCTCTCTTGACTAAGTTTGAGATTAGCTATACAATATATACTAAAAAACACAAAAAGGCTTTTTTTATGAACTTTATTAAAAGAATTTTTTTATTTATTTTAATAAATTTACTTGTCGTTTTAACGATTACTACTCTTTTAAATATTTTTAATCTAAGGCCATATCTAACAGCGCATGGGTTAGATATAAATAGCTTGGCTATCTTTTGTTTACTCTGGGGGTTTACAGGGGCATTTATATCTTTATTACTTTCTAAAAAAATAGCTAAATGGGCGATGAGAGTAGAGATAATAGATGAGAGTACTACAAACGATAATTTAAAATTTGTATTTGATAGCGTTAAAAAAATAGCTAATGAAGCCGACTTAGAGTATATGCCTGAAGTGGGAGTATATAGTTCTAATGAAGTAAATGCCTTTGCAACAGGCCCTTCTAAAAAAAGATCTTTAATTGCCTTGTCTTCTGGTTTGATCAATAAAATGCCTAAAGATGAAATAGAAGCTATAATTGGACATGAAATCTCCCATATTACAAACGGAGATATGATAACAATGACCTTGCTTCAGGGTGTTGTAAACGCTTTTGTTATGTTTTTAGCTAGGATTTTAGCTTTTGCAATTTCATCTTCTAATAAAAGAAACAGATCTTCTTATACTGGTAGTTACTTTTTTGTATATATCTTTGAGATTATTTTTATGATTTTAGGATCATTTGTTTTAGCTTTTTACTCAAGAAAAAGAGAGTTTAGAGCAGATGAAAATTCAGCAAGACTTCTTGGAAAAGAAAAAATGATAAAAGCTCTTCAATCTTTAAAATCATTTTATGACATAAAAGATTTGAAAAAAGAAAAGCTAGCAATTCAATCTCTAAAAATATCTAACAATTCAAAAAGGGGTCTTTTAAATCTATTTTCTACTCACCCACCTTTAGATGATAGAATTGAAAAGTTAAAAAATTTATAAATGATCCATTCAAAACAATGAAAAAAAAAGTAGTAGCAATTGGTTTATCTGGTGGAGTTGATTCATCTGCTTCAGCTTATCTTTTAAAAAAACAAGGATACGCAGTTTTTGCTCTTTTTATGAAAAACTGGCAAGATGAAAATTCAGATTGCTCAGCTCAAAAAGATTTTGAAGATGTTCAAAAAGTTTGTAAAACTCTAGATATAGAATATTATACTATAAACTTTGAAAAAGAATATTTGGACCTAGTTTTTTCAACATGTTTAGAAGAGTATAAATTAGGAATAACTCCAAATCCTGACATTTTATGTAATAAAGAGATAAAATTTAATCTCTTTTTAAAAAAAGCTCTATCTTTAGGAGCTGATTTTTTAGCAACAGGCCACTACGCACAAAAACAAATAATCGATGATCACATTCATTTACTTAAAGGAGTCGATCCCAATAAAGATCAAAGCTATTTTTTATATACTCTAAAATCTGAAATTTTAAAAAAAATAATATTTCCAATAGGACACCTTACAAAAAAAGAAGTTAGAAAAATTGCAAAGGATCAAAACTTATCTACTCATGCAAAAAAAGATAGTACTGGCATCTGTTTTATAGGCAAAAGAAAATTTTCTGAATTCATATCTAAGTATATCAATTATACACCTGGCGATATTAAGTCTATAGAAGGTCAAGTTCTTGCTAAACACGTAGGGCTTAGCTTTTATACTATAGGCCAGAGAAAAGGCCTAAAAATAGGAGGAAAAGGCAATGCCTGGTATGTTGCAAAAAAGGACCTTAAAACAAATACATTATTTGTCTGCCAAGGAGAGAATCACAAGGCTTTATTTGCATCAAAACTACTTGCTAAAAAATTAAGTTTTGTAGTGGATGATTTTTCTATAAATACTCCCTATAAATGCTTAGCTAAAATTAGATATAGACAATATGATCAAGAATGCACTATTGAAAAGCTTGAAAAAGACTCAATTGAAGTTTCATTTGAAAAACCTCAAAGAGCTATAACAGAAGGTCAATCAATAGTTTTTTATAAAGATAATATCTGTTTAGGCGGCGCTATTATCACAAAAATTTTATAGAAATCTTGTAACCAATCTCTAAAGACACTCAAAAAAACCTAAAAATTAAAATAAGAGATGAAAAAGCCCAAAAGAATTAATTATTACAAAAAAAAAGCGCTGATTTAAGTCAGCGCTTTTTTTTACTTAAAAAACTTTTATTTAAAATTAATTAAAAAATTGCTTTAGCTACATCTGGAAAACCAACTCATCATCATCAATTTCTTCTTCAGCTTGTTTTACACCAAAACTTCTAATAGTATCTGCAAAAAACTCATCTATAAATTCTTCTGAAAACAACCCACTCAAAGCTTTTTTTAAATCTCTTAACTCTGTTCTCTTATTTACAACTAAATCGCCTTCTTCAATAGATTCTCTAAAGTCTGTTAATATGATTCTATAGTTTCCATCTACTACTTTTACTCTAAAGTTCCCGGCATGAATATCTGTATCAATTCCATATTGGATAGATAAGTCATAAAATCCTTTGATCTGACCTAAAATACTAATTGCTTTTTGTTGGCTTTCATTTAAAGATTGATTTAATTGCTCTATGCGTTCAAATGATCTAAATTCTCCTGTTAATTCTTTCAATACATCTTCTAAAGATCTTTCAATTTTCTCAACAACAAAGTATCCATCTTCAATAGCTGTATTGGTATTATAAATAGTAACACATCTATCTTGACCGAAATTTTGTAGAACTTCTCTATATTGCTTAATTGAACTGTCCATATGTTCATATGTACTTCGAGCATTATAATTTTTTACATTTTCTTTAAAAGTAAGAACTAAAATTTCATTGTTAGATTTTCCGTCAACTAGAGGAGGAGACTCTGTAGGGACTCTCCAAGCAGTTTTATATTGAGCTTTACCATCTTCTGCTAACTTGGTTAAATGATAATCTCGTATAACGGATGGCACAGTAAAATGTGTTAATGTATATCCATTATGTGTAGTTACAGAACTTGTTGTTCTACGTTTAACAGGTGCTGGAGGAGCAGTTTTTCTTTCTATTTGCATTGATTGTCCCCTTGAGAAAAATTGAGGTGCTATCAAAAAAGAAGAAGGCATTGCAGATAAAGAAGATGCAGAAGATGCGGAAGAAGATGATGTCCTTAGAGGTACTCTTGGAGATAAAGAAGATGATTTTGAAGGGGAATTTTCAAATAGCCTTTGCGCTGTTTTTGATGTTTTATCTTCAACTTTTCTCCTTTTTAAAGGGCTTTGAGCAAACGGCATTGGCAAAGATAAACCTTGACCATCGGATAGAGGTTTAGATACAGGGCTTTGAGGTGGTGTCAAACTAGCAATTCTAAACATATTTACTTCCTTAAATTAAATTATTTTTTTATGGTTTTAAAAATTTTTATAACACTAATTATATAATAAAGATTATAAAAAAGTCAATATTTATTACTAATTATTTAATAGACTGCACGCCAGTGACTTGCGGCTAAAATCATAAGTAATTGATTATTAATCAAAAAAACAATTGATTTTTCTAACTTGTTTATATTATGATCCTTAGATTCCGTTAATAATTTTTATTTTAACGAACAAACTTTAATTTTTTATAATTCGCTTACAACAAAGGATTTAAAACATGCCCCTTACTTTTCCTAGACCTAGTCCTTTTAATAACGACCCATATTCTTTTCAAAAAAGTTATTTAGATTCATTTATTGATGATTATATGGGAAGCAACCTCTCCGAGCCAAATAAAAAAACTCTAATACGTAATATTCAAAGTTTAAGCCTAGAGCCCAACCTTCTAAAAAAGTTTTTTTTCAAAGCTCTTTTAAAAAAAGATTTCGATATTGTATCAGCTTTAATAAATGCTAAAAAAATAGATGTAGATACAGTTGATGAAAATGGCAATACTGCTCTTTTTTATAGCTCTGAGCTTAATGATCTCAGAATGGCTGGATTATTACTAGAAAATGGCGCTAATGTAAACTTCAAAAATGCTCAAGGCAATACTCCCTTAATACAGGCGGCTATGCACTCTAACGTTGCAATGCTTAATTTACTTCTCTCTTCTTATGGAGCTTTGATTGACGATAAAAATTTAGAAGGGTCTTCTGCTTTAATGTATGCTATATCTACTAAAAATTATCAAAATGCCAAAGCTTTAATTTTGAAAAATGCTAATGTCGATGATAGTGACAATCAAGGCATTACCATATTGATGGAAGCTATTTTACAAATGGGACCTATTGTAGATGAATCTGATCTTGAAATCATTGAAAGTATTTTAGAGAAAACCCAAAATGTCAACGCTCAAGACAGTTTTGGCGAAACAGCCTTAATGAAAAACAAAAATGTTCAAATTGCTAAAAAACTTTTAATCAAACAAGCTTCTTTAAGCATAAAAAATAGAGAGGGGCAAACCCCTCTTTTAATAGCAGCAAGACATGGTTTAGATGATTTGATAATTCTTTACATGTTGTCTGGAGATGCTAATATTGAAGATGTAGACCATGAAGGTTACACCGCTTTAATGTTAGCGTCCACTATTAAAGACAATATATCTACGATAAAAACTCTATTAAGATACTGCTCAAGAAGAATTATAAACCATCGAAATAGCATGGATCTTACGGCATTAAAAATAGCTATATATGCAAGAAATATAGCTGCTATAACAACCTTAATCAAAGCAGGAGCTTTATTTGATGATATAGAAAATTTTGATGTTTCAATGCTAAATTTAAGAGATCTTCAAGTTTTATCCAGACCAGATGGCAGTAAAACAGTTACAATGCTTTGGGAAACCCAAATACTTCCTTTCTATTTACAACCATAAGGTATGGTTCTAACAAAAATCATTGGGTTTAATATTTAAAAATTATTTCCTAGCATAGCTTTCTACTAAAATGGTCTTTTTTTTAATTTTAAATAGTTTTTATTAAGAAGGACTTTAGAACATTTTTATTTTGAAGAGAAAACTTCTTATAGCCCTTTGTCTTTTAGAAACTTTTTATAAATTCTTTAGTATTACTCAATTTACAAAGCTCATTTTTTTTCATGATATAAATATCAGTTGGACTTATCTCATCTATTAAATTTTTAAGATTAGAATTATTTAAAACAATAAAACTCACTTCATTGAAAGAAGAGAGTAAATCCACAAATTCATCTTTTGGGTTTTCATCTAAAATATAGATGATAATTTCTTTAGTTATTTTAGATAGTTTTTTTATAGCCTTAAAAATATCTGTAACTAAATTAAAGCTATGGATCCCTAATAAAGAGAATTTTTTATTCTCTAGAACTTTTTTCAATGCAAATAAATGAGAAAAATCAAAGATTTTGTTTTCTATATCATATTCTAAAAGTCTTTTTGCAAATACCTCAAGTGTTATCTCCATGCAGCCGATATGCTCAATTGCTATAGATGCAGCAATATTACAAAGCTCTGAGGCGTGATCTATTGATAGTTTATTTGCAATAGCAATACAAAGCATAGCAAGAACTGTATCACCAGCTCCTGTCACATCTTTTACTTCTTTAGTTTTTGCTGGAAAATTTTTTGTTTTTTTATCTTTTGAAAAAAGAGATATTCCATCTTTAGATCTTGTGATCATTAAATAATTAACATTTGTTTTATCTAAAATATTTTTAGAAGCAAGCTCTATATCATCTGCATCGGTTAAATTTGCAGCTATAAATGCTTCTTTTAGATTTGGTTTTAAAATAGTAGCTTTTGCATACTTTTTAAAATTATTGCCTTTAGGATCAACAATTACAGGTATTTTTTTTTCATTTGCCATATCAATTAAACATCTAAGTAGCTTATCAGATAAAAAACCTTTGCCGTAATCAGAAATGGCAATTACATCTATAGATTTTAAAATTTTTTCAAATCTTTTTATGATCTTATTTTCTAATTCTTCTAAAAGCGGCTCTATCTTTTCAAAATCTACTCTTAAAACTTGTTGACTCTCTGCTATAAATCTATTTTTTAAAGATGTTTTATAGTTTTTTTGAGAATATAGATAATCAACATTTGCATTTTTATCTTTCAGTAACTTTTTTAAAATATCACCTTGAATATCATCTCCTACCCTTCCAATAGCTGTGACTTTAGAACCGAGTGATAATAAATTTAAAACAACATTGCCAGCTCCTCCTGGCAGAATTTTTTCATTATCAACTTTTAAAACACAAACAGGCGCTTCTGGCGATATTCTTTTAACATCACCATAAGTGTAACGATCTAACATGAAATCGCCAATTACTAAAATATGCACTTTTTGAAGCTTAGAAAAAGTTCCTGTTAGTTTTACCATCTTTTATCTTTAAGTAAATAATTTTGAACATAATCTTTCACGCTATCTTTTATGGAAGTGATTTCAAATTCTTTATAAAACTTTTGAAATTTTGTCATATCAGCCTGAGTAAAATTTTGATACTGCTTATCTAGCTCTTTTGGCATATCGATATACTCAATTTTTACTTCTTTATTTAAAGCATTAAATAAAGCTATAGCTAACTCATTCCAGGTGGTTGCTCTTCCTGATCCAATGTTAAAAATACCGCCTATATCTTTAAAAGCGTCTTGAATTAAATGGCACGTCATTTTAACAGCATCTTTTACATATATAAAATCTCTTTTTTGCTCCCCATCTTTATAATTTTTTGGATCATTGGATTTAAAAAGAGAAATTTTCCCATCTTTTAAAATTTTATTAGTCATCTTATATATCATCGATGACATTTCGTTTTTATGATTTTCATTAGGACCAAATACATTAAAATATTTGAGTCCTACTATCCTATCTAAAATCTTTTGTTCTTTTGCCCAAAGATCAAAAAGATGTTTAGAATAACCATACATATTAATAGGTCTTAAATTCTCTAAAAGATTTTCATCATCTGAAAATCCTTGCTTCCCATCGCCATATGTAGCTGCAGATGATGCATAGATAAATCTTTGATCATTTTCAAGGGCATATTCCGAGAGCTTTTGAGTAAATCTAAAATTGTTTTCAAAAAGATAGTTAGAATCCCTACATATAGTAGATGAGCATGCGCCTAAATGAATGATAGCTTCGATTTGAGTCTCTTTTCCTTTTAAAAAATCAAAAAGATCTTCTTTAAAAACAAGATCTAAAAATTTTTTACCAACTAAGTTTTTCCATTTATCATTTTTTAAATCATCTACCAATACTAAATTAAAATATCCCAAATCATTTAAATGTCGAATGGTGCAAGAACCAATAAAGCCTGAAGCGCCAGTAACAATTATTATCTGGTCTTTAAAAATTTTTGATTGTTTCATATTTTCTTTTTTCTACAAAGAATACCAGTTTTCTAAATTTCTTTGGATATTAAAAACTGAAAAAAACTGAATTTTTTTGGTTGATTTTGGTTTTATTCTACCAAAACACATAAAACTAGATCCGCTTCCTGACATATGAACTTTATCAAATCCCATATTTTCTAAATAAGATTTAGTCTGTTGTAGCTTTTCATTTAATTGAAAAGCAGAAATCTCTAAATCATTAAAAAGTTTTATCTCTTTTTTTCTCAAAACAGCACTTTTTAAAACTTGTGGATCTCTTTTTTCTAATAAATTTATATCAACATTTTCATATACATTTTTCGTTGACATTCCAAAGTTTGGTTTTGCTATATAAAAATTCAGATCTTGAAAAGAAACGTTTTCAAAAACATCTCCAATGTTTTCACAAAAAGCAGTGCCTTGTGAGAAAAAAAAAGCTACATCAGCTCCAATTTTTTTAGAAAGATCAATTAACTGAGCTAATTGAAGAGGTCTATCAAAAAGCTCATTTAAAGCAAATAAAGTTGTAGCTGCATTTGAGCTGCCGCCTCCTAATCCAGACTCTATCGGAATATTTTTTTTTAAAAAAATCTCAACTGGATTTAAGATTTTGGTTTTTTGACGAAAAAGGGCTAAAGCTTTAATAATTAAATTATTCTCATCGAACTTTAGCTCTTTATTATTAAAGCAAAAAAAGTTGTCTTTTTTTGCTTTATTTATAAAAAAATGATCCACTAAAGAGATAGCTTGATACAAAGAAAATACATCGTGATAGCCATCTTCTCTTTTAGAAAGAATTTTGAAAAACAAATTCACCTTAGCAGGTGAATAAAAAGTTAGACTCACTTTGTCTCTTCTTCTTTTGCTTTTTTAGCTTTTTTCTCTGATTTGGCTTTCTTTTCTGTTTTTTCTTCTTCTTTCTCTTTTTCTATCTCTTTTTCTATCTGAGATTTTTTAACTTTTTCACCAACAATTTTTAAAGTAATTTTTGTCTCAATACCTTCTTTTAATAAAATAGGAATTTCATAAACACCTATTTCTTTTATTGGCTTTTTCAAAACTATATTTTTCTTTGTTAGCTTAATTGAGTGAACCTCAAAAAGAGTTGCAATATCTTGAGCGCTAACAGATCCAAACATCTTGCCATCTACATCTGCTTTAACTGTGATAGAAAGATCCATTGGCTCAATTATTTTCGCTAAAGCTTCAGCTTCTTTTTTCTCTTCTTTAGATTTAACCGCTCTTTCTTTTTGCAGTTTTTCTTGCATTTTTAAAGCATTTTTAGTCGCAAAAACAGCTGCTTTTTTTGGAAGTAAATAGTTTCTTGCAAAGCCTGGTTTTACAGCTACAATTTCTCCTAGCCTTCCAAGGTCTTCAACATCTTTTAAAAGTAGTAATTTGAGTTTAGATTTCATAATTTCCCCTTATTCTTCTGATACAAATGGTAAAAGAGCCATGTGCCGAGCCCTTTTAATTGCTTTTTTTAGTTGCTTTTGAAAATAAAAAGATACTCCAGTTATTCTCCTTGGCAAAATTTTCCCTCTCTCTGTTATAAAAAACCTTATATTTTCAATGTCTTTATAATCAATTTTCTTTATTTTTGAAGCCTCAAAAGGGCAGCCTTTTTTCTTTCTTATCCCAAATGAAAAAGGCCTTTTTGTAGTTCTTTCTTTTCCCATATTTTTGGTTCCTTATTGTTGTATTGCTAATGGTTCAAATTCTAAAGTTTCTAAAACCTTATCTGCTTTAGCTGTCATAAATCTTATTATATCTTCATGAAGTAAATACTCATTCCAAAGCTCTTTGATTGCTGATGTATCAATAGAAAAGTAAATAAGATAGTAATATCCTTCTCTTCTCTTATTTATTTCATATGCAAGCTTTCTTTTTTGCATATCATGAACTTTATGAATTTCACCTTTATTATCTTCAATAACTTTAGTAATTTTTTCTAACGCCTTTTTTCTCGCATCTTCAGAGAGGTTTGAATTCAAGATATACATCCCCTCATATAGACGGTTTCTCTCATGTGTCATTTTTTTCCTCTTTTTTTAATCTTATATTTGCTTTATTTGCAGCTATTTTTATTCCTTTTTCTAGCCAAAGCCCAATAAAAGTAATTGCTTTTTTAATTATCTCTTTTAGCTTCTCTTTTTCATTTTTTGTAAATTTATCTAATACATATGTCTTGAGCTCTTTTTTTTCTCTTCCAATTCCCACTCTTAATCTTGCGTATTTTTGCGTATTTAAATGCTGCTGTATACTTTTAAGTCCTTTATGTCCTGCTGACGCACTGTCTTCTTTTAATCTAAATTCTTCAAAATTTATATCTGCATCATCTACAACTATCAAAATATTTTTCATATCAATTTTCAAATAGTCTTTTGCTTTTTTTACAGCAACTCCACTTTCATTCATATAGGTCTTTGGCAAAAGCAGATAAACTTCAAAACCTAAAATATTTCCTTTTGCTACTTTTGCTTTAAATTTTTTTTCATCTTTAAATTTTAACCCATATTTTTTAGCTAAGCTTTTTACAACTTTAAATCCCACATTGTGACGAGTATTTTCATACACTATCCCAGGATTTCCAAGACCTACTATTAAATAAAGGCCCATCTTTTATCGCTTCGTTATAGTTACTACAACTTCATTTAACTTTCTAGACACACTAATTACTCCCTTCGGAAGTTCTAAATCAGATAGTCTTCTTACATCCCCAATTGACATATTAGCTATATCTATAATAAATTCTTTAGGAAGATCCTTTGGCAAGCATTTAACCTTCATCGCCCTAATAACTTGACGATAGTTGCCACCTTGCTTAATTCCAACGCACTCATTAATACCTATGCATCTTACAGGAACTTTTGTAGTAATTATTGATTTTTCATCTATCTTCATAAAATCTAGATGCATAATGTCATAGTTAATAATGAAATACTGAATATCTTTAACTATTGCTTTAAAAGTCTCTTTTTCCCCTTTCAAAGTAAAAATACAATTTGATAAATTTCCAGCTTCTAGTTTAGCTAACTGTTTTTTTACTTCTTCTTTTTTCAAATAAATATTTTCATTTTCTTTGCCTTTCGCATAAACAACTGCAGGGATATTACCAAGGTGTCTTAGCTTTTTTATCTGTTTTTTTTCTCTTTTAAAAATTGATAGTTCCATATAATTCTCACATTTTTTTTAGCTACTTATTTTAAAAAACTTTTACGTTTTATAAAACAAAAATATTTTTTTTAGATATTCAAAGAATCAATACTACAAGAGCATCAAAAAAAGATTATACTCCATGAGATAGGATATACGTCTAAAAACGCCTATCTCTCCTCAATGAAACTTTCAATGAGGCTTGACCATTTAAATGATCATAATTCTTTGGAACATCTAAATTGGGGTGGAAGGATTCGAACCTCCGAATGGCGATACCAAAAACCGCTGCCTTACCACTTGGCGACACCCCACTAATAAAACCAACACTAATATATGGAATAACAACATTTTTTTTCAAGAAAGATCAAGAATTTAAAATTTAACTAATAACTAAAAAAAAATATTTTCACTTTTAAAAAAAGTTATCTTTCCTTTAGAACTTTTTCTTTAAACTCACATCTTTTTTTTAACTGCAAATAATTTAAGTAATATGAGGAACTTTTTTATCATGCTTTAAAAACCTAAGAAAAAAGATAATACTTATAATTATGAAAACCAAAGATATTAACCAAATGGTTTGAGGAGAAACTTTTTGAAGGAAATAAACTATTACAATGGCTACTAGATAAGATAACGAATCCATCGATTCTATTATACCAAATATTTTACCATGATCGTGATGATGACGTTTTCTAGTAAATAGACAATATACACACGAATAAACAAGAGAATAATTAAATCCAAAAAATAACATCAAAGCAATTGAATAAATTGGATTAGTTAAATGAAATATTTGAGATAATAAAAGAAATAAAAAACAAAAAAAAGTAGCACCGATAGCATAAATAAAAACTTTTTCATCACTTATTTTTGAAAATTTCAAAAATATCATCCCCAAAAAGGCACCGGAAATCATCTCAATAGGAGCTACTTTAGATAAAAACCCATCAAATACTTCTGATCTAAATGCAAACTGATAAAGCGATATTTCTAAAAAGAAATAACCAATTACCCCCATAATAAAATATTTATGTTTTAAAAAATTATGATAGATATATACAAATTCCTCTCGAATTGATAAGCGCTTTGGCAACTCTCTATCTTTAATATCTTTGAATATAAAGAAAACTAATATTGTACATAATATCACCAAAGCAAAAGCTATTATTAAAAGCGTATTGGGCTCAAGAAAATTTTTTGAAACAACCTGTGAATAATCCCCTACAAAATAATAAAAAAGCGACATACATACAAAAAAACGAAAGTTCATAAATTTTCTTGTTATATCTTTAAATGCAGATACAGCGATAGGGGTAACATTACCAGCGATTCCCAGCATCAGAATATAAATGATTAAATAAACTACATTGTGCCATAGAAGCCAAAATACAAAAAACACCGAAGCTACTAAGTTAATCAGCATGGCAAAAACAATACTTTTTTTCCGGCAATAATAATCTGATAATCCTCCTTGGATAGGAGCTGAGAAAAATGCAAAAAAACTAACAGCTAAAGGAATAATTATTTTATCTCTCACACTCGGATCTACTCTGATTATCGAAATATAAATAAATTGAGTAGTTAAAATGCAAAAAAGCAGTAATTGGTGCATAAAATATCCTTAAAATTTAACTATATATTTTTCTTTATTTTTTTTCTAAAAATCTAAAAATTATTTAATGAAAAAGATCTCGTGAATCAAAAGACATCTTGATTTTTTTAATTTAAATTATTATCCCATACTAGGACCAGGTGTTGATGATCTAATACAACCGCTTGCACTCCTAGGACGATGAATACATCCAAATCTTATTAAATGTATTTCATCCCATTTTTCTTGTTTTTCAATTTCAACTATAAGTTTTCTTATTTTTCCAATGGTTACATCTGCATCACTTTTAAAATTTCGAAATACCCAATTTCTCAAAAAAGAATCTGCTAAATAACTGACATTATGAAATTTTGCATCATGTAAAAGTTTTTGGACATACATTTTAACATCAAAAAAAACATCTATTTGAGGATATAGAATGCACTTGATTTTTATTGCAATATTTTGCCAAAGCTCATTATCACTTACGAAATTACACCAAAATCTTCCAAGAGCTCTAACAGCTTTGAGATCGGTAATATCTAAACCTTGTTTTAAAATATTTAATAAAACCTCTTCAGGCATATTTTCGAGCAAAAAAGGAGGGTTTATTGACATGTTTTTTTTAGACGTTTGTTTTTTTGAAAAATAATCTTACAAAAATACTTTTTTTTTGCTACAAAAATTTATTGGGGGTAATAAATTGAGAGTCGTAAATATAGCAGCAGAGCTAGCGCCAATAGCAAAGGTAGGAGGCCTTGGAGATGTTGTAGGAGGACTTACAAGTGAATTAGTTAGAAAAGGCATAGATGCGATAGTTATTTTACCTAAATACAAAAATCTAAAAACTAGCTTTTTAAAAGACCTAAAAATTTACAAAAAAAACCTTAAAATTTTTGAAAAAAAAAGATGGCAAAAAAACACTATATATTCAGCAAAACTAAATAAAGTTCAAATTTTTTTAATAGAAGACAATAAAAACTATTTTTCAAAACCAAAAATTTATGGTTATAGATCTGATGTGACTAGATTTTTATATTTTTGTAAAGCAGCTCTAGAATTTTTAAAATCTCAAAATATTAAAATCGATATCTTACATATTCATGATTGGCATACAGCTTTTGTAGCTCCCCTTTATAAAGAGATTTACTCAAAAGAAAATTTAAAAGTAAAAAAAATCGTACTTTCTATTCACAACCTAAAATATCAAGGATTTTGCAAACCCAAAGACATAGATAATCTAGGGTTTGATGGAAAATATTTTTTAAAAGATGAAAAGCTAAAAGATCCAAATAGAGAAAGAACTTTAAATCTTTTAAAAGGCGGACTTATTTATTCAAATTTAATAGTTCCTGTATCTGAAAACTACGCAAAAGAAATCTTAGTCAAAAAAAATGAACAAAACCTCCATAAAGTTTTAGAAAAAAACAAAAAAAAGATAAAAGGAATTTTAAATGGACTTGATCCAAAATATTGGGATCCAAAAACAGATAGATTTTTAAAACATAAATTTTCTAAAGATCTACCAATAAAAAAATTAATAGATCAAAAAAAGAAAAACAAAAAAGATCTACAAAAATATTTAAATCTAAATCTTGATGAAAAGCCTCTTATTTGCTCAATTGGAAGACTAGTTCCTCAAAAAGGACCTAGCTTAATAAAAAAATCCTTGCTGACAGCAATAAATAATAGAGCTCAGTTTGTTTTGCTGGGAGATGTCTTTGATAAAAAAACTGCAAAAGAGTTTTATAAACTAAAAAGTGATTTAAAAAATAATAAAGATGTTTCAATTTTATTTGAGCATAATGAAAAACTTGCACACCTCATTTTTGCGGCAGCAGATTTTGTTATCATCCCATCTTTATTTGAGCCTTGTGGGCTAACTCAAATGATAGGTTTTAAATATGGCGCGATTCCAATTATTAGAAAAACAGGAGGACTAGCTGACACTGTTTTTGATTTAGATGATAAAAAACTAAAAAAAAGTAAAAGAAATGGTTTTTCATTTGATGACTTTAGTGAATATCAAGTTAAGATAACAACTAAAAGAGCTCTAAATTTTTGGTATTTGAAAAATCAAAAATTTTACTTACTTGTCAAAAAAAATATGGAGCTTAATTTTTCTTGGACTTCTTCTGCAAACAAGTATATAAAAGCTTACAAAAATTTACTGAAATAAAAATTTTTTCATATATTTTCTATTGGCATAGATGTAATCTACAGCACTAATAACACTATATATAGCAGCTATTGAAACGAGGCCTAAAGAGGCCCATCTTAAAGTCTCGAGTGAGATGTAGCCTAAAGTAAACGGAATTAATAATAAAACAACAATAATACTAACAACTGCTTGCAAAAAAGTTTTAATTTTACCACTTTTCCTAGCAGCTAAAGCCACTCCTTTAAGAGCACAAATGGTTCTAAGTGTGTTTATAAAAAACTCTCGATACAAGAACACAAATACCAATAAAATTGGGATATCTATCCAGCTTTGAGTGAATGTAAAAAAAACTGAGATATTAGTGATACTATCTGCCATAGGATCCATGACTTTACCAAGATCGGTTACTTGATTTCTTTTTCTAGCTAAAAATCCATCTACTAAATCGGTAAGCTCACAAAAAATTAAAATAAAAAGCAAGATATATGGCATCCAAAAAAGATTGATTCTTAAAAAGTCATATTTCAAATAAACAAGAGGAAAAAAAGGGATAATAACTATTCTAAGTAGTGTTACATAATTTGCTATATTCATTTATATCCTAAAAAAAACTAGTTGGAGTTTAATGAAATCTCTTAAATATTAGCAAGCTATTATCTTTGCTTTATAGCAAGTTGGCCACAAGAAGCTAAAATATCGTTTCCTTTGGTATATCTTTGAGAAACGTTCATTTTTTTAGACAGCAAAAAGGATTTGAATTCAAAAGTTTTTTTATGGTTGGGTCTTTTAAAATTTAAACCTTCTATCTCGTTATATGGAATTAAATTAATTGAGCATTGAATATCTTTTAAAAGCAAATACAGTTTTTTTGCGCATTCAATAGAATCATTGATATCTTCTATTAAAATATATTCAAAAGAAATATCTCTTTTTGTATTAAAAGCATAATCGTTTAAAGAAGAGATTAGATCACTAAGCTTATATTTCTTTGTATATGGCATTATTTTTTTTCTTATCTCATCTGTTGGCGCATGCAAAGATAGAGCTAAATTAACTTTTAGATCTTTTTCTCTTAACTTTTCAATATTCTCTAAAATACCAGCTGTTGAAACTGTAATTTTTCTTTGAGATATTTTTAGATATTTTTCATTAGATATTATTTTTATAGCTTTTATGAGCTCTTCTAAATTTAAAAGAGGCTCTCCCATTCCCATAAAAACGATATGGGTTGGTTTTTCATTTATATCATTTGCAACCTGTAGAATCTGCTCTATTATCTCAAAAGCTAATAGATTTCTGAAAAACCCTTTTTTTCCAGATGCACAAAATGTACATTTAACGGGGCAACCTACCTGAGAAGAGACGCAAATAGTTTTTCTTTTATCGGATAGAATAAGTACAGCTTCAATAAAATAACCATCTGCTAATTCAAATAAATACTTTTTAGTCTCTTGATCTTTAGATTCTTCTGTTTTTTTTAGTTTTAAAGAGAATAAAGAGTAGTTTTTTTTCAAAAAATTTCTTAAATCTTTTGATAGATTTGTCATCTCATCAAATGATTTTACCCCTTTTTTGAAAATCCATTCAAAAATTTGGTTTAAGCTAAAAGCTTTATATCCCTTATTTTTAAAAGTTTCTTTTAAATCTGTCTCATTGTAACTTAAAATACTCATAATGCATTAGATTATAAGCCTTTTGAGATTTCATTGAAATCATTTAAAATCTGAAAATTTGCTATAAAATTAAAATTTTTTTTATAAAAAAAACTACTCTTTTAAATCTTTGTTCATTCAACTACCACTTGTTTAGCAACTTTTTCTTCTTGAAATGGCGCTGATATTTTATCTCTAAGCAAAAATATCCCTATCAAATTTATCGTAATTAAAGCACCACCTGATAGTGACATTACTAAAAGCGGCACTCTTTGAGAAAAAAACGAAAACAAAATCAGTGAAAAAATGGCATATAGATAATATATTTTAGCCCCTCTTTTTGGACTTAAATAATTTGCACATTTTATACCAACAACAAAGTAAGCAATAATTGTTGAATAGCCTGTTAAAACCAGAAAAATTGGCATAAAAATATTCATATGAGGAAAATATTTACTAAAAGCTAATTGTATCAATTTTGAACCTTCAATTGTAGCTCCCATCTGCCAAATTGAGCTCATGAGCACTACTAATATGCTAAGAGTACAGATAAAATTATCTATAAAAATCCCTAAAATGGATAATGCAGCTTGGCTCTCTGGTTTTTTATTAGAAGATTGAGAATTTATTATTGAGTCATATCCAATTCCAATATCACCAGAATATACAGCTGTAGATATCCCTTGCTTTATAGCAATAATTAAACTAGAGCCTGCAAAACCACCGATTGCTGCATGACCAGTAAAGGCACTATTAAACACTAAAGACATAACTTCTTTTAAAAGAGCAAAATTTTTAATGATAATAAAAAAACACATGCCAGAGTAAAAAACCATAAAAAATGGCATTAAAACACTTGAAATTTTTGCAACTCTTTTAATCCCTCCACTGCAGGCATATAAAATTATTGCTAAAAAAGCAAAAACTATAAAGAGTTTATTAAAATGTAAATTGTCTGATAAAGAATCGCAAATTACATTAAATTGATAGATCTCCACTCCATAAATACAAAGTAAAATAGCAACAATAATAGGAAAGACATTTGATTTTAAGGCAGCTTTTAAATAATACATAGGCCCGCCTTCAAATTGATTTCCTTTCGTTATTCTATATTTCATACCAAGAAAAATCTCTGAGTATTTTATCAAAGCTCCAAATGGAGCTGCAAGCCACACCCAAAATAGTGAGCCTGGTCCCCCAATTTGAATAGCAGTAATAACTCCAACAACATTCCCAATACCTACCATTCCTCCAACGGAGCTGAAAAATATTTTTATAGGATGAATACCTTTATCTTTTTCTACATTTTTAGAAGCTTTAAAAAACTCTAGTACAATGAGTTTTAGTTTTAAAATTTGAAAAAATCTAAATTTTATAGATAGATATATCCCTAAAAAAGCCACTAAAACAAATCCAACATATCCCCAAAACATAGTATCTAAATAGTTTAAAAAACTATAAATCTGATTAAAAATCGACATAAAACAACTCCAAAATTAAAAATTTTTATATTTATTTAATGAAAAAAAATGAATTACTTACGCTTTGATCTGCATTTAGATTGCTTGATAAAACTAAAAGATTTGAAAGATTTTGTATTAGATAATTTTTTGATTTTGATTTTTAAAATATTTAAACTGCACGTTATACCTAAATTGTCCATAAAACTAAAAGCACTCATAAAATGCCTCCTCCTATTGTACTTTTCTTGGTTAAACCCTATTGTACATAAAAAAAGAGAATTTACAAAGAACTACTTAATATTTTTAATGGAAAATTAAAATTAAAAATAACTTTATATTTGATTAGATCTTATTTATTTCTAATTTAGATAAATTAATTGAATCAAAATGTTAAAAACCTTATAATAATGAAATATAAAAAAAAACTATTAATATATTTTTATGTCTTTTTCAATCAATCTTGAATCAAATAGATTTTGGTATTTTCAAATTCCTACTTTATTAATATCTACTCACGTTACGCGAGGCTTATGCAAAATAGCTGGATATGAATGTTTAGCGCATGCAACAAGTTTTACTAATTACATTTCTATTTTAAAATCAGGTGGTAATCCAAGCAAAGGAGGAGAAACTACAAAATTAGCAGTAAATTCTGAACTAGGCGACAGAGCAAATAACTATTTTTATGTATTTAGAGATTCTACGATTACCTTACAAAGCCTGATATCGCCAGAAGGTCCGCAAAGTATAAGAGAAAAAATTGGAGTTTTTTGTGTAAAATCAATTTATAGAAGAATTTTCCCTTTCCCTCACAGCTATTATTCTTATATTGCTCAATGCAAAAAAAAACATTCATCATTATCCAATATTTCCAAATGGATTATTCTTAGCAGTATTTTTTGTTCGATATTTACTCCACAAATACGATTCATTTATACTTTAGAAGAGATTTCAACAATAGCAAAAGATGATGATGATTATGCTATGGGACTTGCCTATAAAACATCGCATCATTTACCATGCGATAGAATCGGAATATTAGGCTTTCTAAAGCACCTCCAAAAGGATCATATACTAAAACATATAAATAATCATCCCTCTAAAGTAATTCAGGGCATTGGGCAATTTGCTCTTGGAATTTTTCTCACTTATAAAGGTTTGGGACTTTTTTTTTAAATATTTTTGAATTTTTCTATAATATGATTTTTCTGTTATGAAATGAATTGACTATTTCGGATAAATGTACACTTTTAATAGAAGATGGCTTGAATAATTTTGAGCTAAAAGATTAACTCTTATTTATTTCTATTAACAAAATCTAATTAATTGAAACTTTTCTTTTTTTTCTAATCTTTTTTAAAAGAGCTTTCTTTAAAAGAACTTTTTTTGCTGCAAAATAGCTTTTTTTAGCTACCATTTTATCTTCAATTTTTCTGGTTTGGAATGCTACATTTTTGGATTTAATAATAATTTCTTTTTGCTCATCTTGATTTGTTAGCTTTAAAAACCGTTTGTTTAAAAAGACTACACTTAATGTCCAAACAGCGATAACACCAAATAAGATAAGTGCGATATATGGCACAATAACGGCTAGTGATCCAAAAATGATTATTAAAGCTTGAAGTAAGAAAGCGCCTCCTGCCTTTGAGAATTTGATAACTAAAATATCGATAGCTGCCTTTCCTTTTGTTCTAGATATATTATCTAAAGGGATATATGCCATCTCTTTTGTAGGCTCATAAAAAGAGAATTTAAAACATTTAGCCAAAGCATTTTGAATAGCGCCAAAAACAATTGCCATTACTAATGTAGAAGTGCCAAAAAAGCCTACAAAACCATTTAGCTGATCTTTAAAGATAATAAAACCAAAAGATCCAATAGCTGCGAGTAAAAACACTAAAGGGGTAACAAGAGCTGCTTTTTTCCATCCAAATTTTCGTATTACACCGCCTCCGACAAACAGCATTATCAATGTTAAAATTGATACTATAGATGAAAAATATCCTATAAATGCTGAGTAATCACAAGGATGTGGAAATTGTTGTTTTAATTGATTCTTCCACACTATATCGGCAAAACTAACTGATATGGAGTATCCCATAACGATTCCAGCAATTAAAAGAAGATATCTGGATTTTAAAATAAATTTTAAAGCCTCTATTACAGAGGTTTTTTCTTTTTCATTTTTAATATTGTTTTTTTCATCTATTTTAAATCTTTTATCTGTAAGAACATATCTATTTATCCAGTAATATACTCCCATGATCGATAATCCTGAGATAAATAAGATACTCATTAAATATTTTAGAGTTACTCCCCAAGAATCTACAATGGCTAATTTACCTACATTTGAAAAATAAATATTTGTTGGTCCTGCTACCATCATAGCTATAGCAGCTCCTATTCCAAAAAGTGAATAAAATCTTTTAGACTCAGATATTTTGGTAGTATCATTTGAAAATCCCCAAAATAGAAAAGAGACGCCTACAGTTCCCCAAAGCTCACTTAACGCATAAAATAAAGAAAAAGTCCAATTTCTAATAAGAGCAACTCCTCCTGAAAATCCCCTTGGCAAAAGAGCTTCCAATTTATCTGCAAATGCATGGGGATGCAAAACATCTTTTAAAGGATACAAAACAAACCCAAAAAGAAGATAAAACGATATAAAAAAACCTATAATTGAATAAAACAAAGTTTTTTTTGAAAGTTTTCTAGATAGCTTTGAATATACAAACATAAATAAAAGAGCTAAAGGAAGCGTTCCCCAAAGCTTTAAAAAAGCGATAGTTTCTGCACCAGATCCCCTAGCCGTAACTATCAACGGCTCATTTATATCTTTTAAAATGGTGTAATTAAAAACAAAAAAGAAACACATCAAAAACATCGGAATCACTTTTTTTAGCTCAACTTTTTGAATTGGCCAAAAAAAAGATCTTAGGTTTTTAAGTAGCATTTACTTTCCTTATAACTTTTTAAAGCGCCTATATTTTAAGAGATAGCACCCCTTTTAATAAAGACATCTCTTTAGCTGCGCTTAAAATGAAAAAATTATTACATATTAAAAATGCTGAAGATAAAAGAAGCATCTGTTTTTTGATTATTTTAGGAGTTATTAAAAAAGATTTTACTTTATTTTTTAGTTTATTCATAAGTTAATCCCGTTTTTTTTTATTAAACTACATTATAGACTGCCTGCAATTAAACTAAAAAGAAATCAGGAATTAAAATAATTACACTTTATTATAATTATTTATTTATTAAAAAAAAACATTAATTAGAAACGCGAATTGCTACCTTAAACCTTTGAGATATTTTGCTTTAAAATCTTAAAAAAAGATTTTAATAAAAAATTCCCTATTGATACTAACCTAGAGCAGCTTTAGCAATTACTTGTATTAACGTAGCTGTTACTAAAGAAGGAATTACATATGATGAGAGTCCCCCTCTACGATGGTGATATTGATTTGGAGCATTTCTTCTGCTTCTACTAGATAAAACCTTTTGACTTATTAGCGCCACACTTGTAGCTAATCCGAGAGTTATACAACTATATTCTATATGTGTATTCATTATTTTTTGATTAGCAGATATTAAAAAAACAAGAGCATTAAACGCAGCTAAAAGGATAAATGTTTCCTTGATCGCAACTTTTTTTTACTTCAGCATGTATATGATGATCATATTGAACCCAGAACTTTCTTGCAAAATTACGAGTGACGGCTTCTGACTCATCTGTTTCATCACCTACAAGAATTCTGGTAACCGGAGGGGGCGGAGGATTAAAAAAATCATTGTTAAATAATAAATTCTTTATGTCACGGAACATATAAAGTTCTCCTGTTTTCCTAAAAATGACTATATTAAAACATAAAATGAAACTAATTAAAAATTAAATATATTTTTATAAATAAACAATTAAATTATTCAAAAAATTTTTAAGGATTCCAAAAAGCTCTTTTTAAAGAGAGCATAAATAGTTTTAACATCCTAAAATGATCGTGAATAGCCCACCAATAGATTGTTTTAAAAAGCCCAAAATTTTTATAAATAATTTTTAAATTCTCAAAGGCTTTGAGCAAAATCAGCTTAGATGGTATTTTTTTGAATTGATAATCTGTTAAAACTCTATTTGAAAAAACCACTTTTTTATCTTTTTTTAAAAAGATTTTACAAATCATATCAAAGCCAGGCTGAATTTTATATCTTAGGTTGAATTTTTTTAGTTTTTGGACAGATTCTACTGAAAACCAACAAGATTGTATATTCATAGGAATCTTTCCTCTCTTAAAATAATCAAAAGAAAAACTAATAGCTTCTGGATTTAAAAATTCATCTCTTCTTAAAAAAGCTGAGCTAATTAGATGAGGATATTTTTTTTCTATGATTAGATCTTTTAGATAACTCAAAATATATTTAGATATCAATATGTCTCCAGAGAAAAGAAACTGGATATATTTACCTTGAGAGAGATTTAAGCCTTTGTTCATCAAAACAGCTAGATTTGTCTCTTTTGAATATTCAACAGTTTTTATCTTATCCATGTATGGCTTTAACATGATTAGATTTCTTTTCTGATTTGAGATTGAGATAACGATGATTTCATAAGATTTTTCTCTTTGATCTACAATACTTTTCATTGTTATGTTCGCTAAATGAAAAAAATCTCTTAGCAAAACTACAATAGAAACTATAGGTTTATCTATATTTTCTTTGTCCATTTTATCCTCTTTATAACTTCAAAATAAAGATTTAGAAAAATTAAAGCAATAAGATGCAAAAAAAACTTACAATTGAGATTAACTCTCTTTCTAGATAAAATATAAATTTCTAAAGATGAACGGAAAAAAATACATGAAAAAAAACGCTGCTATAGATCCTTTAAAACCAATAGTTGCTCTTTGTAAAAGAAGAGGTTTTGTCTATCCAGGCTCTGAGATTTATGGAGGATATGCAAATACTTATTCATATGGCCCATATGGAGTTGAAATAAAAAATAATATAAAAAATATTTGGTGGAATTTCTTTGTAAGATCTAGATCTGATATGGTTGGAATAGATGGGCCAATACTTTTACATCCATTGACTTGGAAAGCCTCTGGTCATATTGAAGGATTTAACGATGCTTTAATAGATTGCAAAGAGTGCAAAGCTAGATTTAGAGTAGATAAGCTAATCGAAGATCAAACAAATCAAGATGTAGAAGGATTGTCTTTAGAAGACTTTTCCGATATTTTGAGTAAAAAAGATATAACCTGTCCAAAATGCTCATCTAAAAATTTTACAAAAGCCCGGCACTTTAATTTAATGTTTAAAACTGAAATGAGTAAAACTGATTTAGAGCATAATATTTCATATTTAAGACCAGAAACAGCTCAAGCTATATTTTTGGATTATAAAAATGTTGTAGATACTATGAGAGTTAAAATCCCTTTTGGTATAGCTCAAATAGGAAAAGCTTTTAGAAATGAAATTACCCCAGGTAATTTTATATTTAGGCTTATTGAATTTGATCAAATGGAGATCGAATATTTCGTTGAACAAAATACATGGCAAGAGCATTTCGATGCTTGGCTTCATGATATGAGAAAGTTTTGCTCTATGATTGGGCTTGATCCGAATAAATTAAAAGAATCAGAGCATGCAAAGGAAAAGCTATCTCACTACTCTAAAAAAACGCTAGATATAACATATGATTTTCCATTTGGCACAAATGAACTCTATGGCTTAGCTTACAGAACAAATTTTGATCTATCTCAGCATCAAAAATATTCTAAAGTATCTCAAGAATATATTGATAACGTTAACAATAAAAGATTTATTCCTCACGTAATAGAGCCAACTTTTGGGTTAGATAGAACTATTTTAGCACTTCTTTGTGATGCCTATGAAGAAGAGAAATTAGAAAATGGTGAAATAAGAACTGTTATGCATTTTTCAAAAAACATTGCTCCTGTAAAAATCGCTATATTTCCACTCATGAAAAAACCAGATCTTATAAAAGAAGCAAAAAAGATTTTTGATGTTTTGAAAATGAGATACGCTACAGAATATGATGAAACAGGCGCTATAGGCAAAAGATATAGAAGACAAGATGAACTTGGCACTCCTTATTGCATTACTGTTGATTATCAAACTTTAGAAGATAATACAGTGACTATAAGAGAGAGAGATTCAATGAAACAAGAGCGTATAAAAATTGAAGATTTAAAAAATACTTTTATTGATTATTTTGAAGAATCTTAGATTCTTGTTTTAAACCTTCAATTTAAATAATCTCACTTAGGTTTATTTTTTTGAAAAGTTTCTAACAATATGTTTTAACTTGAAAAAATCTTTATACGTTCTTTTTTTTATTTTTTGTTTTTTTATTACTTTTAAAATCTTTTCTTTTTCTTGAGATTCATCTGGCCAATATGAAATCGATCGATCTAAAAAAAACATTGAATCTTCTGTTATGTTTTCAATGCCAGATGGTCTTGAAATTGCTGAATCTTCAAATTTTGTTAGATCTAATTTATAAGCTATCAAAGAAAGAGCATTTTGATCATGCCTAGCTGAAAAAAAACCTCCATTTTCAGCCGCCCACAGCCATTTATCCAAAATAGCATTACCTATAAAACTATTTAAATTTAATCCCAAAATTCCAGCTTCTGTGGTTTCTATAAAATTTGCTTGCTGAGGAGTTACATCAAAAAGATTTAAAACAAACTCATTTGTATACTCGCTTAAAATAAAATCTGCTCTATATCCAAAATATCCATTTTTCTCGATTTTCTCAAAAATAGACTCTATTGGTTGAAGAGGCAAAACAGCGCTATCTAACCATAAAACAGTTTCATAGCCCATGTCTTTTACTTCTCTAAAAAAAAAAGGCTTAAATGCAAATAGCACATGTGCATATTTTAAAGAGTTTTTCTCTAAATTTGGCCATCCTCCTATTCTATAAATAAAATGACCTTTATACCCGATTAAAGAAAGAGATTTTTTCATTCTTTTAACGCCTTCAGGATAATTTTTATTGAAAGATGTATAGCAAATAATACATCTTTTTTTATCCTCTTTAGATGTATTAAAATAAAGCTTTTCAAATATCGGTTTCATCTGCCTTTTTTTTCCAACTAATCGAAATTCTTTAGCTTTTTTTATGTAATTTTCATCTAATAAATTTTCATTATTTTTGATTGTTTGAGAAAACAATTTTAGCTCTTCTCTTTTATTGTTTTTAAAATGTTTTTGGATTTTTAAATAATCTCTAAAAGTTGGATTTTTTATATCTTTAATAGATGAATAAGGATCTTTTTTTGAATTTTCACAAGAAGTACAAACAATTAAACCAATAACTATAAAAACTAAAGTCTTTTTAAATTTTTTCATAAAAAATTTTCTCAAACATTTTCAAGCTAAAAATAACCACTGTAACTTCTAATTTTCTTTCCTGAAGACGAAGAAGACTCAAAGAACAATTGTAGGTCTTTGATTTTTTAGATCGTCAAACTCTTTAGCAAGCTCTAAAACCTCATCATCTGAAAAGCTAGCTGAATGAATTTTTAGTTTTATCTCTTCTCTTTTCTCCATCCAATATCTATCTAAGATTTTTTGAATAGTATTAATAAAATTCTCTTTGATTTTATCTAGATTTATTTTCTTTTGAAGCATTTCAGATAAAAAAAGTCTTTCTTCTGCATTTTCTAAATCTATAGCAAATGCGAGTAGATCTTTAGAAAAATTTTCTTTATTGCTATTCATATATTTTGAATAGAGATTTTTGCAAACCCTTACTTTGAAATGCTCTAGAGTAATATTATTTTTTGCTATTTCAATTAACTCTGGCTTCGATGTGCCTTGCAAAAATAGCTGTCTTAAAAGATCTGTCTCTAAAATTAGATCAGGATTAATATCTGAAAAAGATAGATCTGCTTCTTTTTTTATATAAACATTTGGAGCTTCGGATTCAATTGGAATCATCTTTTCTGGAGTTTGAGTAAGTTTAGCGAGTTTTCTTAAACTCTCATGTACCATTAAGGGATGTTCCCATTTTTTTATACGTAGGGCAACCTTTTGAACAAGTTCATTTTTCCCACTAGGAGACTTTATATTTATTTTTTTTGACAAATTTTCTACTAAAAAAGATAGATAATCAGAACTCTCTAATATGAGTTTTTCAAAATACTTTGGACCATATTCAATTAAAATAGAGTCCGGATCCATTTTTGGAGGTAGATTTAAAATATAGGTCTCGATTGCATTTTTTTGAAATAAATCCCCTGTTTTTATAGCAGCCTCTATTCCTGCTGCATCTGAATCTAGAGCAAGATAGACTTGATTTATCCCTAAATTTATCAGCTGCTGAGCATGATCTATTGTAAAAGCTGTTCCTTGAGATGCAACGGTAATAGAAAATCCAAAATAGATTAATCGAAAAGCATCTATTTGACCTTCAACAATTATTACTTTTCTTTGTTTTGCTATATTTTTTCTAGAGTAATTTAAACCGAATAAAACTTTTGATTTTTTAAAAAGAATGGTCTCAGGAGAATTTATATATTTACCACCAAAAGTATCCTCTTTATATTTTCTTGCAGTAAATCCGATTACACAGCCGATAGCATCTTTAATAGGGATCATTATTCTATCAGTAAAAAAATCTTTGTCATTTTTTGTAGTAAGTCCTGCTTGAAATAAAAGCTCTTTTGTAATCTTTTTATCTTGGCAAAATTTCTGAAACTGATAAGAATCTTTAAGCGAAAGACCTATTTGAAAAGTTTTAATAAAATCTAAATCAATTCCTCTATCGAAGAGATATTTTAAAGCATCTTTACCACTATCTGTATATAAAAGTATAAAATGATAAAATCTCGAAGCTAAATCTAAAACTTCTTTTATAGCTTTTTTAGATGGCCCTAAATTTTTTTCATTTTCATTTTCATTTAACTCTAAATTAACAGAGAATTTATCTGCTAAATATTCAACTGACTCTGTAAATGACATCTTTTGATGGTTCATTAAAAAAGAGATGGCGTCACCATGAGCTGAGCAACCATAGCAATGATAATGCGTATCTGATCTATTTATTACAAAAGATGGAGTTTTTTCATCATGAAAAGGACATTTAGCTTTAAAATAACTTCCACTTTTTGAAAAATCTACATAAGGAGATAAAACTTCAATAAGATCTATTCTAGATCTGAGTCTTTCTAAACTTTCTTTAGTGTATGTCTTCATAAACATTATCATAACAGGTTTTAAGAAAAAGAAAAATAGCTCTTTTTTTTTATTATAGCTAAAATAGGTTAAAAAAAATAAAAGGATAAAAAATGAGCTTTTCTACTCCAATGATGAAACAGTGGCAATCTTTAAAAGACAAAATAAAAGATGCGCTTTTACTATTTAGGCTAGGAGATTTTTATGAAGCTTTTTTAGAAGATGCATATATTATCTCTAAAGAGCTAGATCTTACTTTAACAAAAAGACAAAATATCGCTATGTGTGGCGTTCCTCATCATGCAGGTGATGTTTATATCGATAGATTAATAGCCAAAGGTTTCAAAGTAGCGATAGCAGAGCAAGTAGAAGATCCAAAACATGCAAAAGGAATCGTTAAAAGAGAGATCACTAAAATTTTATCGCCAGGAGTGATTTTTAATTCAAACCTTTTAAAAGATAAATCAAATAATTTTTTTATCTCTTTATCTCAAATAGGCTCTGTCTATGGTCTTGCAATAATTGATTTATCAACTGCTGAATTTATAGCAACAGAAATAGACGATGAAAAAGAATTATTAAATGAGATATATAAGCTAAATCCTTCAGAGATTTTAGTATCTACAAAATTCAAAAATAATAATCTCCATCTTTTTGATAAGCTCTTTATCGATTTAAAATTTTTTATAACAGAAAAAGATAATTGGTATTTTGAGCATGAAATGGCTTTAGATGTTTTATTAAATCATTTCAATACTTTTAGTTTAGATAGCTTTGGGCTAAAAGCTATGAGCTCTGCTATAAATGCAGCAGGCGCTATTATCTCGTATTTAACTGAAGATCTATTTTTAGATTTAAAACACATAAAAACTATAAAAAGAGAGAATTTATCATCTTATATGATGATTGATTATGCAACTGAGAAAAATCTGCAAATTATTAGCTCATCTACTTTAAATGAAAATAGCACACTACTTTATCTTTTAGATAAAACCAATACTGCAATGGGAGGAAGACTTATAAAAAAATGGCTAAAACTTCCTTTAATTGATCTTGAAAAAATTAAAAAAAGACAAAACTCTATTAAAGAGTTTTTAGATAACTTTGAAACGACAATGGACATCTCAAATTGTTTCGAGAATATCAAAGATCTACAAAGACTTTTAATTAGAATAATAAATAAAAGCGCATCACCTAGAGATTTAACGAATTTAAAAGAATCTATCAAAAAAATTCCTGAAATAAAAATCCTACTTAAAAAGTTTAATCAAGCTCTAATAAAAGAGAATGAAAAAAATCTAAAAGATATAACTAAACTATTATCTCTTTTAGATGAAGCACTAGTAGAGCTTCCGCCTCTTAGACTATCTGATGGAAATATCTTTAAAACTGGCTACAATAAAGAATTAGATGAACTAAAACAAATTAGTAAAAACAGTTTTATCTGGCTAAATAACTATCAAAATGAGCTAAAAGAAAAAACAAACATCAAAACTCTAAAAGTAAAATACAATAAAATCTTTGGCTATTTTATAGATGTTTCTAAAGCGCAGGCCGATAAAGTTCCAAATGATTTTATAAGAAAACAAACTCTTGTCAACTCAGAGAGATTTATTTCTGAAAAACTAAAAATTTTTGAAGAAAAGATTTTATCTTCTGAAGATAAAATAAAAACTTTAGAAAACGAACTTTTTTTAGATTTAAGAGAAAAGGTTTTAAAATTTTCTTGCGATTTAGAAAAAATATCTGAAGGCATAGCTAATTTAGATGTTTTAATTTCTTTTGCAAAAACAGCAAAAGCTAAAAATTTTATAAAACCAGAAGTTAACGAATCAAATACAATAGATATCAAAGATGGTCGCCATCCCATTATTGAAGAGGCTCTTCCTACAGGAGAATTTATCGCAAACGACACTTATCTAGATAATGAAAACAATCAGCTATATTTAATAACCGGGCCTAATATGGCTGGAAAATCCACATATATTAGGCAAGTAGCTATCTTGATTATAATGGCGCAAATAGGTTCATTTATCCCAGCTATTGATGCAAAAATCGGCATTGTGGATAAAGTTTTTTCTAGAATTGGCGCATCTGATGATTTAGCAAGAGGTCAATCAACTTTTATGGTTGAAATGACAGAGACCGCAAATATTTTAAATAATGCTACAAATAGATCTCTCATAATTTTAGATGAAATCGGAAGAGGGACATCTACCTATGATGGCATATCTATTGCTTGGGCAGTTGTAGAATATTTAATTAACACAGAAAATAAAAAAGCAAAAACCCTATTTGCAACTCATTATTTTGAGCTAACTGAGCTTGAAAAGATTTTAAAAGGAGTGACTAACTACAACATTCAAGTCAAAGAAACTGACACAGAAATTGTTTTTTTAAGAAAAATAATAAAAGGTTTTGCAGATAAAAGCTATGGTATCCATGTAGCAAAACTCGCAAATATGCCAGATGTTGTCATAGATAAAGCAAAAAAGATTTTAATTAATTTAGAGAAAAACTCGCAAAATAAAGAGAACTTTGAAAACAAAAAATCTAAAAATTCAAAAGCCAAAATCAACAAAACTACAAATCAGTTTACCCTCTTCGATATAAAAGAAAATCTAAATCAAAAATTTGAAAATGTTATAAAAGAAATTAAAGATATAGATATAAATAAATTAACTCCAATAGATGCTCTGCAAAAGATTTATAACTTAAAGAAAAAAATAGAGAAACAAAACTAAATCATAGAAAAAAAGGTTGTTTTTCGATGACATTTGATAAAAATCTTTTAAATAAACTGCCAAAAAAATGTGGCGTTTATATCATGAAAGATTCTTCTAATAGAGTTTTATATGTCGGAAAAGCAACCAACTTAAAAAACAGAATAAAACAGTATTTTTTAGGTAAAGATACAAGAGTTAGCGTCTCATTTTTAGTAGATCAAGTAAAATCTATTGAAACCATAATAGTTACAAATGATAAGGAAGCTTTAATTTTAGAAAACACTTTAATCAAAAAACATCAACCTAAATACAACATTTTACTAAAAGATGATAAAACATATGTAAGCATAATGGTGAGCACCTCTCACAAATGGCCGATGCTAAAACTCATTAGATTAAAAACTCAGCCTAAAGATAAAAACCTGTATTTTGGACCATACACAAATACAAGAGCTGCAAGAGCTGTAAAAGCTTTTCTTTTAAAACTTTTTCCTCTACGTCAATGCTCTAATAGTGAGATTCAAAATAGAACAAGACCTTGTATATTATTCGATATTGGTAAATGCATAGCACCATGCGTTAATAAATGCACAAAAAAAGAATACGATACTTTAGTTGAAAATGTAGTCCAATTTTTAAAAGGTAAAGATCCTTTAATTATAAAAGATCTTAAAAGCAAAATGAAATTAGCCTCAAAAAATTTAGAGTATGAAAAAGCTAATGACTATTTAAATCTTATAAAACAGATAAAACACATTCGGCTAAATCAATTCGTAGATATTTTAGCTGCTAAAAACTCAGATGTATTAGGAATTTTTCAAGAAAATCATTTTGTTCTGATTGTAAAACTTATTTTCCAACAAGGAAAACTAACTACCTCTGAGCACTTTTCTTTTTTTGAAATTTTTTCTTCAAAAGAAGAGATTTTAGAAGCTTTTTTACTTCAGCACTACTCAAAATTATCTCAATCTAAAGAAATAATAATTCCTATAAAACTAAAAAATCAAAAAACAATAGAAAAAATTCTCACTCATAATCATAAAAAAATCAAAATCACTTACCCAATAAAAGGAAAGAAAAAAGAGCTTATAAAATTAAGCTTTGAAAATGCCAAAGCTCTATTTTTTCAACAAAAAGATCAAAAATCTTTAGATGAAAAAAAACTACTTAATCTTCAAGAGAGTTTAAAGTTAACTAATTTTCCTCATGAGATTATTTGTTTTGATACTTCTAACATTTCTGGAACCTCTCAAGTAGCTGCTATGGTAACTTTTATAGATGGTGAAAAGCAAAAATCTAAAATGAAACTTTTTAAATTAAAAACTTCAAAAAAAGGTGATATCGCAGCTTTTGAAGAAATTTTATATCGCCATTTTTCAAAAATAAAAATTTTCCCAGATCTTTTAATTTTAGATGGAGGAAAAGCTCATTTAAATATCGCTATAAAAGTTCTAAATAAATTAAATATTGCAAATGTAGATATTTTATCTATCTCTAAAGAAAAAGCAAAACACACAAAAGCACTAACTAAAGAAAAGATTTTTATCCCTCATTTAAAAGAACCTATTTTTATAAATCCAACATCCCCCACCTTATTTTTACTTCAAGAAATTAGAGATGAAGCCCATAGAGCAGCTATAACATTTCATAAAAAAGTAAGATCTAAAAAAATAGTATCTACAAAACTTATAAAAATTCCTGGAATCGGAAATAAAAAAACTCTCTCTCTTCTAAAAAAATTTAAAAGCATCGAAAACTTAAAAAAAGCTAAAAAAGAAGATTTAGAAAAATTAAAGATTTTGAATTCTAAAGATATTGAAAAAATCTTAAAATTATAATCTTAGTTTTCAAAAAGTTATGGCTGGATATAACCTTTTATACGCGGCCATAACTTTTTGATTTCTAAATCTTTTTCATAGACAACCTGAATTTAAAAGAGCTTGAAAAAAGAAAACTTTAATAACCTTAATTTTTTTTTACTAACTTAAAAAAAATCTACTTCTCTTTCAGAGTAAAAATAAATTCTTTATCGTAATTTAAATGATCTAAAAGCAGCTTTCCAATTTTCTCTTCGATATTTAATAAAAACTCTTTTTTATTATCTAAATTATCTACTCTTGCGATAATCTCTAATTTATCTTTTACATCTACATTTACTTGAAAATTATTTTTTTTATCTGGATAAATTCTTTCGAAATATTTTTCAATATAGTTTTTAATGAGCTTTGTATCTATATCTGTTTTATTTTTTTTCATTAAAACTTTTAAATATTGTTTTTTGTGAAGTTGATAAAATGAGATAAATAAAATAAAAGCTAAAGATAACGTAAAAAGACCAATTTTTAAAACAATATCGGTATTCTCTAACATAAAGTTTATAAAAATTTCTATAAATTCAGGTTTAAAATATAACATAACAAAAAATGAACCTATAGCAAATATCAACATCATAAATACTAAATGAATAGCTGATATGAGAATTTGCATAGCTCTCATTTAAAATCCTTCGTATTCTTCTTCATTATTTACGATAGTCTCAAGTTCGTCTTCATCATCATCATCTTCATCTGCTTCTGTTGCTGCTACTTCAGATAAAAGATTTTTGAAAATAACGTGTACAGAGCTTACATGAAGTCCTGTATATTTTGAGACATCTTCAATGATTTTTGATTGAATCTCTTCTGATTTTTCTGGAATTGCTATTCCAAATTTAATATTTACCTCTAATTTCACAGATACTGAATGCTGTTTTTGATCTTGCTCTATGTGAATTGCAGAAAAACTCTCTTGAGCATCTCTACCAAGCAATGAATCAATAAGCCCTTTACTAACTAAATGAATTCCTTCAATTTTATTTAAAGCTTTAAAGACAATTGATTGAAATACTTTAGTTTCTATATCTCTTGAAAAAGTTGTCTCTGGCAACTCAATCTCTTTTGTATCCACTTGATTAAATTTTTCATTCATATAAATACCTCTTTAAAAATTCTAATCACCATTTTAGTTTAATTTGAATTTTCTTAAAACTACTTTTCTTTTATTTCGAAATATATGAAAATTATAAAGATGAAAACCAACCGAAATAATTGTTTATGGAATCAACAATTAAAGTTTTAGTTAACGCTATTTTACCAGTCATTTGTTGGCTGTTTTGCGCCATAACTAGCTCAAAATTAGCATATAAAAAAAATAGAGATACTCAAACTTGGTTTATTCTAGGATTGTTTTTTGGAATTATCGCTTTAGCAATAATCTATTTTTTAAAACCTTTAAAAATTATTAGAAATATTCAAAAAAAATCTAATCAATCTTTAGCAAATCACTTCTCTATTTTAAAACCTTTAAAAATTATTAGAAATATTCAAAAAAAATCTAATCAATCTTTAGCAAATCACTTCTCTATTTTAAAAACTGATAATAATTATTGGTATTATTTGGATAATGAAAAAAACCAAATTGGTCCAATGAGCTTAAAAAAGCTATATGATATTTATTTGAAAGAGAAAATTTCAAATTATACTTATGTCTGGAATGATTCCATGGACACCTGGAAAAAATTAATAGACATATCTTCTTTATCTAAACTCTTAAAGAACTCTACCAACTAGCTTTAAAAACGCCTGGAATATACCCGCTAGATGCAAGTTCTCTAAAACATAGTCTAGATAGTTTAAATTTTCTTAAGTATCCTCTACATCTACCAGTTCTTTGGCATCTATTTCTAAGTCTTATTTTTGAAGAATTTTTTGGAAGAGCATTTAAAGCATAGACAGCTTTCATTCTATCTTCATCAGGTTTTGTCATATCGACAATAATTTTTTTGAGCTCAGCTCTTTTATCCTTTTTCTTAGCTACTAATCTTTCTTTTTTCTTTTGTTTTTCTACAGATGATTTTTTTGCCATATTTTTCCTTTAAAATTATTTTTTACGAGCAGGGCCCTTTTGTCTTTGTTTTCTGTTTGGATCTCTTTTGTTAATAACGTATAGTCTTCCTCTTCTTCTAACTAGCTTATCGCCTTTAGAAGGATCAGCTTTTACAGATGCTTTAGTTTTCATAAAATTTCCTTAACATAAATTGGTGTATACCATTTTATTTTATTTCGATTTTCTTTTCAATCTTCTTGAAGAATTTCTTTATTTTCAATATTATAGGTCCTTAAATTTAAAATTATAGGCTTACTTATGAAACGTACATATCAACCGTCTAAAACAAGAAGAAAGAAAAAATTTGGATTTAGAGCAAGAAATAAAACAAAAGATGGAAGAAACATCATTAAAAGAAGAAGAAGAATCGGTAGAAAAAGACTTACTGCTTAAGTTTAAATTTCCCAAATCTTTAAAGATTAGGAAAAAAAATGAATTTAAAGCCTTACGCCTTTCAAAAAACAGGCTAAAAGGATCTTTTTTAATCTTCGATTATAGATTCAATGAAGAGATATCTAACCCAAAGCTTGGAATTACCATCTCTTCTAAAATCGCAAAAGCTCATATAAGAAATAAATTTAAAAGACAAATTAGAGAAATATTTAGACTTAATCAACACAGCCTAGATAAAAACATAGAAATTTGTATTCGAGTCAAAAAAAAATCAAAAGATCTAAAATATCAAGATCTAGAAAAAGATTTTTTTAATTTAATCTCTTTAATTAAAAAATAGCCTCTATCAAAAAAAATCTATTTTTCTTCTGATTCCGTATTTTGCGAAGTCATTTTCTCCAAAATTCTTGTTAATAAGTTCGATAGTTCTATATTTAGATCATTATCAGAACATCTTAAATATAGGCCAGCTAAAGCTACATCTTTTGCTTTTTCATATCGGTTCATTTGAAAATATAACTCTGCAATCTGCTTAGAATTACTTGCCGACATTGTTATTGTTCTATTTTTCACCTCAGTTTCTACTGTATTTTGAGGGACTATCGCTTCATTAAATTTTATTTCTTTTTTCAATTCTTCTAACGATTTATCCAATATTTCTTTCAATTCTGAATATTTTCTTTGCTCAAACAAAGCCTTTGCATGAATAAAATAAATTCTCCTAATGATCTCAAAAATTCTTAGTTTATCAGCTTCTGTTTTTACTAGAGATAAAGCTTCTCTATAAGCATGTATTGCATCTAAACAGGGCTGTTCTGATTGTGGATATTTTTTTTGCTCCAATAAAGCTCCTGCATAACTGTTATAACTAATGGCAATTCTCTCTAAAATTCTTAGTTTATCAGCTTCTGTTTTCGCTAGAGATAAAGCTTCTCTATAAGCTTGT
>JAAKFE010000010.1 GCA_011065175.1 Candidatus Anoxychlamydiales bacterium
GCTTCAAAAGCATCTGCAAAAATTGTAGTTTTGCCTCTTATTGCTTCCTTTTCTCCCTTGCCCATCAAAACATATTCATCTAAAGCTAAAAGCTTATAATATTTTGCGCAAGACACCCCATCGACTAATTTTGATCTAATATGAGAGAGCTTGCCTTCTGCTTTAGACTTAAGTTTATTATATAAATAAGTAGAAACTACTAAATTTAGAGCTACATCACCTAAAAATTCCAATCTTTCATTATGCTCATTTATAACTTTTTTATTTTCATTCACAAATGATCTATGAAGAAAGCTAAGCAAGAGTAAATCTTTATTTTCAAAAGATATTTTTATTTTCTCTTCGATCTTATTTAAATTTTCTTTTAATTCGTAAAACTCATTCATATTTTTTTAAAAATTGATTAGTTGTAATTTTATTACATTTCAGGTATTTTTTTTATAAAAAAATTAAAAATTAGCTCGATGCCCAAAGCCAACTCAAATCTATTAAAACTTAAAAAAGATTACTTTTTCAATAAAATTGAAAAAAAAGTGCTTTTGAAAAAGGAAAGTAATAAAAAAATTTTAAATTTAGGCATTGGTGATATTACCCAGCCCTTAGCGCCTATCGTTATCGAAGCTATAAAATTCGCTGCCGATGAGATGAGAGAAGAAAAAACTTTAAAAGGTTACGGGCCATCTACTGGATATGATTTTTTAAAACAAAAAATTTTAGATAATGATTATAAAAATTTTGATATTAAGATCGATGAAATTTTTATATCCAGCGGCATGAAATATTCCCTTTCTAATATTTCTGATCTTTTTTCCGAAAAGTCAATAGTTGGTATTTTAGATCCAGCCTACCCTTTATATACCGATGCTAATATAATAAATGGCAGAAAACAAAACATAGTTTATCTCCCCTTGTTAGAAGAAAATAATTTTGAGCCCCTTTTACCAAAGAAAAAACTAGATATTATATACCTATGCTCACCTAATAATCCTACAGGGATAGCTTTTAGTAAAAAGAATTTGAAAAATTGGGTAGATTATGCAAAAAAAAATAACTCTTTAATTATTTTCGATGGAGCCTATGAAGCTTTTATAACTTCTAAAAACACGATTAAATCTATTTATGAAATTGAAAATGCTAAAGATGTAACAATCGAAATGAGAAGCTTTTCTAAAAAAGCTGGATTCACTTCACTTAGATGTTCATATTTAGTAATCCCCAAAAATATTAAAACCTTAGATAATTTATCAGTTAACTCTCTTTGGAATCGCTATATTGACACAAAATTTGGGGGTATTTCTTATCCGATTCAAAAAGCAGCAGAGGCAACTTATAGCCTGGTGGGGAAAACTCAAATAGATGAAATTATCTTATCTTACAAAAAAAATACAAAATATCTACTTGATGGTCTAAAAAAATTAGGCTACAGAGCCTACGGTGGGATAGATAGCCCTTACATTTGGTGCAAATGTCCAAAAAACGCATCCTCCATAGATTTTTTTGATAGGCTTTTAGAGAAAAATATCGTCACAATTCCTGGCATAGGTTTTGGCTCTCTTGGAGAAGGTTTTGTTAGATTTTCTGGTTTTGCAAATTTTGAGACGATAAAAGAAGCACTTTTAAATCTCGGAGCTTTATGAAATTTTTAATTCTAGATTCTCAAATTAACTTTTTTGAAGAAAATGGCTTTATTGAATTTGAAAATGTTTTTCCTAAAGAAAAAATACAAATATTAGAAAATGAAGTAGATACAATTTTCAAATCAAAAAAAAATCTTAATTTTTTTGAGCAATATATAGCTTTTAGAGATCTTTTTAGGAAATCTTCTATTATAAAAAAGATCGTTTTAGATAAAAATCTCGCATCTATAGTTAAAGCATTATCTAATAAATCCTCACTTAGAGTAATTTTCGATCAGACTTTTTTAACAAATAAAAAAAATCTATTTGAAAGTTCAACAACTATAAATGATTTGATCTCTTTTCAAGGCGCTATTTGTTTTTTATTGATAAAATTAGATAATAATATAGCTCTCAATTCAAATACTTTTCCTAAAAATCCTGGAAGTTTAGTGTTTTTCAAAAGCTCAATTTCAATAGACAACCCCCAAATTTATTTAAAAGATCTCTATTCTAATTCACAAAAATTTTTGCTAATTGGATATGGGGATATAAAAACTGTCTATAAATTAAATAAAAAGGATCCCAATCTAAATTATTTAAAAAAATATGGCTACTCTTTTGGGGATACACTAAAAGATGAATTCCATCCTATTGTTTCTTAATAGCTTACATCTTCGCTGGTTTTAATAAGAAAAAAAAAGCAAATAAACAGTTTTAAAATTTATAAAAAAATGGTAACGAATAATAATAAGAGCTAGTAAGATTTTAATACTATAGTTTACCCAATAATTTGCTATGAACCAAAAACTCAAATCCTTAAATCCCTTAATAGCACCCTTACTTAGCTTGGCTTTTGTTGTATGCAGTTCAACTCCTTTTTTAACTTTTATTAGCTTAAAGCTTCAGGTAGAAGGTTTTACAGAAACGGTCATCGGTATTGTTCAATCATCTTTTTATTTGGGGTTTTTAATAGGATCACTTAGAGCAGAAAAAATTATTGCTAGAGTTGGATATATAAGATCTTTTGTTTGCTTTTCTGCTATTTTTGGAGCCACTGTACTTATTCAAGGCATGTATATAAGTGCAATTTTATGGACTATTATGCGAATAATAGGCGGAGTGAGCATTGCTACTTTATATGTGATAATAGAAAGTTGGATTTTGTCAGGCAGCTCTCAAAAAACAAGAGGAAAAACTCTATCACTTTATATGATAGCTCTTTATGGCTCTCAATCATTATCTCAAATGCTAATTGATGTTGTCAACATTGAAACGATAACACCTTTTTTACTTTTCGGAATTTTATGCTATCTCTCTATAGTTCCTATCTCGATAAATTACAGCAAAACTCCAGAATCACAATCAGAAATTATGAAAAAGAGTTATTTAGAGGTATATAAAGCATCGCCACTTAGTTTTTGGGGATCGCTTTCTTCAGGAATCATTTTGGGTGCTATTTATAGTTTTTTACCAATTTTTGCAACGCTAAATAACATCAGAGTATCTTACATTATGACGATTACCATAGCAGGCGGTTTTTTACTTCAATGGCCAATTGGATATTTATCTGATATATTTGATAGAAGAAAAGTTTTAATCACAAGTGCTATTTTAGCAATAATTCCATCGATTTTGATGATATTTTTCTCAAATGTCACTTATTTTGCATATTTTCTTTGTTTTCTCCTTGGTGGGTTTACTTTCGTTATCTACCCAATTAGCATTTCGCAAGCTTGTGATAGATTCGATACAAAGTATGTTCCTTTTGTTGTAGGTTTTATGGCTATGACCTATGGAATAGGGGCAATAATTGGTCCTTTTGTAACATCTTTATTTATGGAAATAAGTATTTATGCTCTTTTCATATTTATTGCTATAGTATCAAGCCTCCTTGGGATTATAGGCATATACTTTAGAATGAAATACCCAAAAATCACTCCAAAAGAAGAAAAAAGCGAATTCATGCCAATTTCAGCATCAGCGCCAATTGGAACCGATATTGCTTCTAAAACAATTGAGCGAAATAAAGAAAATATTATAGAGAGTTTTAAACATCCAGACAAAAAAGAAGAAGAAGAAAAAGAAGAGCCTATAAATGAAAAAAATAATGAGGAAGAAAAATCCTCAAATGAAAAAGATAATAATTAATCCAATTTGATATTTCTTAGCACCTATATTTATTGCATATTAAATCCCATAGATTCAATTTTGCTAAATAGAGTATTTTCAGTCTTAATTTTACCTTCTTTAGTTCTAAGTAGCGGATCTAAGAATCTAACATTACACAAAGGAGTATGTTTCTTAAAAATCTCTAGATAACGAATCAATTGGTTTGGATGCATTATAATATCATATGCTGAAAATTTTTGTTTCTTTATTCTTTCAGCTTGGTTTTCAATAAATTGTTGTATTAATTCCTTGTAGTTTTTTGTTTTTTGTTGACTTTGCTCTACGAATTGGACTGAGATTAGAGAAATTAAAGAAATCAAATCTCTTGAAGAGAATCTTCCATCTGCCTTTCTAATAATTTGTCTAAAGATATCAGTTACTACTTCATCATCAGACAATCCAAGTTGATCGAATTCATCTTCTGTTAACACAAGTTGTATATTATTGAAGTCATCTTCAGCAAGTTTACCCTCATCTAAATAAGGAATTACAGATTCAAATAACCCGAAGCGTTCATCATCCCATTTAGTTTCCATTTTAAGTTGATTAGCATAACGAGATAGAGCAAGTTTAGCCATATCGTGTGCTGTAAGGCTAGAGAACATTTTATTTAAATATAAATCAACGATTCTATCAAAACTACTTCGTAAACGCTCATTACGTAAAAATCCAAATAATTTCAATCCAAATAAACCTATCGTCAATATTCCCTCTATAAACATAAGAGGAATAAATGCTCCTATCATTATGAAATATTTACTAACTACTTTCGTAATATAACTTTTTCTTGGCAAAATATGGGATTTAGCTTCCGATATGCGCTTTTTTATAACACTTAAATCTTCTCTCTGATCTCTTTTAAAAGGAATAAAGTCTAGTATATTTCTTCTTCTAGTAAAATCTACTGGATCGTTTGAAGAAATAGAATAATCTTTTAGCTTGTGAACTGTAAAACTTTCACTATAAATACTGCGCTGCGTTTCATCAATATCTCGATATGTATACTCTAAACCACTCATTTTTAATGCAAATATATGTCGTAATTTCAAAAATTCAGCTTTTTTATCATCTATAAGAGTTAATTGATTATTTTCAATTGCTGAAAATACTCTCTTTGCAGCTTCATTAATTTTTTGTAAAACAGAAATCAACCTTTGATCGCATGGATCAGATAAGAATCTCTTTACTTTAATTAATTTTCCCTCTGAATGCGAAAGTCTATCTCCTTCAAGTGTGCATACATCATAAACAGTTTTATAAGCTTCCAAAACTGTTTGATAATCTGATAGAATTGATGTAGTTGAACTAGACATTATTTCTTCTCCTTTTTGTAAAAATTATACAATATTTCTTCCTTAAAACCAATGGAAAAATCTATAAGGCAAAGTTGTAATTTCACCATTTGCTCTAAGTTATAATGTCACCTCAAAGTAAAATTTTTATTATTAGATTATAGATTTAAATGGAACTAAAAAAAATAGCATTAGTAAAAAATTTATTTTATCAAAAATCCAGTATAAATGTTTTTATCCCTTGTATATTTTTTAAGCCAGCTATTATCATATAATGATCTAAATTGATATTAGAGAAAAAAATGGTATTAGAGCTTACTAAAATAAAAAGTTATATTAGAAAATTCATAACTGATAGAGATTGGATATCTTTTAATACACCAAAAAATCTATCTATGGCTCTAACTGTCGAAGCATCAGAGCTTTTAGAAATTTTCCAGTGGATAACAGAAAAACAATCTTTTGATATTAAAAATGACAAAAAATCTTTAGAAGATGTAGAAGATGAGCTCTCTGACATACTGTTTTATTTAATTAAGAATAGCAGATGTTTTAGATATAGACTTAAATAAAGCTTTTTTTAATAAAATCAAAAAAATCGAAAAAAAATATACTATCGAAAAAGGAAAAGAACTTTTAAAAAAAATCCAAAAAGTTGGTAAATAATTTTTTACAAAGGAAAAAAAATGGTAGATTCATCTATAGAAAATTCTTTTACAAAAGATCTAGAAAATACGAACAATTTAGATAATTTTTTTGTTGAAAAATTATACGGATCTAACTGGAATCAGATGTTAAAAATATCAAAAGTTCTTTTTGAAGGAAAATCAAAGTTTCAAGATATTTTGATTTTTGAAAATTCTATTTTTGGAAAAGTTCTAGCTTTAGATAACGTACTTCAAACAACTGAAAATGACGAATTTATCTACCATGAAATGCTAACTCACGTTCCTATTTTATCTCATGGAAACGTAAAAAAAGTTTTAATAATTGGCGGCGCAGACGGTGGGATTTTAAGAGAAGTTTTGCTTCACAAATCTATTGAAAAAGCTACTATGGTTGAAATAGATGGCATAGCACTAGACGCTTGCAAAAAGCATATGCCAAAGCTCTCTAATGGGGCATTTTCAGATCCTAAATCTGAAGTAATCATAGCAGATGGAATTGACTATGTTAAAAATACAAAAGAGAAATTCGATATAATTATAGTGGATTCAACAGATCCTGTAGGCCCGGGCATAGTTTTATTTACCAAAGAGTTTTATACGTATTGCAAAAAAGCTCTAAATCCAGATGGTATAATAGTCACACAAAATGGAGTTCCCTTCGCTCAAGGACAAGAACTAGTAGATACCTATAACACTAGAAAAAAAATATTTGAAGATAATCGCTTTTATATAGCTCCAGTTTTTGGATATATTGGAGGATTTATGGCTCTTGGCTGGGCGACAGATTCTAAAAAGCATTTTAATGTCTCAATAGATACTTTAAAAAAAGCTATTTTAGATCTTCCAAATGAAATGAAATATTATACTCCCGAGGTCCATAAAGCGAGTTTTCAACTTCCTATGTATATTCAAAACAAACTAAAATAGAAAAAATAAAAATATATTCAAATTTATTTTCAGATAGATATACTCCAGATTTAGGGTATATACATGAAAAAAGTGATTAAAGACATTTTAGCTACCATTATTTTACTTTTAATTGCACATATACTCATGGTAACGATTCATGAATTTACTCACTCATTTATCGCATGGATTTTTGGATTTAAAAAAAGCCCGTTTCATCTACATTTTGCTGATTTTACTTTGTTTTTAGTTGATGATCAGACAGATTACACAGCAATGCTCTCTCAAAACAGGAACATATTAGCTGCAATGACAGCTATTATTCCAAATATTTTAAATGCCTGTTTTTATGTAATAAGCGCTATTTTATGTAGCTCAAAAAAGATCCAAGAAAAAATCTATTTATATTCATTCTTTTTTTGGTTCATGATAGTAAATATCGGACAAGTCTATAGCTATATACTTTGGAGAACATTTGAGACTCATGGAGATGTTTCTATATTTTTAGAGGGGCTTAATATTTCACCATATTGGCTTTTTATTCCAGGAATCCTTTTTATTATCTTTAGTGTATATAACATTTTAAAACACCAGATATTAAGAGCTTATAAAACTCTTAAAATATCTCATGTTTGGACTCGGGCTATATTTTTGTTTTTAGTTTTATTTATCTTGTTTGGATATTTCGGTGGTCTTATCTACAATATTTTAAATAAAAAGTATTTTTATATGATCTATCCTACGCTCTTGATCATCTTATTTTATTTAATTTGTTTTCCGAAAAATCGCTGGGTTCAAAATAAACTCCACGAAATGGAATAAAATATTTTCTGATTAGAGTTTATTTTAATATTTCTTTCACTAATCTAGGGATCTCTTCTATTAAATAAAATGGTATTGATAAAATCTTATCGTTATAAGAAAAAGGCTTTTGAGAAATCCTTATTCCTAATGGACTCTTTTTTTCTTCTAAAAATATATGTAAGGAACGAAGTTTTCCAATAGCACCAGCTTTTACTTCAATAGGAATAATTTTAGATCCAACAGAAATCAAATAATCGATTTCAGCGCTAGAATTTTTTTTCTCCCTTACCCAAGAATATAGTCCATTTAATTCATCTTTTATAATATTAGCAAGTAACTCTTGTCCAACAAATTGCTCAGCTAAAGCACCATTATTCACTAAAAGAAGATCTTCTTTAAAAAGCACTTCTAAACCAAGAGAACATGCTCTTTTTGCTAAGCCTATATCCAAAAATAGCATCTTACATTTTTTTTCATTTTTATGAGTGATAAAAGGCAGACCTGCAGCAGATGTAGCATGAACTAAAATAATAAGCCCGGCATCAGATAGTTTATTTAAAGCATTTTTTAGAGTTCTGTAATTGATATCAGGATCTAAAGTTTTATATTTCAACCATTTTCCAATCAAACCCGGTGCTTTTGAAAAAATTTGTTCTAAATATTTATGGGGCATTTTTTTAGCATATTTTCCAAAATCTTTTTTAAATCCTAACAAAATAGCATTTTGAATGTCTTGACATTGAAGCAAACTTTTAGTGTCTAAATATTGATTAATTACAGCCGGCATGCCCCCTAGAGCAAAATATTCTCTTACTAATAAAATAAGACGTTCATGAATAACCTCATCAATATTATCTTTAATATGTAAAGATTTTAGATAATTTCTAAGTTTTTGATTATCCGTTGCAGTTAAATATTCTCCAAAAGACATTGGTCTTAAATACATGAATCCTACACGACCAACAGGCATTCTAAAATCTTCATCATTTAAAACAAATTCAAGTAAAGATCCCGCTCCTATGATATGAAGATTAGGCATTTGTTCTTTAAAATATCTAAGCGCCATAATAGCTTTTGGACATTCTTGTATTTCATCAAGAAAAAGCAGTGTTTTTCCTTCTCGTATACTTTTTTTATTCAATAGTTCAATTGAATTAATAATGCTTGTTGGATCCAAAGCCTTAAAACAATTTTTATAGTCAGGTTCTTTTTCAAAATTTATACTAATAAAATCTTCGAATTGCTCTTTTCCAAATTTTTCGACTATGAAAGTTTTTCCAACCTGCCTCGCGCCTCTGAGTAAAAGAGGCATTCTATTTTTTTGATTTTTCCAATTTATTAAATCTTTTTCAATATTTCTTTGCATAAAACGGCCCCTTTATTTCCTTAATCATAATATCATATGTACAATTTTAACAAGGCTTTTTCATGCTTTATATACAATATTTAGGGGGCTATTTGTTGTATTAAATACAATTTTTAAGGGGTTATTTATTGTATCAAATGCAAGCATCCTGAGATCTTCATGCGCAAGTCATTGATATCTAGAGGCCTGTATTTATTAAGCATTTATTTCTTCTGAAACGAATCGCATCAAAGCTTTTGATACATCTATTTTTTTCTCATCATTCCTTTTTTTAGAGATATCGCCTTTCATTCTCCAAAGCAGTTTTTCGACTCTATCTTTTGTTTTTCTATCTAGCTTCTCAAAATAGCTTTTAGCTTTTGAAAAATCGCTATACATAAACATTTTAGCTATCCAGGCTAAATCTAATAGCGCATCTATTTTTCTAATCAAAATCTCAGCTTTTTTAGGGTGATTATCTCTAATTTCATTTGCAGCTATTATCACTCTATGAGCATAGCTATTTTTATTTTCATCTAGCTCCTCTATAATTGGAAAATCAAATCTAAAATGAAGATCTATTAATTTTTTTTGAACCTTTTCAATAATTGGGTTCATTAATCTTTGATTATACGGTTTTTTTGCTAAAATATTTTTTATCTCTTCATCTAAAGCATTTAAAATCATCTCGATATCAGATGGCAAAAGATCAAAGAAATTAAGCTCTAAATAGTCTTCTTGAAATGATATTTGATGAATATCCTTTAAAATTTCATCATCATCTAAATGTCTTTTTTCCTCTATATCGGCAATTTTTAAGTAAACATTTTCAATATTACTTTTAATGTTCATGTAAGAGGCTTTTGTAAAGATATTTTTTGATTTTTCGTTAATTTTAAAAGATGTAAGGGTTATTTCATCTAAAATATCTGAAAACATTAAAATATCTTTTCTACATAAGTTTTCTTCATTGTCTAATCCCGATTGAACCTCTTTTAAAGTAGATGTTAGTTCATATATTTTTGAAATATTTTTTTTATTATCCATAAGCCCTCTTTTATTTTATTATTTTATAAACTGAGCAAAGATATTAAATAAATTTTTTAGCTATATAATAATTATTATATTAACTATCAATTTAAATAACTTAATTAATTGGCTTATTACAGCTTTTCCCCCTATTAGTATTATAATAAAAAAAAGCTTTTTTGTCAAGCAGATTTTGTGAACATATAATTTTAAAAATATAAAAGTTTATTTTAATAATTTTCGTAAATAATTACATTTTAACTAGCTAGACTTTTTTACAAAAAACCATTTGAACCTAAATGATTTTAGATTTAAAATTAGTGTAATTTTCTTATAGGAGATAAAAAAGAGTATGTCACTAGATAGTTCAAGCTCAACTAGGCTTTTAAAAGATAGTTATTTAGATGCCACAAGAAAAAAAGGATTAATTGATTTCACAAAAGAGATTAGAGGACAAAAAAATGATTTTTCAGGAAAATATCAAATCAAGCTCTCTGATTTACATAATCTTTTTTCTGAAACAGTATGGGAAGATGAGAAAAAAACAGGTGGACATATTAAATTAAAACATAAAGTTACTAATGTTGTTATTGAATATAAAAATCATGGAAAAAATACTGTAGATCCTGGTGCAGCTTTAGATATTTTTGATCAAGTTCAAACTCATTTAAATATCTTAGGCAATGATATTTTTGCTTATAAAACTAGAAACTGGAAACAAGAGCCCGTCTATCAAAAAGCCATAAGTAATTTATAATTAAAAAAAAATTTAAATAATCTTTTTAACAATTGAATCAACCGTAAAACCAAACTCTTCTTTTATTTTATTCGCTGGAGCGGATATTCCGAATCTATTTACAGTAATTGCAATTCCATCTAAGCCGATATATTTATACCATCCCATCTCAGAGCCTGCTTCTATTGCAACTCTTATGCCCAATTCCCCTTTTATTATTTTATCTTTATATTCTTTTTTCTGAGTTTCAAAAATCTCGAAACATGGAAAAGATACAACTCTTACATCTTTATTTAATTTTTCAAGCTCTTTTGCAACTTCAATTGCTAAAGATAGCTCAGATCCTGTTGCAAATAGAGTATAGTCTGGTTTTGTTTTTTCTTTTTTAATGATATACGCGCCTTTTGAAAGGCCGTCTTCGAATGAGATACTGGTTTCTGCTAAAGTAGGCAGCCCCTGTCTAGATAGTATTAAAGCAGTAGGTCCAATATGTTTTAGGGCAGCTATCCAAGCCATTTTAACTTCATTTGCATCTGCTGGCCGAATTACTTGAAGATTTGGGATAGCTCTAAGGGATGCTATCTGTTCTACAGCTTGATGAGTTGGCCCATCTTCACCTAGAAATATCGAATCGTGAGTGAATTGATAAATGACTCTTAAATTAGAGAGAGCGGCTATTCTAATAGCATTTCTCATATAATCAGAGAAAACTAAAAAGGTTCCACAAACGGGAATAAAAGTATCTACTAAAGAGAGTCCATTTGAGATAGTTCCCATAGCAAACTCTCTAACACCAAATTTAAAATTTCTACCTTTAAAATTTGAAAAGGTTATTTGCTCAAAATTATTTAAATAAGTTTTATCAGAAGAAGAGAGATCAGCTGATCCTGAATATAAAAATGGCAAAACTTCTGCTAAATAATTTAAAATTTTTGAAGAAGATTCTCTAGAAGCAATTGGTGTTTTCATCTCTAAATCTTTCAAATCTTTTTCGAGTTCTGAGGGAAGAGTTTTACATTGCATTTTTTTAAATTCTTCGAAAAGTTTTGGGTTTTCTTTGGCCCACCTAGAAAAATTTTCATTCCAGTCATCTTCTAATTTTTTTTGGCTTTCTTGTTTTTTTTCAAAAAAGCTTGAAACATTTTTTGAAACATAAAATTCTTCTTCAGGCAAATCTAAAGCTTTTTTTGTAGCTTTTAGTTCCTCTTCGCCAAGTGGCGCGCCATGTACTTTATGAGAGCCTGACATATGAGGAGAGCCTTTTCCAATAATTGTATTTGCAACTATCAAAATAGGCTTTGTCTGTTTTTTTTCAATTTCTTTAAATGTAGCATCTAATGCATCTAAATCATGACCATCTATTTCAAAAACATCAAAACCATAAGCTCTATATCTAGCTTTAGTATCTTCAGATGTATTTTCAGATACAGGCCCATCTAAAGAAATCTTATTTGAATCATAAATAATTACTAAATTATCTAATCTTAAATGCCCTGCTATTGAAGAAGCTTCTGATACTACCCCTTCCATCATGCAACCATCTCCCATAAGAGCATAAATTTTATTATCAAAGAGTTTATATTTATCGGTATTGAATTTTGCAGCTAATATTTTCATTCCAATTGCCATACCAACTGCATTTCCAGTTCCATGGCCCAGAGGGCCAGTTGTAGCTTCTACGCCATCTGTTACATGTACTTCTGGATGACCTGGTGTTTTAGAACCAAACTGTCTAAAAAATTTAATTTCCTTCATAGAAACTTTAAATCCAGCTAAATGAAGACATGAATATAAAAGCATAGATCCATGTCCTGCAGAGAGCACAAATCTATCTCGATTTAACCAATTAGATTTTTTAGGATTATGTTTTAAAACTTCAGCGTAAAGATATGCTCCAATATCAGCACATCCAAGAGGAAGTCCTGGATGACCAGATTTTGCTTTTTCTATAGCTTCTATAGATAAACCTCTAATAGTTTTTGCAATTTCTTCAACTATCTTTTTATTTTTTTCATCCATTTTAAAAATTCCTTATAACTATAATATAAAAAGATAGTTTGAGACAGATTTGAAAAATTTACAAGAAAAAGCTTTAAAATCACTTGGGATTTTCAAAAAAAATACCTTGTAAATTCTAAATTGATTTCAAAATTCACAAGGTAAAAATCTTTTTTAACTCAGTTTCAATTCTAAATTTCTGATGAAGTTATAAAGCAGCTAGTAAAACACAAGCTAAAGGTATTAATCCCAAAGTATTAAAAGAAGCGGCTGCCACCCCTGCAATATTATCTAGTTTTTCTTTAGTTTCTTTATTTTTCACAAATAATTTAGCTATATGAGGAGTATTTAAAGCTAAAGCAATTCCTAATCCTAAACTTAAAAAAATGTGAGATCCTATTATTGAAAGAGCAGTTCCTGCTATTAAAGCAAAACATGAATGACCTGTAAATTAAAATTTTAATGATCTTGCTCTGAAATAGAGAAGCTAAACATTTGACTTTGCAGATTATTTAGGTTAAATTATTTAACTAAATAAATGCATTTTTTAGGATTTTTATATGTTATCAAATGAGATAAGAAGAAGTTTTTTAAAATATTTCAAAACTCAATCCCACACGATTGTTCCATCAGGCTCATTACTTCCCCATGATGATCCAACGCTTTTATTTACAAATGCCGGAATGAATCAATTCAAAGATGTGTTTTTAGGGAAAAGCAAAAGATCATATAAAAGAGCTACATCTTCTCAAAAATGTATAAGAGCTGGAGGAAAACACAATGATTTAGAGAATGTCGGATTTACATCTAGGCATTTAACTTTTTTTGAGATGCTTGGCAACTTTTCATTTGGTGATTATTTCAAAAAAGAGGCAATTAGTTTTGCATATGATGTCTCTACACATGTTTTTGGGCTTGATCCAGATAAAATATGGGCAACAATATATACAGATGATGATGAAGCATTTGAGCTTTGGAAAAAACATCTTCCGGAAAAAAGAATTGTTAGATTTGGTGAAGCAGAAAATTTTTGGGCTATGGGAGAGATAGGCCCATGTGGACCTTGCTCTGAACTTTTGTATGATAGAGGCGAAAAATACTCTGATGCCAAATCCCCTTTATTTGATAAAGCAGGAGAAAGATATTTAGAATTTTGGAATTTAGTTTTCATGCAATTTAATAAAGATATTTCTGGCAAAATGATAGCGCTTCCTTCTCAATCAGTAGATACAGGAGCTGGACTAGAGAGAGTTGTCTCTCTAAAAATGGGAGTAGATTCAGTATTTGCAACAGATCTTTTTATGGAGTTAATCTACGAGATCGAAATAATTTCTAAAGTAAAATACGATGAAAAAAACAAGAGTATAGCACCTGCTTTTCATGTAATCGCAGATCACATCAGATGTTTAGCTTTTGCAATAGCAGATGGGATAATGCCTAGCAATATTGAAAGAGGATATGTACTCAGAAAAATTTTAAGAAGAGCTGCAAGATACGGAAAAATTTTAAAATTGGAAAAACCTTTTTTAGCTGAAATCCTACCAAAACTTAGTTCTATTATGGGAGAGGATTATCCAGCAATAGTAGCCTCTGAGAAAAGAACAGCTGAGATTTTAACGATAGAAGAAGAAGCATTTATAAAAACACTTAAAAGAGGCGGCTCTTTAATGCATGAGGTAATAACCTTTGCAAAAAAAGAGAAGAGAAAAATATTAGGAGAAGAAGCGTTTAAGTTAAAAGATACATATGGATTTCCAGTAGAAGAGATTTTGTTAATCGCAAAAGATGAGCATTTAGAAGTAGATTTAAAAAAATTCAACACTTTAGAAGAAGAAGCAAAAAATAGATCAAGAAAAGCTCAAGAAAAGCATTTAGATACTTTTGATAAAAACTTTTTTGAAGATTTTACAAAAACGCATAGCCCAAGTGAATATTCAGGACATTTTACTTTTGAAACAGATAGTAAAATTATAGCTATTGTCGATAAAAATAAATTTACAGACGAAATTAAAAAAGATGATTGCGCCATTATCATTTTAGATAAAACTCCATTTTATGCAGAAATGGGAGGACAAGTAGGCGATAAAGGTGAAATTTTCATTGGTAATAATATATTTAAAGTTGAAGATACTCAAATGCCATATCCTGGAGTTATCATCCATATCGGAAAACTCTTAGATGGAACTTTAAGAAAAGCAGACAAAGTTAAAGCTAAAATAGCTATAGAAAGAAGAAAAAAAATAGAAGCCAATCACTCCGCTACTCACTTAATACACTATGCACTCGCTAAAGTTTTAGGAGAACACATTAAACAAGCTGGATCTTTAGTGAATGAGAAAAGATTTCGTTTTGATTTTGATCATCATAAAGCTCTTTCTTTAAAAGAGATTAGAGAAGTTGAAAGATTTGTTAATGAAAAAGTTAGAGAAAATATAAAAATAAAGGCCTTTGAAATGCCCTTTGAAGAAGCTCAAAAAGACAAATCGATTAGACAAATTTTTGGAGAAAAATACTCAGATATAGTAAGAGTTATCGAGATGGGAGAGTCAAAAGAACTTTGCGGAGGAGCTCATGCAAATTATACTGGAAACATTGGTTATTTTAGAATTTTTAAAGAAAGCTCAATAGCTCAAGGCATTAGAAGAATAGAAGCGATAACAGGACTAGCTGCAGAAGATTTTGTATATGATACAGAAGATGTTTTGCAAAACATAACAATTAGCTTAAAAACCCCGATGAATACAATAGAAGATAAAATTTCATTTATATTAGCGGAGAATAAAAATTTATATTTAAAGCTTAAAGAAAACAGACAAAACGAGCTAAAAAATTTAATATCTTCAATCTCAAAAAAGGTTGAAAATATAAATTCTATAAATGTTGTAACCCAAATTGTTGAAGTAGATCCAAAAGATCTAAAAACTTTTGCTGAAAATCTTTTGAAATCTTTAAAATCCGCTGTTATTGCAGTTGCATGTAAAACAGATAATCGTTGTCAATTTTTTATAAAAATAAGTCCAGATCTAATCGATAAAAATATATTTGCAGTTGATCTTATAAATGAGATCTCTCCAATAATAAATGGGGGGGGGGGCGGAAAAAAAGATCAAGCGCAAGCAGGAGGCAAAGATGCAACTAAAATCAAAGACGCCTTTACTAAAATTAAAAACATAATAAAAGAAAAGTGATCAATCCTTACAAATCTACGATTTTCGAATCTAAAATTTTTAAATCCATGATTTTTGAAAATTTTTTAGAAAAAATAGAATCTAAAACTTCTATTTTAGTTGATGATATTTTAGATTCTGAAATAGCTTTTTTATCTACATTTTTAAATCAAAATCTTAAAAAAGATATTTTAATAATTTCAACAGATAGAAGAAAGGATCTTTTTTATAAAAATCTATCCTCTTTTAATGAAAATCTTTTAGAGTTTTTATCTTGGGAGACTATGCCCTTTGAAGAGATAAAACCATCTTTAGATATTATTGGCCAAAGATTTGATACTTTAAACAAACTACTTTTTTCTAAAAAAAATCATCTTTTGATATGTACACCTCACTCTCTTTTACAAAAAATCATTCCATCGAATATCACAAAAGATCTATCAATACATTTAAAAATTAATGAAATTTTTGATTTTGATAATCTAATAAAAAAACTTTTCTCACTCGGATATAAAAAAGAAACGATAGTATCTGATAAAGCTCAATTTGCTATAAGAGGATATATAATCGATGTTTTTCCAACAAATCTAGATCACCCCTATAGAATAGAGTTTTTTTCAGATGAAATTGAATCGATTAGAACATTTGATATTGAGACTCAAAAATCTGTAGAAAAAAAAGAATCTTTAGATATTTTTTTAGCAGATGAGTTCAAATTTTTAAAAGATGAGAAAAATTTAACAAATATCTTTTCTTATTTAAAAGATGATTTTTTAATTATATTTGATGATCTCTTGGAGATAGAAGATTCATTAACTGCTTTAAATAGCTTAAAAATAAAAAACTCAAAATACTTTTTATCTTTTGAAAATTTTTTAAATGAAACTAAAAAGAATCAAAAAATCTATTTTTCTGAAAAGAAAATAGATGAGATATCATCTATAAGCTATAAACAAAAAGATGCGAATGAGATCACTTTTGAAATTTTTCAAAAGCATCTAGATGCTTTATTATTTAAACATCCGTTTATTACATATTTAGATTTTTTAAATTTAGAAAAACTAGAACATATTTTAGATCACATTGAAATGTTTTTAGCAAAAAACTTAAGAATTATATTCTTTTATCAAAATGACGCAGAAAAAAAACACATAGAAGAGCTGCTAGATAAAAAAAACATCTCTTTAGATAACGATCAAAAAATATTTTTTGAAACAGGTTTTTTATCTTCTGGATTCATAATACAAGATCAAAATCTTTGTATTATCCCTTATAATGAAATCACCAAAAGAAAAATTATTCGAAGACAAAAATTTAGAGAGGCCTATCACTCACCTACTAATTCGTATCACTCATTGGAAGTTGGAGATTTAGTTGTTCATTTTCACAGCGGTATCGGTAAATATCTAGGCTGCGAAAAACTATCTAATCATTTAGGGATTGAGACAGAATTTTTATTAATTGAATATGCTAAAGGCTCAAAATTATATGTACCCATCTCTCAATCACATTTAGTTACAAAATATATTGGGTCTACCGAATCTTCGCCTGATTTAACTCAGCTTGGTTCTAATAAATGGCAGAAAACAAAAATTTTAGCTCAAAACCAAATAATTGGTTATGCATCTGATCTTTTACATATTCAAGCTACAAGAGAGTTAGAAGGTGGCTTTGAATATTGTAATGATTCAGAAGAAACAATACTTTTTGATCTGGATTTTCCATACACCGAAACTGCAGATCAAAAAAAAGCAATTGAAGATTTAAAAAATGATATGATGCAAAAAAAAGCAATGGATCGGTTAATTCTAGGAGATGCTGGCTATGGAAAAACTGAAGTTGCAATGAGAGCGGCTTTTAAAGCTGTCTATGATGGAAAAAAACAAGTTGCTGTTTTAGTTCCAACAACTGTTTTAGCAATGCAACACTTTGATACTTTTCAAGAAAGAATGTCCTCGTTTCCAATTACAATTGATGTAGTATCTCGTTTTAAAACTGCTAAAGAAAATAGAAATACTCTAGAAGACGTAAAAAAAGGCAAGGTAGATATTTTAATTGGAACCCACAGAATTTTATCAAAAGATGTTTCATTTAAAGATTTAGGGCTTTTAATAGTTGATGAAGAGCAAAGATTTGGAGTTAGAGCAAAAGAGCATTTAAAAAAGTTTAAAAAAGGCGTTGATTGCTTAACTTTGAGCGCTACTCCTATTCCTAGAACATTATATATGTCTTTAATCAAAGTTAAAGAGATGTCTGTCATAAATACACCTCCTCAAGATAGATTACCTATAAAAACTATAATTTCTGAAAATGATGATGAAGTTATAATAAACGCAATTTTAAGAGAAAAATCGCGGCAAGGCCAAATATTTTTTATTCATAATAGAGTAGAGAGCATTTATAAAAGATTAGAGCACGTAAAAAAATTAACTAAAAACTCAACTTTTGCAGTAGTTCACGGTCAAATGGCAACAGAAGATGTAGATCTTACTTTTCATAAATTCAAAAAAGGAGAGATCGACATACTCTTTTCCACAACGATTATTGAAAATGGAATAGATGTTCCCAATGCTAACACCATAATTATTGATAGAGCAGATGCTTTTGGACTATCTGATCTTTATCAATTAAGAGGAAGAGTTGGACGTTGGAATAGAGCAGCATACGCATATTTTTTAACTCCTAAAAATAAACAAATCTCTGAAATCTCACAAAAAAGACTAACTGCTCTTTTAGAAGCTCCTTCATTTGGAGGAGGTATGGCAATTGCTATGAGAGATTTAGAAATTAGAGGCGCAGGAGATATTTTAGGAATAAAACAATCAGGTCAAATTTCTAACATAGGTTTTCATTTATATTGCAAACTTTTAAAAAGAGCTATTTTGAGTATTCAAAATAAAAAAGAAGCTTCTTTTATTGAAACCAAGATGGAGTTTTCATATCCGGCATATCTTCCAGATGAGTATATCCCCCACGAAAATCTACGTATGGAGATATACTATAGGCTAGGAGAAGCGCAATCAAACAAAGCTATAGACGATATATCTATAGAGCTAAAAGATAGATTTGGAGCTATTCCAGAGCCTGTAAAAGAGCTGCTCTCCTTTAGCAAAATAAAAATATTTGCTAATACAAACTCATTTACGCATCTAAAATTTGGAGATTTTACACTATTTTGTGAAAGGCTTGATAAACACAAAAGAACTCAAAAAAACCTTATCCTTCCTAAAAAGAAAGATATTTTAAAATTTGAAGAAGATGTAATTGCTATTTTAAAGAAGAGTTTTGATATTCTCTAGATCTAATAAAAAATGACTTAAAATTTAACAAAATGTATGATATGTTATTTGAGAAAATGGATAAATTATTACATTAGGAGATAAAAAATGAATCTTGAAATTGCAGTAAACAATAGCTCTACATGTAGCCAGTTTTTTAATATTTTTGATAATAATGTTCAAGTTGATGTCAATACAATGTGGGGAACTGATAATGTTAGTGTAGATGGATATGAAGGAACAGTATCTACTGATTTCATTGCTAGACAACTTTTTTTAAAATTTACTAATGATAAAGTGTCCGATGATGAAAGCACACAATTAGCAACTCTTCTAGAAACAAAAGTGTTTATTCCTCTAAGAGATCGAATAATCCAATTAGATAAATACAGTTGTTGTTCTACATTAATTTATAAAATTAGAAATTTTACACGAATTGGTTGGACTCCAGAAGATTTTAATCTTACAGCAGGTTATCCATGTCTTAGGCATAGCATGCCATTAATAGCTCTAAAAAAGGAACTGTAACATAAGTTAAACTTCATCCTTGCCCATTTGTTTGATCCAAAAGTTATGAGTTTTTAATCAATATCTCTTTTATAAGAGCCTTTGACTGATTTTTTTTGAAGCTCTCTTGCTTTTTTTAAGATCTCAATGCCTTTTTCAACATGATCTTTTGTATATTTTTCAAAAACGAACTCAGAGCTTTTTTTAGTCTTTATACCATCTTGATTTAAAGGAAGATCTGAGATTAATAAAAGGACACCTAAAGTAAATTTTCTTTTGTAGCTAGCAGTAAAAAGAGTTGCACATTCCATCTCGATTCCTTGAGCCTTAGAAGCTTTTAAATTATTTTTAAAATCCTCGTTAAACTCCCAAAATCTCATATTTGTGGTAAAGGTAATACCGATATGATAAGTAGCTTTTTGTTCATCTAACACCTCTGTTACTGCTCTTTGCATCAAAAAATTAGCGAGAGCAGGAACTTCTTGAGGGAAATAATAATCAGATGTACCCTCCCCTCTAATTGCGGCTACAGGAACTAGAAACTCCCCTACTTTATACCTTCTTCTAAGCCCCCCACACATACCCAATAAAATAGCAGTTTTGATAGGTAAAAACGAGCAAATATCAACAACTAAAGCAGCGACGGGAGAACCTATTTTAAAATCTAAAATACTTACTTTTTCATCTTTTGAGTGAGCAACTTTAAAAGCGGATCCTTCAAAAATTTCTACATTTCTAGATTCTGCAAAATAATGAACATACATTGGAAAATTTGTAATTATTAAATTTTCTTGAAAATCCTCTGCCTTGCTACCTGAATATCTCTCAAGTGTCTCTAAAGCTAGTTCTTTTTCCATTTCATTCATAAAAACCCCATATAAGTTTAGATTAGAAGAGATTTAAAAAATTTGCAAGCATTAGAAATGCAAGGATTAGAAATTGCAAAATAATACTAAATGAATCAAAATATTAGTGATTTAAGAAAATGATATTTTTAAAAGGATAAAAAATGAGCTATCTTTCTGTAAGTGATATAAAAACATCAATGAAGGTAGAAATTGATAATGAACCTTATGTTGTTGTATCCAATCAATTTGTTAAACCTGGAAAAGGACAAGCCTTTAATAGGATTAGAGTAAAAAATTTACTAACGAATAGAACTGTTGAAAAAACTTATAAATCTACGGAAAAACTTGAGCTTGCAGACGTTGAAGAAACGAGAATGAGACTTTTATATCTAGAGCAAGAGGCTGCTGTATTTATGTCTGATGAAACCTTTGAACAAATAAGTGTTGATTTTTCTGTAATTAAAAAAAATAGAGATTGGCTAAAAGATGATGTAGTCTACGATCTTATTTTTTACAAAGGTGCAGTTATCGATCTAATACCCCCAACTTTTATGGAGCTAAAAATTACTCAGTCAGATCCAGGTTTAAGGGGAGATTCAGCATCTGGAAGAGTTTTAAAACCTGCAACTTTAGAAACCGGCGCTAAAGTTCAAGTGCCTATTTTCATCAATCAAGATGAAACAATAAAAGTTGATACAAGAACTTGTGAGTATGTCTCCAGAGTCTCTTAAGATCTTAAAAGATCGATCTTTGATGCTTAAAAAAGTTAGATCTTTTTTAGACGCAAAAAAAATAATAGAAGTAGACACCCCAATCTTAGTTAAATATCCTTCTATCGATGAAAATATTGAATCAGTAAAAACTCATCCTAATAAAAAAGATATCAGATATTTACATACATCACCTGAATATCTAATGAAAAGGCTGATAGCTAAAAATTATAAAAATATCTATTTTTTAGGCCATGTATTTAGAAAAAATGAAATCGGAGATTTTCATAATATTGAATTTACAATGCTAGAATGGTATCGATCTAACACTACCTTTAAAAGGTTTATAAAAGAAAATATTGATCTTATAAAACTTTTTGTAAAATTTAAAAAAGTTGAAAAGATATCCTATTTTGATCTTTTTTATAAAAACTTTAAGATAGATATTTTTAAATGCTCAAAAAAAGATCTAATTGAAAAATGTAAAAAATATAAAATCATAATTTCCAATATTAAAAGCCTTAAAAAGAGTGATTTTTTAAATCTTTTGATAGATTATTTTTTTAATCATCTTTTAAAAAAAAATATTCTTTATTTTGTTTATGACTATCCAAAAGAAGAGGCAATGCTAGCTAAAACATATATCAAAGATGGAAATGAAGTAGCTTTTCGATTCGAGATTTTTTTTAACGGTTTTGAATTAGCAAATGGATATTTAGAACTAAACGATGAAAAAATATTAAGAGAAAGATTTGAAAGAATAATAAAAATTAAAAAAAAGCATCTATCTAAAAAAAACATCTTAGATGAAAATTTTCTAAAATCTATAAATCACATAGGCGATAATTTATTCGGTATAGCAATTGGTTTTGATAGACTTATGATGTTAAGACATAAAACTCATGACATAAAAGATGTTTTATATTTTTCTTATCTAGAATTATAATTTTTTTTTATTTTTTGAATTCAAAATTATAATCTGTTATTTATTAAAAATAGACAAATATTAAAATTAGGAGCATTTCATGCCAGTTAATTTAAAAGGAAGAAGTTTTTTAACTCTAAAAGATTTTTCCCCAAAAGAAATTCATTATCTATTAGCTCTATCAAAAGATTTAAAAAGTAAAAATAGAGCGGGAATTAAAGGAGATTTACTAAAGAATAAAAATGTTGTTTTAATATTCGATAAAACTTCTACAAGAACTAGATGCGCTTTTGAAATGGGAGCCTCTCAAGAAGGTGCATATGTAACTTTTTTAGCAAATTCTCAAATGGGCAAAAAAGAATCTATAGAAGATACTGCTGAAGTTTTGGGTAGATACTACGATGGAATAGAATATAGAGGATTTAAACAATCACTTGTTGAAGAGTTAGCAGAGCATTCGGGTGTTCCTGTCTGGAATGGCCTTACAGATGAGTATCATCCAACTCAAATCTTAGCAGATCTTTTAACAATTCAAGAGCATATTTTCAAACCTTTTGAAGATATAAAAGTAGTCTTTGTTGGTGATGCTAGAAATAATATGGGAAGTTCTTGGATGGTAGGCTGCGCAAAACTTGGAATGCATTTTGTAGCACTTGCTCCAAAAAGCTTATGGCCAAATCCAAAGCTTGTTAAACAAATGCAAACTTTAGCAAAGAAAACAGGTGGTAAAATTGAAGTTACATCTAACATTGATACGGGTGTAAAAGGCGCTGATGTAATTTATACAGATGTTTGGGTATCGATGGGAGAAGAAGAAAAATTTCCAGAAAGAATAAAACTTTTAAAACCATATCAAGTAACTTTAAAAATGCTGCACAAATCTAAAAATCCTCATGTTAGATTTATGCACTGTTTACCTGCTTTTCATAATACAAAAACTGAAGTTGGCAAACAAATTTATAAAAAATTTGGTCTAAAAGAGATGGAAGTTACTGATGAAGTTTTTAGATCTAATCACTCAGTTGTATTTGATGAAGCAGAAAATAGACTCCATACTATAAAAGCTGTAATGGTAGCAACAATTGGTAATGTTTAATTATTGAAAAAACGATAATCAACAATTGATTAAAGAAAAAAGTAGTTTTAGAAAAAAAGAGCGAAAGTTTCGCTCTTTTTTTATTAACAGTTATTGTTATCAAAAGCAAAGAGATCTCTTTTTTTAGAACTAAAAAAAAATATTATTTAGAAATTATTGTTCCAGTTTTACCATTCAAAGCTAAAAGAGCATTTTCTAAAGAGGTTATAATAGATTTTTTTCCGCCTTTTTCTACAAATCTACATGCAGCTTCAATTTTAGGTCCCATTGATCCTTTTGCAAATTGGCCTTCTTCTAAATATTTTCTAGCTTCTTTAATCGTAATATTACCTAAAGCTTTTTGATCAGGTTTATGAAAATTGATATATGCTTTTTCAACATCAGTTAAAACCATTAATATATCAGCATTTATAGTTTTTGCTAAAACGGAAGCCGTTTTATCTTTATCAATTACAGCTTCTACACCTGTTAAAGAACCATCTTCATTTTTAATAACAGGAATACCGCCTCCTCCACAAGAGATAACAATCACCTTTTGATCAAAGAGAGTTTTTATACTAAAAGCTTCAATTATTTCAATAGGCTCTGGAGAAGGAACACATCTTCTATATCCTTTTCCAATTTGTTCAATCATTGTCCATTTCTTTTCTGTTTTAAAGCTCTCGGATTCTTCTTTTGTATAATAAGGTCCAACAGGTTTTGATGGATTTTTAAAAGCTTCATCATTAATATCTACTAATACCTGAGTTAAAACACTTACTACCTTTATATCATCTGATTGTTTTGTAATTTCGTTATAGGTAAGTCTTTGAATCATATATCCAATAAACCCTTGAGTCTCAGCTCCACAAATGTCGAGTGGCATTGCGGGAATCGTTTTTTTAGATATTTCATTTTGCAGTAGTATAGCTCCAACTTGTGGTCCATTTCCATGTGTTACAGAAATTAAATACCCCTCTTTTATAATATCTAAAAAGTGATGAGCGGTCTCTTTTACATGTTTTAATTGATCTTCATCTGTTCCTTTTTCTCCCGCTTGCAAAAGAGCATTACCACCGAGAGCTATTAATACTTTTTCTTTCATATTTTATGCCCTCTCTAGTGCGCAAGTCATACAGTGAGCGGCTCCATAGCCACCTGTCAAATTAGGAATATTTATTGGGTAGACATCAAGCCCCATTTTATACACATCTTTTTTATGTGGGAAAAACTGCCCTTCATTTTTCAAAAACTCATAATCTGCTTTAATTTGATCTAAAAGTTTTTCATAACGTTTTGGATCATCTCTTGTAATCCTTTTTAAGTTATCAATAACATTTTTAACATTTCTTTCAGATTCTACTGCTAAGATTGTTCCATCTTTTATACATAAAAAGTTAGATGCATAACTCATCTGCTCTAAAGTTGTAATATTGATAACTTCAAAACCTTTTGATTTTATATAATCATATAAATTGGTCTCTTTTGGATCTTTTTTAAAAGTCCCCATACCTTCATTATGAAAAACCTCAACTTTAGCTTCTTTAATTAACATTTCCGAGCCAACGACTACCTTAGATGAGGCTGCATTGAAATAAGTATCTAAGTGCATATTAATCATAGGATCTGGCTTGTCTGAAGATACAAGAGGATGCATAGGTTGATGAACAACGGCTAGTTCTTCGAATTCAAAATCTAAATGTAAAAGTTGATCTATGGCATCTCTATTCGTCCTATCTCCTTGCCCAATTAATGCAAATTTCCCCATCGGGATAAATTCTCCTCCTTCGATAGTTCCTGGATCTTCGATTTCATGGAGCAAAGATAGGCCCATTACTTGTTCCCAGAAAAATTTAGTAACTATCGTTTCTCTTCTTCTAGCAGGTTTTGCTAATCTACATAAAACTATTCCACTATCTGTTACAAATTGTTGATCTCTCATAAAATATAAATTCGCTAAAGGCTGTCTTTTTGTAATATTTAGATTAACATTTCTAGTGCCCTTTTGGACCTCAAAATTTAAAGAGGGATTCATTATTAAAATATTAAAAAAATGGGCGAGGTCTAAATATTTAATATTCTCTTCGAATTCTTCTTTCGCTCTAACAACAGCTGCAGGATCGCCAGTGAATTCCATAGTCTCTCTTGCTAAATTAATAAGCTCTCTTCTCACTATTGGGGTTCTATATGCTGCTTGTAGAATTGCTTGTTTTAATCTTATTACTTCTACTCCAAATTCTGTTCTTAAAATAGTTTCTAAAATTTCATGTTCTCTTCTAGCGCCTGACCTTGAAAAAGCTCTTTCATATAGAGAACTATACGGAGCCATAAGACCAAAAAACATCTCCAGTCCAGGTCTGTGAACAACTACTTTTTTAAGAGAGTCCCATTCAGCTCTGATTCTTCCATTCATTTTTATCACCTTAAAATTTATATTTATCTTTAATTTCTATATAAATAATTATTGGAAATATTGCGAGAATAAAAGCAATCTTAAACAAAAACAACATCTTAATAATATTTTTCTGCGATATTTTGGCCACCAAATTAAATGGTATGCAATATTAAAAACACTTATATTTGATCTTTCATATTTCATAGAAAAACAATATAAAGATTTTGTCTAAATATTAAAATATATTTTTATTTGCACCATTCATCCTACCATTAAAATGGTTGGCTTTCTGGTGTCATTTTTCGTAAATTAAATAATGAGCAATTAGAATTATATGTACTGAGTAATTTTAATATTTTCTAAAAAATTTAAAACTCTTAAAGGAATTGATTCGATATTTGGTAAAATATTAAGCGCTTCTTTCCATTTTTTTGTGCATGTACATTTAAGATTATCAAAAATTGAAATATTTTTTATTTTATTAAACTCGTTAAATTTCTTAAAAAATAGCTGATTACATTTATCGCAATTAGATGGTGTAGCTTCAGCTTTAACGCTATATGATATAGGGCTTATATAAAGTTGAGTTTTTAAATTTTTTGAATTTTTAATTTTTAAAGTTTCAACAATAGACCATAACCATGGAGGATAAAATAATTTCTTTTCCCAAAGTAGATGTGCTAATGTATCTTTTTCAATAGTTAAAATTTCCATATCAATTCTTTTTAAATTAAATTGATCTAAGTAAATCAAACTATTTATATAATCATCTATAGCTTCTTTTTCTGTTAAAAATGTAGGTTTAAAAATCATCAAAGGTATGATATCAACATCATATTTCTTGCAAAACTTCACTATTTCTTCAAACTTTTCATTGGTAAAACTTTTATTGATGCAAAAATCTCTGATTTGCGAGTTTGCACTTTCAAATCCAACAGCTATTTCTAATTTTTTAGAAAAGATTTTTTTAAGTTCTATGATTTTATTTTCAGTGAGATCAACAATTCTAGATTCTAAAACTACTTTTTTTACGAATGAAAGATTTTCTAAATATTCCATGAATTTTTTCACTACACTAAACGAGATTTCCTCTTCACAAAATAAACTCCCATCATTGTAAATACATATGACTGGATATTGATCAACGCTATTGATAATTGTTTTTTCAAATTGTTTGAAATAAGATTCATCTGATATTTTTTCATTGAAATTGGTTGCATTGTAAAAACCACAAAATGTACAACCTCCAGATCTTTTGGTTGCAATGCATCCTGTTCCTTTTAAAAAAACTACTAATCGATCTATCATTTTATCATCTAAATAGCCTTTTCTGATTTCGGTCATAATAATTTTTGTAATATCATTTCTTTTATTTTTAGATTTTAAAGAAGCGTTTTTTCTAAGTTTTATCATATAAGACTGTAAAGATTCAATTATTTTTTGATCTTCAATTATTTTACTTGTCATCTTTCCCCCCTTTACTATAATTTAATTCGAAATTAAAAAACTTTAAAGTTGTTATTACATTTTTAATTTCTTCTTTTTTAAAAAAAATATAATCGGTATTGAAAGATGATGTTACTAAAACACTAATATTTTCTTTGGCAAGAGGTAATAAAACAGAAGATAAGATACCAGAAAAAGAAAAAGGAATAGATTCATCGAAATGTAACCTCTGCCAATCTGGATCAATTTTATTATAACTTTTTAAACTATTTGATTCTGCAATAATCGATAGTTCTCTTTCTGTTTTTATAAAAGAAAAAAAAGACAGTTTATTTAAGTCGATTAAATTGAGCTGTATTAAGGATATTTGATAGATGCAATAAAACTTATTAGAAATAACTAATTTTTTAAACTTATTTGATGTTAATTCGTTTAGATCATTCATTTTTTTAGTTTTTTTAAGACTCTTTAAAAAAAAGAGCCTTTAATATTTACAAAATTAAAAAAGCTAGATTATTTTTTAATTAGTTTTCCTAAATCTAAAGTAGATTGGGGAGTATCTTTATCTAGACAAGCCGTAAATAAAACTCTCCCACCTATATTACTAATTTCTTTTGCTGCAGCTTCAATAGCAGCACTAGCGTCTCCCGGACGATTTAAGGGATCAGAAACATCTTTTGATTCTTCTGCTTGATCAGCAAAAAGAAGAATGTAAGATGGTTCGCCCTCTGGTGAATTCATAGGAACGCAAGCATGAGCTGCATCTCTATAATTCCAAAGCCATGTTAATACTGATTTATCATCAGCATATACCACCTGTGTATTTCTTACTGGTTCAAATTTACCTTCACTTCCTAATCCTACAAAAGTTTCTCCTTCTTTTCCAAAACGAAGGCAAATCTGTCTTTGGATTTTTTCTAAATCTAAAGCTCCCATAGGAGTTAGTTGTTGAAGCGATATGCAATTATATAAATCTACAAAATTTGAAATGCTTCCTAGATCTGCTTTTTTTCCTTCTTTTAACTTTTCCATTTGAGCTGATGCTCTTCGCAATAAATAATAAATTGTGGATTTTTTATCATTGCCAGCGTTCATTTGATTAAATACCCGATCCCAAGATTCACAAACTTTAACTTGTTCAAAATTGGTTGAATCAATTTTATTGACAAAAACACTTTGTGCAGCCTTTTGTTTTAAGTCACTTAAGTATCTTTGTTGTGATTTTGGAATTGCTTTTCTACTTTTAACCATTACTTCAATCAATGCAAAACAAACTTTAGTTTGTGGAAATTTTGCAAAAATTTCTGGTGCAACATTTATAGATAACATAGATAAAGCGCTACTACTACTAGCCATTTAATACCTCACTTATTTTTTAAATAATTTAAAAAAAGATCGATTGCGACATAAAACATTATCACAGCCGATACACGATTAATAATTTTTAAAATCATCTTATTGTTATTGTTTTTTTTAATAAAAAATCCTACAGAAGCGAGTGAAAAAAACCAAAGCGTATCAATAAAGATACAACCTAATGCAAAATATTGTTTTGCAGTTTTGGAATATTCAGTTGCAACGGAGCCAATTACAAAAAAAGTATCTATAAGAGCATGTGGATTTAATAAAGAAACTGTAAGGCAAAAAACTATTTGTTTAAAAAGTGATAAAGATGATTCATTTGATTCGGTAGAATCAGGGATTTTTTCTCTCCAAAGCTTATATCCAAAATAAAATAAAAAAATAATTCCACCGAAAATAATAATCGTTTTAAAAGCAGATATACGAGTTACCCAAGAACTACCTAAAATAGCGCTTACAACTAATAGAGCATCACAGAGAGCTGCAATTAAAACCAAAAGAAGAATTCTGAAGTGTTTTTTTTCGATGGTTCCAGTTCTAAATATAAAAGCATTTTGTGCCCCTAAAGGACAAACAAGACTAATACCTAAAATTGATCCCTTAATAAAAGCAGATGGCATATTCAATTCCTTTTAAGGATCAGGATTATAATTAATAGTTTATTTTAGAGCAATTTTTTTTTATTGCATCAAATAATTGCTCTGGCAAGTTAATCGTTTGATTATTCAATACTAAGTTTTTGAAGCCATATGTTTTTTTTACATTATGTAAAACTTTATAAAAAATGCTCCATGAATATTCAGGAAATGAATTATAAAGTTTATCATATTCCAATAAAATACCTTTATGTATTTGAGATTGATTTTTATCATTTTCATATAAAATTTCACATAAAAATTGATCAAGCTTTGATAAATTAATTTTATGTTTTTTTACTGTAAAATATGCAGCTTTTCGAAGAATTTCAATATCATAATCATTTCTAAAATCATCAGTTTTCATTAAAAGAATTTCAGCCCCTTCTTTTTTAAGACATTGAATTAGGTTTTCATGCTGTTTTTGAGCTAATCCTTTATTTATTGAGCCTATTTTTCCTTCCATATAAGGATCATTTATGTACATAATATCAAATACACCTTCAGCAGATTCAAGCATTTGTATTTTACGATTTTTTTCATAGCTAAAGTCGAAAATATCATCATCTAGCTCACAAATTAAACATTTACCTCCTCCTCCAGCTTTAAAAAATTCTGATAAGTTAATTTTAATTACTTTTAATCCTCTATTTTCAAGTTCTGTTATTAACTTTTCACTAACTCGATTATCAATGATTATGGATTTATTAATTGTAGGAGAATTACATGCAAAACTTTCAGCATTTTTTTTTGAAAGTACAATTGCATTTGGATATTTTTTTTTAAAAATTCTTTTTGTTTTTTCATCAAAAGCATCTGGATAATAAAGGATGGTTTCATCAATGATAATATCATTTTCTATTAGTGGAATTTCTTTTAAAGCTACATCTAAATGATAATAATTTTCATCGATCATATGAGCTTTGATAATATTTACTTTTTCAAAGTCCGCTTTTAAAAAGTTTTTTATTTCACCAACTATCCAATCAATAGTTTTTTCATCTGTCCTATAACCATATCCAAAAATTATATCCAGACTATTTTTATGTTTTACAAATTTTACTTCAGCGCTGCCTTCAAAGGGTAAATTATTTGGTATTTCAATTATATTATATCCTTGTTGCATAGCCCATAAACGATTATATTTTACCTCTTCTAACCTAGTACCTTTTCCATGAGGAGCAGTAAAATTACTTAAAAAAAAATAAGATGTATTTTTATATTTAAAAAAAAGACCCGATTCTGGACGAAAAATAATATCAGGGACTATCTGCTTTTTCTTTTCTAAATATTTTGAAGAGACCTTTTTTATGTATTTCACAATATCTTCATTAGAAAATTGTTTTTTTAAATTTTGAACTTGATCAGAAGATAGCTCACTAAATAAATTTTGAATAATTATATCTTCATGTTTAGATTTAAAAAAATTATTGATAATAGATCCCAAAATTACAGGATTATTGATTTCAAAAGCGAGTGGTTTTTTTTCATATTGCAATTCATAAATAATTTTTTGTACTAAAGAAACAAAATATTCAGGAGTAGAAGAATATTCTTTGCATTTTTTTAAAATATTTTTACAAATTTCATTTTCTAAAATTTCTTTATTTAATGTTGTTTTTGTAAAATTTTGTTGTGTCATAACCAAATCCTTTGAAAAATCATAATCATTAAGTATAATAGAAAATTTGATATGAAACTACAAGGAATTTTGAGAAAATGTCAGAACTAATTATGGTTCATCATAATTATTTGGAAATATTGCGAGAATAAAAAAGCTCTTTTGTTTTTAAAAGAGCTTTTTTCTTACATTATCTTAATAAATTTTGAATCTTTATCTTTCCTATTTTTATAATTTTCCTTTGAACTTTTTATTCTCATTATAAGCCCAGAGATAAATCAAAATAGAAAAAATAGTAAGAACAACCAAATCATATGGCAATTTTAAATATCCCAAAGGATCTATAGGTAAAAAATTATTAAACATCAAAGAAGGATCTCCAAGATATGATATAATCACAATACCGATAAGATAAACAATAACCCAAAAATTTCTTTTGAACTCCCATTTTGTCTTAACAAAAATAAAAGCTATGTAACCTGTAAGCATTAGTAAAACACCAACAAGAGACCAAGGCCAAGTTGCCCAATAAATCACAAAGGTAGATAAAACAAAACCTATAATAGTAACTAAATTAACCATTGGTAATTTAAATGGTCTTGGAGTTTTTGGTTTGGTTTTTCTAAGTATTTTTACAGTGAGTACTGCTGCTGCATACGGAACAACCCCTGTCACAGATGCAATTAAAGCAACAGATGCAAAATTTGGGATAGCAATCATAATAATACTTGTTAAAACAGACGTAAAAATAAGAGACGCTATTGGAGTGCCATATTTTTTATTAACATTTGCCATAGGTTTCCAAAAAAGCTTGTCTCTTGCCATTGCAAAAGGCAGTCTTGCTTGAATCAAAACCCAGCCACCACCGGCTCCGGCTGTTGCTATTATTGCTCCTATAGTCGCTATTGCAGCAAGCCATGGAAGACCTATTCCAATTGCAACATCTGCAAAGGGTGATGTTAACTCACCTACTTTTTTCCAATCTCCTGCATTAATACCAAGACCTTGCCAATCGATCATTCCAAGAAACACAAAAGCTAAAAGCGTATAGACTAATAAAACAATAATAATGGTTAAAATCATTGCCCAAGGAATTGTTTTTGCTGGATTTTTCACTTCCTCTGTTGGCATAACAATCGCTTCAAAACCTGTAAAAGACCAAAAAAACAGAGCTACACCTAGAGTCACTCCTGTAAAACCAAAAGGGATAAATGGTGTAAAATTATGCCCTTGAACAAAAGCTAAACCTACCAAGAAAAAAATAGCAAGAGGTATCAACTTACCGACTGTAGTAATAACGCTATATAGCCCTCCCCATTTTACTCCAAAAACATTAATTAAAGTAAAAGCCCAAAGAGCTATTAGAGCTACTAAAATTCCAATTGGAGTAAGGGTTCCTCCATGAGCAAGTCCCGGAACATAAAACCCTAAATAAACAACAAAAATATCTATAATAGCTGCTGTTCCGATAAAGAGATATAAAAAATATCCCCATCCCATCAAAAATCCACCCATGTTGCCAAGTGCTAATCTTGGTAGTGAATAAGGGCCGCCAGATAAAGGGAAAGCAGAACCCAACTCAGCGTAAGCAATTCCTAAGAAAAAAGTAATTATTCCTGCAATAATAATTGATAAAATAAGTGCTGGACCTGCAACAGCTGCCATAATAGCTGGCATTCCGAAAATTCCTGAGCCTAATATTCCACCGACACCAATCGATAAAAGGGTAAAAAAACCCAGCTCTTTTTTTAATCCATTTTTTGTCACAAAGCTCTCCAAAATTTTTATATGTTAATAAATAAAATAGTAATTTAAATATTTTTAAAATTAAATATTTTATTTTTATTTTATTCGGCAATCCAGCCTTGAACTATTGGGAAAAACCGACCTTTTGAAAAAGCTTTTTTACTAACTCTAATGCCTGGCGGACCTTGTCTTCTTTTATATTCCGCTCTATGAATTCTTTCTACTAACTCTTTTACAAGAGTTTCATCAATTTTGTATTTTTTTACTATTTCATCTATACTTAAATGATCTTCAACATATCCATCTATTACTTTATCTACTACCGAATAAGGAGGCAGAGTATCTTGATCTTTTTGATCAGCTTTTAGTTCTGCAGATGGCTCTTTTTTTATAATAGAGCTTGGAATTATCTCTTTTTTTCTATTTATCCATTTAGCTAATTCATATACCAAACTTTTCGTTACATCATTTAAAACACCTAATCCTCCGCACATATCTCCATATAAAGTAACGTATCCCATCGCCATTTCTGATTTATTACCAGTAGATAAAACTATATATCCTAACTTATTAGAAATAGCCATTAGAATCATTCCTCTAATCCTAGCTTGTAAGTTTTCTTCAGTAGTATCAAAAGATTTACCTGCAAAAACGGGACTGAGTAGATCCAAATATTGTTGATACATATGATCGATTGGAATATCCATTAGCTCAACTCTTAAATTTGCAGCCAAAAGATTTGCATCTTCAAAAGAAGAGATTGAAGAAAATCTAGATGGCATATTCAATGCTAAAACATTTAAAGGTCCTAAAGCATCTGCTGCAATACATAAGACTAAAGCTGAATCTATACCGCCAGAGAGACCAATCAAAGCTTTGGATAAATGAAGTTTTCTAAAATAATCTTTGACGCCTAAAACTAAAGCGTTATAAAGATCTTGCATAGGATCTATTTGATAAGAAGCTACTGGCGTTTGTTTTTCAATATCAATTAAAAGATGATCTTCTACAAACCCTTTAGCAACATTAATTAAATTGCCCTCTTTATCAAAATACATACTATGTCCGTCAAATACTAATTGATCATTAGCTCCAACTTGATTACACATGATATGAGGACAATTCAAAGTTTTAGAAACTTTTGAAAAAACGTCTATCCTTAGATCCTTTTTTTCATAACAATATGGAGATGCTGCAATATTAATTAAAAGATCAGGCTTTAATTTTTGCAGTTCTTTTATAGGATCAATTTCATATTTTTTATAAACATTCTCGCTATGAGCCCAAACATCTTCGCAAATGAGAACCCCTATTTTTTTACCTTTAAACTTAAATACCTTTTGTTCAATCCCTGGCTCAAAATATCTTTTTTCAACAAAAACATCATAAGTTGGAAGTAGCGATTTATCTTTAAATCCTAAAAGTTTTCCATCATAAATAACAGCAGCGCTATTAAAAAGAAGATTTCCTTTTTTTTCTTTATTTCTTCTAATAGTTCCAACGACTATAAATAAATCTTTTGAAGCTTCAATTATTTTATCAAGCTCAACTTGCATTTGATCTATAAAATCATCATATAGCAAAAGATCTTCAGGTGGATAGCCAGATATTGCTGCCTCTGGAAAAACTATCACCTCAGCTTTTTCAAGCCTTGCTTTTTCAATTGTATTTAAAATCTTTTCGGTATTGCGAGTTAGATTTCCAATAGTTGGATTTAACTGAGCGACATATATAAGCATTTTTTTATATCCTTTTTTT
>JAAKFE010000100.1 GCA_011065175.1 Candidatus Anoxychlamydiales bacterium
TTCATTAGACACCTCTCTTTTAACCGTTTGAGGTGTTTCTTTTATTTCCTAGAGATTTAATGTAAAAGATTTTTTGATTATAAGCTCCTGTTTATCAGGGACTTGCGTAACACAGCCATGTTAATAAATTAATTGGTGCAATTAAAACTCGAAACTAACTAAATTATAACTTTACAATAAAGCGTCAAGACTTTATTATGTTTATAACGTGCATTTAAAAACATATATATACAAACATCTTAAAACAATAAAAGGAGTTAATAATAATGACTGTAACATATATACTAGGAACAACCGAAAATAATTATTTACTTACAAACGATATTCCCAACGATTTGAAAAGTCTTACAAAATCCTTTGAGGAATTTGAATCAATATTAAGTGGAAATCATAATTTGACAGATGATGAATTTGAAAATCTTATTCTAGTAAATATAGATCATTTCAAAAAAATGAACAAAGCTATTACTGAGGAAGTTTTTTTTATAGCAGTTAAAAAAAATCATATTAAAATTATAGAAGTTATGTTGAACAATCAATATATAGCTATTGATATTCGAAACGATGAAATGCATGATACAGCATTAATTCTTGCTGCTCGCGAGGGACATCAAAGGATCGTTGAAATTTTGCTAAATAACAGAGCAAACATAGAAGCTAAAAATCAATATTATGAAGATACAGCATTAATTCTTGCTGCTTTGAGAGGGCAAGAAGTGATAGTTAACATTTTGCTAGAACACAATGCAAACATAGAAGTTAAAAATAATAATGGAGAAACAGCTTTAATTCTTGCGGCTCGCAAGGGACATAAAGAGATAGTTAAAATTCTGCTAGAACACAATGCACTCACAAATACTGTAAATGAATATGGAGATTCAGCATTAATTCTTGCTGCTCGCGAGGGACATGAAGAGATAGTTAACATTTTGCTAGAAGAATACAATGCAAACATAGAAGCTAAAAATAATAATGGAGATACAGCATTAATACTTGCCGCTAAAGCGGGACATAAAGAGATAGTTAACATTTTGCTGGAACACAACGCAAACATAGAAGCTAAAAATAATAATGGCGATACAGCTTTAATTCTTGCTGCTTTGAGAGGGCAAGAAGTGATAGTTAACATTTTGCTAAATAAAAAAGCAAACATAGAAGCTAAAAATAATAATGGAGATACAGCATTAATACTTGCCGCTAAAGCGGGACATAAAGAGATAGTTAACATTTTGCTGGAACACAACGCAAACATAGATGTACAAAATAATTGGGGCCGAACAGCTTTAACGCAACTATCTATAACAAAATCTACTATAGAAATTGTGGATTTGTTAAGTCAAAAAAAGGGTATAAAAATTAATTATGATATTACAAAGATAGCTAGCATTGCTAAATATGCAAATAAATTAATCAAACGATTAGTTTCAGAAGTCCCCACAAAAGCATCAGGACAATCAAATACTGCAGCCTTAATACTTTATCCTTTAATAGATTATAACAACTTTGTCTCAATAGCGGAAAGGGTACGTCATGTAATAGTTTTTAAAAATCGTTATGATAGAGTGAAAATTCAGCATCCCACAAGCGAAGAACAGATTAAAAAAAATTTTGAACGAACATGGACTCTTCTTTTAATAAAAACGCACGGATCCTCAGAAGACCTACGCTTCACTGAAGATTTTCGCTTATCAAGAAAAAATACAGAAAATATCTTTACCTCTTTCAAAGGTCGTCAAATTATTTTGGATGCTTGCTATACAGGAGCGATTGGAGGAATAGCAGAACTTATAGCAAAAAAGAGTAAAACGCAAACCTTTGCTCCAATAGAAGCGTCCTATGGACTTACGTATTATCGTGATTATTTCGATAGACTTCAAATCCAATTTCTCAATCTTCAACATAAAAAAATAGATCATAGAATAATCGAGCCTGAAACACTCTAAACAAACCATTTTAAATACATGCTTTTGTCTATGACAAATATTAAAATCTTTAAGGTTTTTCAGGCTCGACTAATTATAAAATTTTCTTTTTAAAAAGATCGAGATTAAAAAAATAGATCCTTCAAGCCCTTATTTAGGCTTGCCTTGTCAAAAATGTTACTTTTATTTTTTTAGGGGTAAAAAATTTATCAAGAACTTTTTTTACTGTCTCTATTTCGAACTCTTTACAAGAAAAAATATCGATATATGCATCTCCATTTTTATCAACTAAATGGCCAGTTATAGAGCTGGTTTCAATTAGCTGTACAAAAGAAAACCCAGCAGCATCAGGATTATGAGTTGCAAAATGCTCAATCATGGGCTCTTTATAAGCCTTCATATCAATTTCTTTTACCAATATTTTAATAAAATCATAAATGTTATCACGACTTGTTACTTTCTTAGTATCGCATCCTTTGCAATCCAACACTAGGTGATAACCCCAATATTCTGCCATTTTTCACTCCTATTTAGGTTACTTGATAAAAACTTAAACTTAATTATAGGGAATTTCTCTTTTTTCTAAAATTCTTTTGAGTAAAAAAGGCAAAAAAACTAAACTTTAAGACGACGATGACATTTTTTGTCATTTAATATTTTTAAAAAGGAGAAAAATATGAAAAAATTAATGACCCTATTATTTGTTGCATCATTTGCAGCTTTGCCTCTTTTTGCAGCTGAAGAAGAAGTAGTTGTAGAAGAGCCTGCTAAAGAAGAAGTAACAATTGACGAAGTTAAAGAAACTCAAGATGTTCCTGCAGAAGAAGTTACATTTCAAGAAAATGAAAAAGCTGAAGAAATTGTAGGATAATTAAATAGCCAGCCTACATGTAGGCTGGTAAATTTTATTTTTAAATTCTGCTCTATTCATTTTCACTACCATTTATAGATAATACCTAGAAAATCTTTTAATAGATTTCGTTTTTTAAATAAAAAAATTACTATCTATATCCTTTTTTTTGCTTCTTCATCGGATAAGATATTTTTAAAATTTTCATGTTGCATATCACAAATAAGCATTTGCAGATTTTTCACTTTTTCATCTAAAAATCCATATCTAAATCCTAAAAATTTAATCTTTAGATTTTCACAAAACTTATCAACTTCATTTAAATGTTTAAGCTTATCATCGATAAAAACTACTGATTTAGGAGTAAAATTAATCTTTTTTAAAAACTGATCTAAAACTTTACCTTTATCCATGCCCTTCGCAAATAAAATTCCTTTTTTATATAAAGCACCATTTTCAAAATAAAGATTTTCTTTTTTGGGAGCTGTTTCTGAAAGATCAATTTTTAAAGAATCCAATTGTTTTATTGCAGCTAATGAAAAGTTATGATCTCTAGTTGTAAGTCCCATAACTAAAGCCTTTTTCTTTTGAAGATTCTCTAAAATATTTTTGATATCTTTTTCAACAAGTTTTACTATAGTTATTGCTTGAATTTCATACCAATCTTTTAAAGTCTCTTCTAAAGCTACACTTTTATCAAGACCATTCATTTCATATCTTTTTATTTGATGATAAAACCATTGATCAGAGCCAAACTGTTGAATTGGTTCCATTACAGTGTTATCTAAATCAAAAATAATTAATTCATATTTGTTTAAATGCTTTTTTATTTCTTTAATATTTTTGATCTCTAAGATTTGAGAAAAAAGAGAACTAAATGAAAATAACACTAAAAAAAACAACTTTTTCATAAAGAATTTAAATCCCTTGAAAATTGAGTTAATGTTATTTGAAGGTTTTTTCTTATTTTATTAGCAATTAACGGTTTAATCAAAAATGAAAAAAAACCTTTTAGTTGAACTCTCAAAATAATTAAACTTCCATTTAAATCTTTTTCAACTATGTGATAAAACTTTAGTTTCACAAAATGAGAAAACCAAACAACTGTAAGAGATTCATTTTCTTTAATCTCTTCAATTTTAAATTTAAAACCCTTTTTTTTCTCATTTACAACGAATCCTTTTTGATTTTTTTCAAAACCTGCTTGTAGATACTTATCAGACCAGGCTTTGAATACGATATTTGGTTTTGCAAATGTTTTTACTTTTTCTTCTATAAAACCCATAAATATTCTCAACTCTTGTTTATTAGATAAAAAGATAACAATTATTATTCAAATTAA
>JAAKFE010000101.1 GCA_011065175.1 Candidatus Anoxychlamydiales bacterium
TATTTCAGCTGTCATTTTTTTTTCTCTCTACTTTTGCATAAATTTTTCCATCAGATACCATTGCTGAAATTTCATCATCTTCATTGATATCTTTGGTAGATAGGATAATAGAATTTTTCTTTTCATTAAAGAGAATACTATACCCCTTCTTTAAAAGGTTTTTAGGATCTATAGCTTTTAGATGGTCTATTAGCTTTGCTAACCTTTCTTTTTTAAGTGAAAAATAATTTTCAAAGCTTAGGTTTAGTCTATTTGAAAACTCATTTATATCTTCTTTTAAATCTTTGATTTTTAGTAAAGGATTTAAAGATTTTGTTTGATTAAAGATAAGTTTCAATAATTCCTTTTGGGAAATGAGCTTTTGTTTAATTGAAGAGTCTATTGAATTTTTTAAATCATCTAACATCTGCATTTGTTTTCCGAGTAGAGTATAAGGAGATGAAAATACGCTTTGATTTTTGAAATTTTCTAATCTAACTTTTAGAGTGTCTAATTTATAAGAGAGAATTTTCGCTATTTGAGTTTCAAAATATTTAATAGTATCTAAAAATTGAGCTTTTTCTTTTATTACAATTTCCGCTGCAGCTGAAGGTGTTGGAGCTCTTACATCTGCTACAAAATCGGATATCGATACATCTGTTTCATGGCCAACTGCAGAAATTATCGGTATTTTAGATGCAAAAATAGCCTTAGCTACTATCTCTTCATTAAAAGCCCACAGATCTTCTAAAGAGCCTCCACCTCTACCGATAATCAAAACTTCTACTAAATTGTATTTATTAAAATCATCTATCGCTTTTGCAATTTCTAAAGCAGATCCTTCTCCTTGAACTTTTACGGGGTTTAAGATCAAATGAAAATTTGAAAACCTTCTTTTCAATACATGTAAAATATCTTGAATAACAGATCCTGTAGGCGAGGTTACAATACCTATTTTTTTAGGTAAAATAGGTAGATCCTTTTTATGGGATTTATCAAAAAGCCCCTCATTTTTTAGTTTTTCTTTAAGCTCATTTAGCTTTATTAATAGATCGCCTTTGCCTGAGTAGGATAATTTTCTAACAATTAGTTGATAATTGCCTCTTGGAGGATAAACACTTACTTCAGCTTCAACTATAACTTCATCACCATCTTTAGGCATTTTTTCTAAATTTTTTGCATTGCCTCTAAAAAGTGCTGCAGAGATTTGAGAATTTGCATCTTTTAAACTAAAATACATATGCCCAGAAGATTGGTGTTTGAAATTAGAGATTTCTCCAGAGAGTGTTACAAATGTAAATTTTGTTTCTAATAATGATTTGATAGAAAAGGTAAGCTCACTTACTGTTAAAACTTTATTTGTATACTCTGTTTGCATCTGTTTTTTAAGGGGTTTCAAAATAAAAATATTAATAGCTGTTAATATAACTTGAAATTTGAATCTTTTTCAATCTATAATGTAAGTTTCAGATATTTTTATATAGGAAAATTTATGGATAAAAAAAGTATAGTAGCTGGCAACTGGAAAATGAATAAAACTCATAAAGAGGCAAGTGAGTTTATAAAAAATCTAGCCCCGCTTATTCAATCAGCCAGAGCTAGCGCATACATAGCCCCTTCTTTTACAGCACTGCATGATTCTATTACAGCTGCAAAGGACACTAATATCATCATTGGCGCTCAAAATATGCACGATGAGACAGATGGTGCTTTTACAGGGGAGATCTCTGGAGGAATGCTAAAAACTCTAGGAATAGAATTTGTAATACTTGGTCATTCAGAGAGAAGGCATGTATTTCAAGAAGACAATTCTTTTATCAACAGAAAAGTAATTAGAGCTCTAAAGGATGGTTTGCAGCCAATCCTTTGTATTGGAGAGACTCAAAAAGAAAGAGAAGAGAAAAAAACTGAAGTTGTTTTAGAAGAGCAGTTTTTTAAAGGTATTCAAAATATTTCTAAAAAAGATGCTTCAAATATTATACTTGCATATGAACCCGTTTGGGCAATCGGTACAGGAAAGACCGCTACTTCAGAAATTGCAGAACACACTCACTCTTTTATAAGAAAACTTATCATAAAACATTTTGATAAAGAGATTTCCAAAAATATGCATATCCTATATGGAGGTTCTGTAAAACCTCAAAATGTAGAAGAACTAATGCAACAAGAAAATATTGACGGTGTCTTAGTTGGGGGAGCCTCTTTAGAATATAAAAGTTTTGCCGAAATCGTAAATAAAGCTTAAAGGTTAAAAAAAATGTCATTTTTATTTTATTTATTTTTATTTTTATTTTTATTTTTATGCGTCATAACTATTTTAGTTATAATGTCACAAGAATCTAAAAGCATGGGTCTCGGCGCTGCTTTTGGAGGGGATGCATCATCATCTTTATTTGGAACGTCAACAGCTGATGTTTTAAAAAAGTTTACTGCGTATTTAATAGCTTTTTTTATGATATCTTGCGTTGTTTTATCTCTTTGGACTGCGGCTCTTGGTAGAGCTCAAGTCAAAAAAGTTCCGACCATGATTGAAGCGGTAGAAAAATGATTTTGCCTTTAGTCTACTACGGAAATCCAAAACTACGCTCAAGATGTTTAGAGGTTACAGAAATAACTGAAGAAATCAGAGAACTGTGTTTAGATATGGTAGAGACTATGGATGCTAACAATGGAGTTGGACTTTCCTCTACACAAATTGGAAAATTTTTAAGGATTATAGTTATTAGACCAGTGTTAGATGCTGAAGAAGGGGATGCATTTTTAGGAGAGGCTGAAATTTATATAAATCCAAAGCTATCTTCTCCTTCAGAGGAAACTCAAAAGTCACCAGAAGGCTGTCTTTCTGTGCCAGGCTTGCATGAGGAAGTAGAAAGGCCAATGTCTATTCATATAGATGCCTTAGATATTGATGGCAATAAAATATCTAAAAAAGTAACAGGCTTTAAAGCTCGAGAAATTATGCATGAAAATGATCATCTTAATGGAGTTTTATTTATTGACAGACTTCCTGCTAAAAAAAGAAAAGAGATTGAGCCAGCCCTAAAAGAGATCAAAGCTAAGTATAATTAGAAACTTTACATAATTATTTTTTCTTGTTCTTAATTTTAAATAGTGAAAAATTCGTTTGTTTTGCTAGTCCTTTAAGATTATCAGCCTCGGATGGATCATCTGGAAAATTATGTTTAAAGAATAAATCTATTGCTTCTTCACTATTAGCGTTAAGATCTATAGAAGAAGCTCCTGCTAGTATTAGTTTCTTTTCAATTTCTTTGTGACCTTTTATACCCGCAATAATTAAAGGTGTTAGATCATCTCTTAGTTTTTGATTTACGTCTGCGTCAGCTTTTATTAATTCTTCTACAATTTCTAAGTGACCATGTTCAGCTGCTAAGAATAAAGCTGGGCTATAAATATCTGCAAGACTGCTGTCAAATAAAAGTCTTAATTCTTGCATTGTTGATATAAACCCTTTTGCAACACTCGTAAAAAATAACATTTTAGCGTGACTATCTGTAAATTTTTCTTTTATAAAAGCATTTTTTATTAAATCTAAATAAATTTCGTCTGTAAAATTATCATCTTTAATCCAATTACTCGAAAGTTTAGTTCGAAATGTTTCAGCAGATAAATAGAAAGCTGGTACACATTTACGAAAAATTCTTAGACATTTATACTGAGAACTTTCTTCTATATAGGGGGGATCGTTTTCATGATTTTTTACATAGCTCCAAGCTGCTATACTTTCTAATGAAGGGGGGCTAGATATTCTCTGTAATGATGAAGCCATTTTTTTTTACTCTCTTTTTATTTGTTTTAAATGCTTATTATTAAAAATTATAACATTTTAAATTGTTTATTTCAATTGCAAAGACTATCTAAAGCTTTTTTATAATTATTTATGTTAATATTTAAAATCTTTATTTGTGACAAAAAATAATTTGATTAAAGAAATAGTTATACCATTTCTAAAATTTAACTATTAAAATTACCAACCCATTCTCTTGTACATAAATTTTTTATAGCTTCTTTTTCATCAACAAAATTATTCCATGCAATTGAACAAGCATCTAATATCTCTT
>JAAKFE010000102.1 GCA_011065175.1 Candidatus Anoxychlamydiales bacterium
TATTTTTCATAAGACACCTCTCTTTTGGTCATTTGAGGTGTCTATTTTATTTTTTAAAGATGTTAATGTAAATGGTTTCTTTAATGAATATCTCTACTAACTAGAGACTTATGCAACAACGCCTAGCTGTTATATAATAGTCATAAATATTAGTAGCATTTCTAGCTAAAATTGCAACATTTTGTTCAAATCTATTCTGTAAGGGAGCATTTGTACTCATGAAAAACCTCATTATTTTTAAAAATTGTAATTAAAATTTTATTATCTTGAAAAAATTTCAAGTTCTTTAAAGAAAAATGAAATCTCTATTTTTGCATTATCCAAGCTATCAGAGCCATGAACTGCATTTTTTTCAATAGAAGTTGCAAAATCTTTTCTAATAGTACCTTCATCGGCATTTTCAGGATTTGTAGCTCCCATAATCTCTCTATTTTTTGAAACTGCATTATCTCCATCTAGGACAGACACTAAAATAGGACCTGATGTCATAAAATCTACTAGGCTATTATAAAAAGGTTTATCTTTATGAACTAAATAAAATTTTTGAGCTTGATCTTTTGTAAGATGTAACATTTTAGCTGCAATAATTTTTAAATTATTTTTTTCAAAACGCTTTAGAATTTTTCCGATCACATTTTTCTCTATCGCATCTGGTTTTATTATAGATAATGTTTGCTCCATATTTTGCTCCGTATTAATATATTTAAAAGGTTTGTAAGTATGAAGATTATATAAAAAAGGGAATTTATTTTCTATGAGTTATACCGATTATATCGACTTTAAGGATGTAAAAAAAATTTTAGTTATAAAACTTAGACATCTAGGAGATGTTTTATTAACAACACCTGTTTTTTATAACCTAAAAAATAATTTAAAAGATGTAAAAATAGATGCTTTTATTTATGAGGACTCAAAAGAGATCTTAAAAAATAATCCATATGTCAATGAGGTGATAACTTATAATAGAGATGTAAAAAAGCTAAGCTTTTTTAAAAGATTGAGAAGGGAATTGAAAATTTTAAAAGATGTAAAGAAAAAGAAATATGACCTTGTAATAAATCTAACTGAAGGGGATAGGGGAGCGATAATTGCAAAGTTTTCAAAAGCAAAATATAGAGTTGGAATTGATCCTGAAAAAAAAGGTTTTTTTAAAAAAGAAAAAATTTATACCCATATCGTAAAAAATGTAAAAACTACAAGACATACAGTTGAAAAGAATTTAGATGCTCTAAGAAGAATAGGAATTTTTCCTAATGAAGGATCTAAAAAACTTCATTTTGAAATACCAGATAAAGCAAAAGAAAAAGCACTAAAAATTTTAGATGAAAATAACATCTCTAAAAATGAATATATTTTGATTCATCCAACGACTCGTTGGCGATTTAAATGTTTTGATAAGTTTGATCAGCTAATAGATCTTTTACATAAAAAAAATGAAAAAGTAATAGTAGTTTCTGGAAAACAAGACTATGAAATTGATATGGCTAAAAAAATTATCAAGGATTTACCAGTTTTAAATTTAGCAGGAAAAGTAAATATTGATGAGCTTGGAGCTTTAATTTTATTTTCTAAAAAATTTTATTGTTTGGATTCTTTATCTTTTCATTTAGCAAACGCTTTAAAATCAAATGTTAGAGCTTTTTTTGGTCCTACATGTGATATGACTTGGGGGATATGGCAAAATGAAAATGCAAAAATTATAAAAGCTAATTTTTCTTGCAGGCCATGCTCTTTGGATGGTTGTGGGGGTAGCAAAGTAAGTGATTGTTTGACATCAATACTTTTGAAAAACATAATTTAAAATCCAATCCTCTTTTTTAATTACTGATTATTAGTGGGTTAATGTCATTTCGTGCATATTCAAAATCACATTTTGAATTTACTTGAAATAAACTTAGGTAATTGATTATCAAGGAGTTAAAAGAGAAAGATTTATGTATATAAAAAGAAAATTAGAAAAATTAGTTTTAATGGCTCTTGAGCAATTTCCTGTATGTCTAATTACTGGAGCTAGACAATCGGGTAAGTCTACTATGCTTAAAAATCTTTTAAAGAATTATAGATATGTTTCTTTTGATGATCCCAAGGCACGTCAAATGGCAAAAGAAGATCCAAGATTATTTCTTAGCCGAACTCTTCTCCTGTGATTATAGATGAGATTCAGTATGTTCCTGAGCTTTTATCATATATAAAAATGGATGTTGATGCTAACAGACAAGATTATGGAAGATATGTTTTGACAGGTTCTCAGATTTTTCAGGTAATGCAAGGAGTTACAGAGAGCTTAGCTGGAAGAATAGCGATATTTAATTTATACCCACTTAGTTTTGAAGAGATAGATATAGATATTTTTGATGATAATTTAGTTTTTCAATCTTATTTGAAAGGTTTTTATCCTGAATTTTATGTGAATTTAAAGTTAGATATGTCTTTTTGGTTTAGTTCATATCTAGCAACTTATATTGAAAGAGATATTAGAAATATCACTATTGTCTCAGACTTATCTAAATTTCAAACTTTTATAAATATTTTAGCTACAAGAGCAGGTCAAATATTAAATCTTTCAAATATTTCAAAAGAGTGTGCTATTTCACAACCTACTTGTAAAAGTTGGCTTTCTATTTTGGAATCTACATATATAATTTATTTATTAAAACCTTTTCATAATAATCGAAAAAAAAGACTTATTAAATCTCCAAAATTATATTTTGTAGATACAGGACTTCTTTGTTATCTTTTAGGAATAGACAATACTAATAGATTATTGAAAGCTTCTGAAAGAGGAGCTATTTTTGAAAATATGATTATTATGGAAACAATAAAAAGGCTCTCTTATCGATTAGGAAGAACAAATTGTTATTTTTACAGAACACAAGCTGCTCTTGAAGTAGATTTAATTATTGAAAAAACAAAAAGTGTTCCATATGAAATTAAATTTGCAAAAACTCTATCTAAAGATATGGCTAGTTCTATCAATATATTTGCAAAAGACCATGATATAGAAAAAGGATATGTTTTATCATTAAACAAAGATGATACTCATTTATATAGAAATATTTTAGCTACCCATTGGAGTAAAGTATTACAAGGTATTGAAGAATTATAATGAAAAATCATCTCCAAGATAATATTTTTTAGCATCTTCATTTTTTATAAGATCATTAACTTTTCCAGAGAGCATTACTTTTCCATCTTGCATGATATAGCTTCTATCGACGATAGAAAAAATCTCTCTAGCATTATGATCTGTAATTAAAATACCTATAGATTTTTTTTTGAGGATCTTTATTAGGTTTTTCACATCTGCAATAGCAAGGGGATCGATGTTGGCAAAAGGCTCATCTAAAAGAAGCAAAGTAGGTTCTCTAACTAAAGATCTTGTAATTTCTAGTCTTCTTCTTTCTCCTCCGGAGAGAGTAATGGCTTTTTTCTTTCTTAAATGAGTTAGATGCAATTCTTCTAAAAGTTCATGAAGCCTATTTTGTTTTTCTTTTTTTGAAAGATTTAAAGTTTCTAAAATACATAAGATATTTTCTTCAACAGAAAGCTCTCGAAAAACAGAGGGTTCTTGCGCTAAATAGCCCATACCTAGCCGAGCTCTTTTATGGATAGATAAATTAGAAATATCTTTATCTTTAAAAAAAACTTTTCCTTTGTCAGCTTTAATAAGACCGATTACCATATAAAAAGCTGTAGTTTTCCCGGCGCCATTTGGGCCTAAAAGACCGATTACTTCTTTTTCTTTAACTTCAAAGGAAAGACCATTTACAACAGGTTTAGAGTTATACGTTTTATATAGGTTTTCAACTTTTAAAAGAGTTTTTTTTCTATTCATAATTTGTGTACTTTGAAAAAATTTCGTGGATTAAATTTTCTTCTTCTAAATTAAATGTAAATCTTACATCTCCAAGACCTTTAATGTCATTTTTTTCTTTAGGATTTATATGGATTTCATTAGCGCTAAGTTTAAGAGATTTGTCTTCTTGCCAAAACAGCACTTTTTTGTTTTTTTCTGAGCTGAGTAAAACTTTAGTCTCTTTAG
>JAAKFE010000103.1 GCA_011065175.1 Candidatus Anoxychlamydiales bacterium
AGATAAAATAATGAAAAACTTTTTTGAACTGATTTATAAAATCAAAATAAACTGGAGGCATATAACTTACTAAAAAAAAATGAAATTCAATATTTTTAATGTTTTGAATATCTATTTTTTTTAGATCTCTAAATACTAAACTACAACCACGATATCCTCGATATCCACTATTTGAAAAAATCTCTAAAAATAGCCTTATTTGCCAATTATTTTTGCTTTTTTCAATTAAACTTTTCTCGTTTTCAAAAATAGAATATTTTAGAAATATCTCAGTCAAATCAAACGTTAGCTTAGTGAGCCTCTTCTCTACAATTTTTCCATCCTTGATTAAATATTTACGTAGCTCAAGATAAGCGTTATTGGATATTTCTTTTTTAACTTCAATATTCTCTATAATTTTTTTTCTTATTAAAAAATTTAGCTCTAAAAAGTTTAAAAATCTTTTATCCTTAGAAATTTTTAACTTATTTTGAAAAAAATTTAAAAAATTACCAATATTTACAAAATTTATTCCAAATGAAACTTTTAAATCAGGATCATCGGCAAATTTTTGCATAAGATAATTTTTTACAAATTTATTAGGTACAAATATGTAAGATTCAGATTTTAAGCCACTAAAAAAAAGATTTTGTTTTAGTTTGTTTGTTAAAATTTCAATAAAATTGCTGGAAAACATTGCTTTCATCTTAGAGTATCTCGTATCCTTATTATATATAGAACTTGGATTTGCTAATATTTAAATAGTAATATTATATAAAGATTTTGTCTATGAGCTTTAACAAAAGAAAACATTCATTTAAATTTTTGAATGCCACTCAGTTTCTAGGGGCATTAAATGATAATGTTTTTAAGCTCATTTTAGTTTATTTTATTATCAATCTACAGGGACTGCCCGATGCTAGCTCAATTCTAGCAAAAGCCGGAGCTGTTTTCGTTGTTCCATTTTTACTTTTTTCGGCAGCAGCAGGTGTTTTAGCAGATAAAATCTCTAAAAGAAATATAATAGTCGCTATGAAAATAGCAGAAGTTATAGTGATGGCGTTCAGCATTTTTGCTGTAGCTTTCAAATCGCCAATGCTTTTTTACTCTCTTTTATTTTTTATGGGTATGCAAAGTGCTGTCTTTGGACCATCCAAATACGGTATCATTCCAGAAATTGTCGATCCTAAATATGTATCTAAAGCAAATGGCGCTTTAAACACTTTTACCTATTTAGCAATAATTATAGGAACATTTTTAGCGTCTTTTATCACTGATATTTCAAACAAAAATTTTATTTTAGCTTCAATTTTCTGTGTTATAATAGCTGCTATTGGACTATCTACTAGTTTTGGAATAATAAAAACCCCAGCTAAAAAATCGAAAAAGAAAATTAACCCCTTATTTATTTACGAAATCTATAAAACTTTAGTTATTTGCTCCAAAAAACGATATTTGATATCTGCTGTTTTAGGATCTGCTTTTTTTCTATTTATTGGCGGTTTTGCTCAATTAAATACAATCCCTTACGCTATTGAATCTCTGCATCTAACAGAAGTCGGGGGCGGTTATCTCTTTTTAGCAACAGCTGTCGGAGTCGCTATTGGCTCAACTCTAGCCGGAAGATTATCTAAAGATAGAATAGAGCTGGGCCTTGCTTGCTTATCTGGTTTTTTTGTTGGTATAGTGTTTATAATGCTCGGTATTTTTTCTCATAATTTATACGTCGTTATAATCTTACTTGTCTTACTTGGATTTTTTGGTGGGATATATTTAATCCCTTTTGATTCTTTTATTCAAATAGCTAGCCCTGATAAAAAAAGAGGAAGAATAATAGCTGCTGCAAACTTTTTAAGCTTTTGTGGAGTCTTACTTGCCGCTTTTTTTTTATATCTTATTAGCTCTACCTTAAAATTTTCATCTGCAAATGGATTTTTATTCGTTGGATTTTTAGCGCTTATTTTTAATGTTTTTATAACTGGAAGAATGTCTGAGATGTTCTTTTCTTACTTTTCTAGAAAAATTTTATTAAAATTTTTCAAAATAAGAGTAAATAATATCCCAACCCCCTCTTCTTATATAATTTTACTTGAAGGCTCCTGGCTTGAAGTGTTTTTACTTTTCTCATTTCTGCCGAATCTAAAGGTTTTCTCTTTAGGAAAAGTTATGAGAAATTTTCCATACTTTAGAGGCTTTTTAAACTCCCTGTATTTAATAAAAAGAAGAAGAAATAAAAGATATTCTTTAAAAAGACTCTTTGCTAAAACAAAAAAATATAAAAGAAGAATAAATTTTGTTTGCCTTTTCTTAGGAAAAAAATTTCCTAAAAAAGATCTAAAAGTTTTTTTGAAAAGCTCTTATGCCAAAAATTATCCTGAGCCTATCTTTTTAAAAATAAAAAGAGAAGATAGATTAATTCATTACAATTTTATAAAAAGACAACGGCCAAGCTCTCAAGAAAAAAATACTGATCAAAAAGCATAGATAAATTCCATCTCATACTTCTTAAAGCTCATATTAGGCCCAAAAGATTTAGTCTGATTATTGGAAATCTCAAAGCTTTGAAAAAGAGTTAAGTTATTTGTAATTGCATATAATAAATCAAAAGAAAATCCTTTATAGTTTGCCTCGCCTACCGCATCCGCTCTTGCAATTGGATTTCCGGTTCCATTAACGTTTGTTGTATATAGGCCAACATTTGCTGCATTTCCCTTTGAGATACCAGATGCATCAAAATCTGAAACCGCTTGCGGCATAACATATTGAAAGTTTACATCAATCGCCCAATCTCTAGCTTGCAAAATTCTTCCAACTGATATCCCTGCATACCACGCTAAATTATATTTTTTATGAAGGTTAGCATCTGTAAATTTTAGATTTTTTGCTAAATGATTCATCAAACCACCTAGATATATTTTCGTAAATTTATTCCATTTTGTTATAAGCCCTTGATATCCTATTAAAAGTTGAGAGTTTCCAAAATTAAATCTTTGCTTTCTTTCTCCATCTGAATCAAAAAACTTTTTCCAATTAATAAATGAGTATTTTACAAAAAAACCTGTGTTTGAGATATCTAAAAGTCCTATTTCAGTGACTTCTCCAAAATGCTTATAAAAATCACTTATTAAAAATGCACCGAGACTTACATAAAAACTGCCAATTGATTCAAATGCTTTATTAAATCTAAAAAGTCCCCCATCAAAAATTGATGAAAATTCTATTTTTGAATCAAAAACATCACTTAAATTTCTTCTGCCAAGCTCCCCATCAAAATTAAATGTCTCCCCATCTATCATCCTCCCGCCAAAATAAGCTTTCTCTAAATCTAAGCCATTTGTAATGCCACTATCTATTCCCATATCATTATCAAATTCTAATTTGATAACTGTCCAAATTCTATCTGCGTGATAATCTAAAATAAGATTAGCCTCTACATCAAAAGCATTGTTTGGATTAACTGTTGCAGAAGATTCTCCTCTCTGTCTTATGCCATTTTTTTTCTCATTAAAACCTTGATATTCTACTCTAACTTCACCACTAATAGATAAATCTCCTCCAAGCTCTTTTATCGATATCATTCTTTTTTCTCTTATCCATTTCCTTAATGCATCCATATCAGGATCTTCATGTTTTCCTTCAAATGGATCTTGAGCAAAAGCCGAGACAAAAAAAATAGATAGTAAAAAAAATATAATTCGTTTCATTGAACTTTTAAAAAATAACTTTCAAACCATAGTACACTCATTTCATTATTTTTTTCAAAATCTTTTAAAAACGAACTTCTAAAGATAGCGTGGTTGATCTTTCATTAACGAGTTTAATTTCACCTTCTACCATCACAAAAGATCCCAAAGATGCACTCGCTCCTAAAAAAAATCCCACTTTTTTTTGAAAAGTTAAATCTAATTTATCAAAAAGTGACGAAAAATTTTTCATTTTTATTTGCGTATCTCTATATGACACACCTATATATGGTCTTAAAATAGAAATTTTTTGAGC
>JAAKFE010000104.1 GCA_011065175.1 Candidatus Anoxychlamydiales bacterium
AATAGCATATTATTTGACCACTCATATGGATAATTTACAAAATCCATAACTTGATGCTGCAGAACAACATTAGAGTTAAATTTTTTAAAAATCTTTGAAAATTTTGGATCTTTTAATAATTTTGAGATTTCATTTTTATTAATAATTGTAAAAGGGGAAAGATCATTATTTTCGATTAGCTTTTTTAGACTTTTCAAAAGATTTAGTTCATTGAATTCTTTTTCATATGAGGGATTAATAAATCTAAATATTTTACCCCTGTATTTTAAAAGACTTCCTGCTGGGTCTCTAAATGTAGTATGAATCTCATCTAGCATAAAATTATTTTTAGCCCTTTTTTGAAAAAAGATTTTTTATCCATCTGAAAATATTTTTAAAATAAAAAGCAGCTCCTAGAAAAAAAGCAGCTAAAACTTGCCAAAGTAGCATTCCTGTTCCTGGATCTGCATAAGCAAAAAATATTGAAATATTAGCCATATAAAAACTCCTTAAAACTAATAAAGCTATAATATATGAAAAGTATCATAAAAAAAAGATAAGATTATAACAGATTTTTTTGTTTCTTGATTTAAAGATATCTTCTTCTTTGATTAGAAGATCCAATTTTCAAAATTTTTCTATATTTAGCAATTGTTCTTCTTTGAATATTAATTCCTTTTTCTTTTAATAATTTTGAAATTTTAGCATCTGAGAGGGGGCTTTTTTTATTTTCATTTGAGATAAGATCTTTTAAAATTAATTTTGCTTTAGATAGACCTAATGGATTTTTTTCATTTTTTAGACTTTTAGAGAAAAAACTTTTAATTGGTAGTAGGCCGTTGGGACAGTCAATGTATTTGTTTGAAATGGCTCTAGAGATTGTAGATGGATGCAGATTTAAACTTTTTGCTACTTCTTTAATACTCATAGGTAAAAGATTAGATTTATCAAGTAGATAAGATCGTTGTTTTTTTATTACATAAATAGAGATATTATATAGAGTTTTTCTTCTTATTTTAATGTTTTTCATTAAAAGATTTGCTAAAAAAATATATTTTTTTGAGCTATATTTTTTATCTTTTTCTAAAAGATTTACTAAATTTTTGTTGATTTCAAAATATGGCAAATCTTCATCTATCTCTATTACCCAATTTTTCCCAAGTTTCTTTATAAAAATATCTGCTGAAATATTTTTTGGGGGATCTTTAGAAAAATTTTCGGTTGGATCAAAAGTAGATTTTAAAATTATTTTTTCGATTATCTTTTGAACATCTCTAACATTTTTTTTAAGTTTTTTTGCAATGATATTGATTTTGTTTTTTAAGATATTTTCAAAATGCTCATTTATTATTTTGTACTCTATACTTTTTTTAGTATCGATTTGAAGTAAAAATCTTTCTTTAAGATTTTTTGCTGCAATACCTTTTGGATCAAAAGTTTTTATAATTTTTAAAATTTTTAAAATTTCTTCTTTTGAAATTTTTAGTTCTTTAGAAAAGTTTTCGATATCTATAGAAAAATATCCCTTTTTATCTAGATTGCCAATTATATTTTCAGCAATAAATAAATCTTTTTTTAAAAAAAAAGCCTCCTTTGCTTGCGTGAATAAATGCTCAAATAAAGAAGGCTTATATTTTATAGAAGATTTTTTTTTTATTTCATCATTTGAATGATTAAACCTCTCAATATCAGATGATTTGATTTCTAAAATTGGATTTTTTTCAATCTCAATTTCTAAAAACTTTTTTAGTTCTAGATTTGTCATCTGAAGCATTAAAAGAGCCCTTTTCATTAAATAGTTCATTTGCAGCTTTTGGATTTGAGAAGTTTTTGTAGATTGATGAAAAGATTGCATAAAAAAAATCTTCCTCCCTGTTAATTGTTGGATAACATATTTTTTTATTTATTTAATCTGATTTTTTTTTAATAATTTTTAATGTGACTATTTTTTTGGAGAATAAAATGAAAAATTTTGTCTTTTTTTGTATTTTAATGACTAATCTCTCTCTCAGCATTTTCGGATTTTCAAATGAAAGAGAAGTGAGAGTCTACGATTGCTTTCCTTTTTTAAATGAGATTGAGCTTTTAAAGGTAAGATTAAATGAACTAAACGACGTTGTTGATTATTTTGTAATAGTTGAAAATCCTCTTACTCAAAGCGGAAGAGAAAAACCTCTGTTTTTTGAAGATAATAAAGAACAATTTTCAAAGTTTTTACATAAAATAATACATGTTGTAGGCCCCGAAAGAAAATCACCTGAATATTCTGATTGGGATAGAGAAAATGAACAAAGAAATGATGTTTTATTAGGGCTCAAAGATGCAAAAGATGATGATATAGTGATTGTCTCTGATGTAGATGAGATTGTAAGAAAAGAAAAAATCCAAGAAATAAAAGAGATGATTAAATCAAAAAAAGATCCAATAAGACTTTGTCTAAAGATGTATCGCTTTTTTTTAAATAGAAAAGATAAAAAAATGGATATGTGGCCACTAGCATATGTTTCATCTTATAAAACCCTAAAACAACATTCCCCTGAGACTCTTAGAACTAAATTTCCTTACTCCCATAGTATAAATGATGCTGGATGGCATTTTTCTGGTATGGGATATATTGATAGGTATGCATATAAAATTGAATCTGGAGCTCATCAAGAAGTAAATACTGAAAGATACAAAAGAGCATACAAATTAATTAAATGGGCAAGAAAAAGATGTAGACTTGTAAAAATAGATGAGAAAAATTTCCCAAAATATATAGTAGATAATTTCAAATATTTTGAAGAAAGAAATTTTATTGATAATAAACTTCCGCCTAATTGGAAGATGAGAGTGTTTAATAAAAGACAAAAAGCTCTCAATGACAAACTCATAGTAAAAAAGTAAAATATGAAAAAAGCTTTAGTATATTGTTCAAAGGGACTAGGTGATGGTCTAATTTTTTTAGTTCTTTCCAATAATCTTAGTAAAAACGGATATAAAGTTGATACTTTTCATCCTTTTTTATCTGAGCTAAATGGTTGGTTTAAATATACAAAGATAAAGACATATCCAGATGTTGATACAAATTTTGAATTTTTAAATGATTATGATCTACTTGTCATAAACTCGGATTATGAAGATTTAAACAAAAAGCTTGTAAATCATGCAAAAAGTAATCATGCAGATAAAACCTATGAACTTCATCCATCTGCTTGCAAGGGTAAAAATCTGGCAAAGGGGGATTTAAAATTTAATCCTGAGATAACTGTCAAAGAAAATTTAGCAATTTTTTGTGAAAACGATTTAAATTTTACAAATGTTTTTTCTTCAAACGATATTACTATTCCATCTCATTTGAAATATCGAAAACATAAAAAAAGAGTAGTTTTGCATCCAACAAGTAATAATATTGATAGAAACTGGCCGAAGAAAAAGTTTTTAAAGCTTGTTAGAAAATTAAAAAAAGATGGATATGAGCCAAGTTTTATTTTAGCTCCTCATGAGAAAAATTATTTTGGGAATTCTATAGATATTGATATTCCAAAGTTCAATAATTTAGAAGAAATAGCTTCTTTTATTCATGAAAGTTCTTTTTTTATTGGAAATGATTCAGGAATAGCTCACTTAGCATCTGCTTTAAAAATTCCGACACTTACTATTTTTTCAACTAGAAGAAAGCAAAAGTTTTGGAGACCGTCTTTTCATATAGATGAAACGGTAGTCTCTTGGCCCCTATTAAATATTAAGGGCTTAAGGCTTAGAGAAAAATATTGGAAAAATACTATTTCGGTTAAACGAGTTATAA
>JAAKFE010000105.1 GCA_011065175.1 Candidatus Anoxychlamydiales bacterium
ATGTTTCTTTCGCAAAGAGCTTTTTTCTTCTTCCGATAAAAAATTTTTCATATGGAAAATTTTATAAAATCTGAAGATTTATTGTAAAAGGTTTTTTTTAACCTTCGCTTCCGAGATGTATAAAAAACTAGCAACTCAGGTTAATAATGAATTGTAATGCGTAATATCATACAGATATCAGCAATTAAAAAAATAATTAAAATAAATGTTTTATTTTTATTCTAAAATATTTAACGTTGAGGTTTTTTCTTAATACCGAAAACTATAGGAGATCCTTCAAAATCAAAGTTTTTTCTAAAATTATTGATTAGATATTTTTTGTAAGTATCGGTAAAGCGATTTGGATAATTTACAAAAAACAAAAAGAAGGGAGGATTATTTTTTATTTGAGTTAAATAGTAGATTTTTAGTCTTTTACCATCAATCATTGGTGGGTGATATCTTTGTATGCATCTTTCAATAAACTTATTTAAAGTAGCTGTTTGAATAGTTGTTGATTTATTTTTTTGAATTTTATCTATTAGAGGAAAAATTTTTTCTAAATTTAGTTTTTTTATAGCAGAGATAATTATAGTTGGAAAATATGATTTTTTTTGATTTAGTGCTTTTAGAAAATGCTCTTGACGAACATCTTTTATTTTATCCCATTTATTAACTAAGATAATACAGCCTTTAGATTTTTGTTCTATAAATTTTAGGATTTTTTTATCTTGAAAAGTTATAAAATCTTCAGCATCCAAAATAAGCAAACAAATATCTGCTCTTTCTATACTTTTTAAAGTTTGAGAGTGTGAAAATTTTTCTAAAACATCTTTTTCTTTGTTTTTTCTTCTGATTCCTGCTGTATCTATAAAAGTAAAAATTTTATCTTTTATTTTTATATCTGAGTCGATGCTATCTCTAGTTGTTGATCTTTGTTCACTAACTACTGCTCTTTTTTCATTTAAAAGTGAGTTTAATAGAGTGGATTTTCCAACGTTTGTCCTACCAACGATTGCTATTTTTATAGAGTTTTCACCATCAAGATCGATATTTTCATCAAATTCAAAATCTTTGAAAGAGAGTGTAAGAAGCTCTTCTATATTTAAATTTTGAGCAGCAGAGACATCAATAATATTTTTTAATCCAAGCTTTTGAAATTCAAAGATTTTGTCTTTTAGTTTGTCCGTATCGACTTTATTAATAGCTAAAACAACTCTTTTTTTTGTTTTCAAAAGATTTTTTGCAACTGTGTGATCGAGATTAGTAACCCCTACTTTAGCATCTACAACCATGACTAATACATCTGCTTCTTCTATTGCTATCTCAGTTTGAATATTTATCTCATCTTCTAATGATATATTTGATAGTTCTAGACCTGCTGTATCTATAGCAATGAACGGTTTTTCATCAAAATAAGCTCTTTTGTATATACGATCTCTTGTAACCCCCTCTCTTTCATGAACAATTGAAATCTTTTTTTTACAGATTCTATTAAAAAGAAGAGATTTGCCAACGTTTGATCTACCGACAATTGCTAATTTATAAAGATCTTTCATGTTTACCTCAAAATCGCTTAGATGATAAAAGATTTTAGATATAATTTCATTAAGATAAAATACTATAATTTTTAAAAAAAAAATTATATCCTTGAATTTTTAAACAGAAAAACTATTATTAAAAAAGAGATTAATTAAAAAAAAAATTTGCCAAATGTTTATTAAAAAAATTTTTGTAATTATTATAATTTTTTCATCGATTACTTTATTTGCTAAAAGCCAAGATCTAAAAACTCAGCTTATCGGAAACAACTCAAAACTTCCAACAGTTGCTATCATCACAACAGGGGGAACAATTTCTGAAGTAAATGATCCCAAGACTGGCTCTAGCATTCCTGGTTCATTAGATAATACGATAAAAAGCATGCAAGATATTTTATCTCTTGCGAATATAAAACTAATAGAATTTTCAAATATCGATTCTTCTCAAATGACGCCTGCGATTTGGGCTAATTTAAGCAAAGTTGTTGATAATACTTTAGAAGACAGAAATATTATTGGAGCTGTTATCACTCATGGAACAGATACTATGGCTGAAGTTGCATATTTTTTAGATCTTACTTTAAAAACTAAAAAACCCGTTGTCCTCACAGGAGCCATGAGAAACTCATCTAACCCTTACTCTGATGGCCCTCTTAATTTAAGAAGTGCAGTTATTCAAGTAATATCAAATCCACCTAAAAATTGGGGTGTTACCGTTTCTTTAAACCAGTATATTAACGCTGCAAGAGAAGTTGTTAAAACAAATACTACAAACCCACAAACTTTTGAATCTGGACCAAAAGGTTATTTAGGATATATATTTGAAAAAAATATTTACCCGATAAATTTAGTCTTATATCACAACAAATTTCCTATCCCTAAAAAATTTCCAAAAGTCTTTATTTATCAAGATTATGCTGGAGCAACTTCTCAAGTATTAAAATTTATGGCCGATCAAACCCCTGATGCAATAGTTGTTGAAGGACTTGGCGCTGGCAATGTAAATTCTGAAGTATTTGAAGGAATTAAATATGCAATAGATAAAAATATTATTGTTGCTATTACATCTACAGTTCCCCATGGTGGAATTTTTCCAATTTATGGAGATGTAGGTGGAGGAGATTCTTTAAAAAAAGCAGGTGTTATTTTTTCTGTATTTTTAAGAGCTGATAAAACAAGACTTTTGCTTCTTTTAGCTATTGCTAAAGAGGGAAAAAATAAAGAAAAATTATCTAATTATTTACAAAATCCTTAATAAATTATTCTTGAAGTTTCTCTAAAACTTCTATTAGATCTTGCCGAGATAAACTCTTTATTTGATCTGCTTCATCTACTCCAATTGTTTGTTCTATTAGATGTTTTTTTCTTTCTATAATCATATGAATTCTTTCTTCAATTGTATTTTTTGTTACTAATTTAAAAACTTGAACACCTCTATTTTGACCAATTCTATGAACTCTATCCGTTGCTTGATTTTCTTTTGCAGGATTCCACCAACGATCAAAATGAATAACGACAGAACCTGCTGATAGATCTATTCCAACACCAGCGGCTAATAGAGAGGCTACAAAGACTAAGCATTTAGGATCTTCTTTAAATTTTTTTATCTCATTAAATCTTTTTTTTGTAACACCTGTTATGCAAGCATAACCAATCGATTTTTTCTTTAAATATTTTTTTATAATTTCAATCATATTTAAATATTGGGAAAAAACCACAACTTTTTGAGAGCTTTCTTTAGCTTCATTTAAAAGTTCAATAAAAAGCTCAAACTTCCCAGATTCATGGGACTCATATCTATCTACATCTTTCAAAACTAAAGATGGATGATCACAGATTTGTTTTAATTTCGAAAGAATCGAAAATATATGCACATAAGAGACAGGCTTTGCTTGATCTTTAAGATTATCCATAATTGTTTTTTTAGACTCTGTGATAATTTCATTATAAAGATGCTTTTGCTCATTGGATAGATCAGCATAAGCTATTTCTTCTATTTTTTCTGGAAGATCAAATAATACATCTTTTTTTCTTCTTCTTAAAATAAATGGTTTGATTAGTTTTTTTAATAACTCTTGTCTTTGTATATCATTTTCTTTCTCTATTGGAGTTATAAAAAACTCTTTAAAAACAGCTAAATTAGGCAGATAAGTTGGCAAAATTATATCAAATA
>JAAKFE010000106.1 GCA_011065175.1 Candidatus Anoxychlamydiales bacterium
ATTTCAAAAAGTTTTATCCGTTCAATCAAGAAACATTAATCGAAATATCAGCTCTAGAAAAAATCGGACTTGATATTTTTTTAAAAAAGCTAAAACTTTACTGCAGCACAAAATTTTAAGATTTTAAAGTGAAAAAAATAATATTTAGTAATAGTTCTATATTAATCGCAATAGCTTTAGGTCTTATTTTTGGCTTTTTAAAAAATGAGTTTATCTATCAAATAGCCACATTTATAACATCTATATTTATAAAACTTTTAAAACTAATCGGTGTACCGATAGTTTTTTTATCTTTAGTATCAAATATCGCTGGAATGAACTCTTTAAAAGAGCTGAAAATTTTAGGTAGAAAAATTTTTTCCTATGCTATAATTACAACCATCATAGCAGCTACTATTGCATTAATTTTATTTTTAATAATAAAACCATCTCATGAGGGCAATCTTCAAACTACAAACATTGAACATACAGGTAGCTATTTATCTTTTTTAATAGAAGCTATTCCAGATAATTTTTTTCAAGCTTTTGTAAGTAATAACGTTATAGCGGTAGCTTTTTTAGGCATTTTGATAGGACTTGCAATACTTTTTTTGCCAAAAGAGAACAAAAAAACTTTGCACCACTTTTTTTCAAGCTTTTTTCTACTCTTTTTAAAAATCACAAAATTTATAATAGCTCTAATGCCAATTGGGATTATGGGATTTGTATGTATCTTTATAAAAGAGATTTCAAAAAACACTGAAAACTTCAAAAACTTAATTTTATATACAACTTGCGTAGTTGTAGCAAATTTGATTCAAGGATTTTTAATACTTCCCCTATTTTTAAAACTAAAAAAAATCTCTCCCTATAACACTTTTAAAAATATGAGTCCTGCCTTAATTACAGCTTTTTTCACAAAATCTTCTAACGCTGCACTTCCAATCTCGATTAAATGTTCAGAAGAAAAATTAAAAATATCTTCTAAAGTTGCAAATGTCACACATTCTTTATGCTCTGTTATAAATATGAATGCATGCGCTGGTTTTATATTAATTACAGTTTTATTTGTAGCTAAAAGCTATGGGATGACTTTTTCTATTTATCAGATGATTATGTGGATATTTTTAGCAACGATAGCAGCTATCGGCAATGCTGGTGTGCCTATGGGATGTTATTTTTTAACTAGTGCATTTTTAACTTCTATGAATGTGCCTCTTTACTTAATGGGTTTAATACTTCCAATCTACACAATAATAGATATGTTAGAATCTGCTCTAAACGTTTGGTCAAATTCTTGTATTTGCCAAGTTGTTGATAAAGAGATAAAAGAGACTGCATCGGAAGTAATAAACACTTAAAAATACTATTTTTTTTATTTTTTATCATTCTTTTCATTTTTATATAAATTTGTTATGTAGATATTTAGAGGAAGAAGATGTATTTTTTTAAGTTATTTTTAATCCAAGCTTTTCTTTGTATTAATCTATTTTCTAATTTTTTAGATCAAAAGCTTCCAGATATTACTTTGATTTCAAAACAAACATATGAAGATCTACCTACTAGAGAATATGAAGATATCATTTTAAATGCTCAAAAGTTTGGAGATATTAGATTCTCTGTTAGCTATCCTAAAGATCTAACACAAAATGAAAATATTTTACTTTTATTAGATGGTTTAGAGACTGGAAAAGATTCTTTAAAATATGTTCCTCATCCAGATAATTTTATAATTATTGGATATGAGTTTCAAAAAGAACTACATAGACTTACAAAAAAGAGCGTATTTTTGCATCTTCCATCAACTAGAAAAGCGGTTTTAGACGTCCCCTTTCAACTACTTGGAATTGTCGATTGGGTAAAAAAACAACCTTGGGGCAAAAAAAACGTAATAATTATAGGAGTGAGTTTTGGTGCTATTTTTGTTCCAGCAACATATCATTTAGCTGAGATGAACAATATAGAATTATCTAGCGGAATCATTGCATTTGGAGGAGCTGGGCTTTATGATATTTATTATGCAAACTTAAGAAACTACAAAATTTTAAGAAAACCACTTGCCTATGCGGCTAGTTTAATTTTCAAACCAATCGATCCCATATATCATCTCCCCTATATTCATGGCAGATTTTTAATAATAAATGGGACTCAAGACAAAAATATTCCTTTAAAATCTGCTAAGCTTCTTCAAGAATTAACACCAGAGCCTAAAACTATAATAAACATAGATGCTCCTCATTTAGATCCAGATAGAAAAGATATTATAAATGAAGTTGTTGAAATATCTTTGAAATGGCTCGAATCCAATTCTTAGAAATTTTCATTAAAATTAAATAAATTAAAAAGAAAGTCCTCAAAATGCCATTGCTATTGGCTTTTTGAGTCTCATTATGCCAAACAGTTGCAAGAGACAATCATGGGTCTGTTGCATTCTAAATTTAAGAATCAATTTTTCACAATATATTGATTTTATTCTCATATTATACCCAATATGCTGTGTAGTTTTTTCAAAAAATTTCAGCTCGCAACAGTCCCAAAAGAAGAAATAGATACGTTAACAGATCTTTTTGAGTATATCTATTATAGATCAACAAAACACTTTAATTGATTTGGGAGTTAGACTGAGTGCAATTGGTGATATTTCAAAATTTGAAAAAAGCACTCAAGATGGTTTTTATCATGTAAAAAAAACTACTCAAAATGGTAAAAAGCTGGATTTGATTTTAGCGATAAATTATGGTGGAAGAGATGAGATAAATAGAACAATGCTAAAAATAATAGATGATATTGAAAATAATATCATAAAAAAGGATGAAATTACTCAAGATTTGATAGCCAGTTACTTGGACACGAATTTTTTTTTAGATCCAGATCTTTTAATTAGAACAGCAGCTGAAGCTAGGCTTAGTAATTTTTTACTCTGGCAAGTAGCATATACTGAAATATATATATCAGATAGATATTGGCCAGATTTTACAAAGAAAGAGTTTATTAAAGCAATTTTGGATTTTCAAAAAAGAAAAAGAAAGGTAGGTACATGAAAAACTTTAAAGATTTAAAAAGTCGATTTTTCGTCTCTATAATCTCAATTACCATATTAATATTAGTAATATTTTTTGCAGATCTACTTTTTATGAGATTTATTGTGACATTGGCTATGTGTTTACTCGGCGCATTTGCAGCTATTGAATTTACTGATTTTGCTAAAAAAAAACAGATTGCTATTGATAAAAATTTGCTAGTTGGCGCTGTTATTTTTGAGATAATAGCTTTTTTTATCTATTCTCAATATTCTGAGCTTCAAATTTTACCAATTTTGGTTTTCTTACTCTTTTTAGTCTTTTTATTTTTCTCTAATTTTAAACAAATAGAAAATTCTTTAATTAGAATATCTACAGCTACTTTTGGATTTTTATATATCGCTATTCCTATCGGTATGATTCTACCCATTTTATACATAGAAACTATTGAGATGCAAGATGGAAGGTTTTGGCTTTTTTATCTAATTTTTGTAACAAAGATAACTGATATTGGAGCATATTTTGGAGGAAGACTCTTTGGCAAAAAGAAATTA
>JAAKFE010000107.1 GCA_011065175.1 Candidatus Anoxychlamydiales bacterium
TTTTGTTATTTTCTTTGGTGTAATTGTCTATTTTGGAACAAAAATTGTTGATTTTTCAAATCGCCTTTTAATGATTGGGTTAATTGTAACATATCTTTTAATGATATTTTTAGGGATTTCAAAGGTAGAGTTCTCTTTATTTACACATGTGAATATGAAATATTTTTTGCTTCCTTTAGCTGTATTAGTTACATCTTTTGGTTTTCATAATATGATTCCGACTGTCACAGCCTACATGAAAGGAGATCTTCAAAAAACAAAAAAAGCAATAATCGGTGGAAGTTTGTTTGCTCTTTTAATTTATCTTTTTTGGATAGTTTTAATTTTAGGAATTATTCCTGTAGATGGTAAGTTTGGTTTATTAAATGCATTTATAGAAGGAAACGAAGCGACTGTTTCACTTAGAAATATTTTGAAATCAAAATTAGTAGTTACTTTTGCTGCTTGGTTTTCGTTTTTTGCAATTGTTACCTCTTTTTTGGCTCAATCTTTAGGGCTCATGCATTTTATTGCAGACGGTTTAAAAGTAAAACCTAATCCAAAAAATAATATTTGGCTCGCTATCTTAGCAATTTTACCTCCTGCAATTTTTGCTCTAAGTTATCCAAATATTTTTTTTAAAGCTTTGGGGTTTGCAGGAGCTTACTGTGCTGTTATAATTTTTTGTATTTTCCCGGCTTTGATGGTGTGGATAGGTAGATACATTAATAAAGAAACTAGTTCATATCATGCAAAAGGCGGAAAAATTTCTTTAATATTGGTTTTACTATTCTCTTTTGTTATTATACTTAACCAACTCATATCTACGTTTATATATTAAACAAAAAGGTGAAGCGCCATGATTAAGACAAATAAATTTTTGGGATCTATTTTATTAATTTCTGGAACTACGATTGGCGCTGGGATGCTAGGGCTTCCAGTAATGACAGGTTTTGCAGGTTTTTTTCCAACACTTTTTATACTGCTCTTTTTTTGGGCCTATATGCTAATTACTGCTTTTTTATATTTAGAAGCAACCCTATCTGTTAAGGGAAATGTCAATCTCGTTACTATGGCTGAGCACACGCTCGGATTTTGGGGAAAGGCTGTAGCTTGGGTGTTTTATTTACTTTTATTATATTCCTTAACTGCTGCTTATATGGCAGGATCTGCTCCTCTCTTTTCAGAAGCAATAAAATATTTTACTGGATACACCCTTCCTTTATGGGCAGGCCCTCTTCCCTTAGTTTTAATATTTGGACTTTTTGTATATTTGGGATCAGGGGCGGCTGACTATATAAATAGAATTTTGATGTTTGGTCTTATAGCAGCTTATTTGATTTTAGCAATTTTACTTCCATCTCATACAAGTTTTGATTTAATAAAACATGTTGATACCAAAGCTTTAGTATTTAGTTTTCCTATTCTACTCACCTCTTATGGTTTTCATATAATTATTCCAACTCTGACAAATTATATGCGCCATGATGTAAAAAAAATGAAACTCGCTTTAGTTATAGGCAGTCTAATTCCTTTAATAATTTACATAGTTTGGGAATTTTTAGTCTTAGGGACTGTAAAAGTAACAGGCGATAACAGCCTATCTCAAATGTATATAGAGGGACAAGGCTCAACAGCTCCTTTAATTAATAATTTGATCAATGTATTAAAACTTCCTTGGGTTGCTAAAGTTGCAAACATCTTTTCTTTTTGTGCAATCATCACATCTTTTATTGGAGTAACTCTTAGCCTAACAGACTTTTTATCAGATGGTTTTAAAATCAAAAGAAATAAAAAAGGTAGGTTTTTAGCTTGTATATTAACATTTTTACCACCGTTAATATTTTTATATGGTTATCAAAGAGTTTTTCTAACAGCTCTTCAGTTTGCTGGAATTTTTGTTGCTGTACTTTTATGTATTCTGCCAGCTTTAATGACCTGGCAAATAAAAAAAGCAAAATTTTATCAATCCACTAAAGGACGAATTTTGTTAGTTATTGTAATTTTAATTGCCATAGCAATAATTGGATTAGATATTTTAGAAGAGATGGGCTATTTGAAAAATTTTATTAGTGGTTATCTAAATTGAGAAATTTAAATTAAAATGTTTAAGCTTAAAACAGATTTTGAGCCAAAAGGAGATCAGCCTCAGGCTATTGAAAAACTTACAAATGGAATTTTAGAAAAAAAGGAGAACCAAGTTCTACTTGGTATCACCGGTTCTGGTAAAACCTTTACTATGGCTAATGTTATTCAAAAAATTCAAAAACCAACCCTTATCTTAGCTCATAACAAAACTCTAGCAGCTCAGCTCTATCAAGAATTTAAAACTTTTTTTCCAGATAATGCTGTTGAATATTTTGTTTCATACTACGATTACTATCAGCCAGAAGCCTATATAGCTAGAACAGATACCTATATAGAAAAGGATTTAGCGATCAATGATAAAATCGATAAGATGAGACTTAGTGCTACTAGATTATTAATTGAAAGAGATGATGTTATAATAGTCTCATCAATTTCTTGTATATATGGTCTTGGTATTCCAGAGTATTATTCTCAAATGGTTCTATCTTTAAAAGTAGGGCAAGAAATTAGAAGAGATGATGTTTTACTTCACTTAGTTGAATTGCACTACAAAAGAAACGATTATGATCTATCTCGTGCAAATTTTAGAGTAAGAGGCGATGTCTTAGAGATAGTTCCTGCTTACGAAGATGAAATAGCTTATCGTATAGAATTTTTCGGAGATGAGATTGAGAGAATATCTATAATAGATCCATTAACAGCTCAAATTTTTCAAAGAGTTGAAAAGATAGAAATATTTCCAGGTTCTCACTTTGTAACTCCTGAAGATGTAAGATATTCAGCAATAGACAGCATCAAAAAAGAACTAGAAGATAGGATTGATTTTTTTGAAAAAGAAAATAAACTAATAGAAAAACAAAGAATTAAAGAAAGAACAATTTACGATTTAGAAATGATAAAAGAAATAGGATTTTGCAAAGGTGTAGAGAATTATTCTCGGCATTTCTCTCAAAGGCTCTCTGGTCAACCTTCTCCTTGCTTAATCGATTATTTTCCAAAAGATTTTTTGATGTTTATTGATGAGTCTCATCAAACTATCCCTCAAATGAGAGCTATGTACAATGGTGATAGATCTAGAAAAGAGTCTTTAATTGAATTCGGTTTTCGCCTCCCATCGGCCTATGATAATAGACCTCTTAAATTTGATGAAATTTTTGAAAAGATAAATCAAGTAATTTATGTTTCAGCTACACCTTCTGAATTTGAAATTTTACAATCTAAAGGAGAAATAGTTGAGCAAATTATAAGACCAACAGGGCTTTTAGATCCAAAAATAGAAATAAAAAAAGCCGATGGCCAAGTAGATGACGTTTTAGAAGAGATCAGAAAGGAGAAAGAAAAAGGAGGGAAAGTTTTAGTGACCACTCTAACCAAAAGATTATCAGAGGATCTTTCTAAATTTTTAAATGATATAGATGTTAAAGCAAAATATCTTCACTCAGATATAGATACCCTAGAGCGTATTGCTATCATAAAAGATTTAAG
>JAAKFE010000108.1 GCA_011065175.1 Candidatus Anoxychlamydiales bacterium
TTTCTAAATATTTTAAAACTTTTTTTCTGAGATCTTGTGAATAAGGTCTAGCCATTTGTTGACTCCTTTATTTAAAAAAAATAAAGGATAACATCTATCAATTAAAAATTAAAATACTATAAATTAAATTTGCAGGAAATATGAAATATAGAAAAAGAATTTTAGAAGCAAAAGTAAAAAAAATATTTCAGGTCGTTAGGAAAAAAAATCCCAATAAATAACATTAAATTATGCACATTACATAGAATGAAAATTTTTATTTGGTGATACAAAAAAAAGGCCTAAAATAATAGACCTTTTTTTTCATTTTTAAAATTTCTTAATTTTCGTTACTTTGAGAACAGGTTTTTTAATGCCTGGAATCCTGAAGATTGAGCAGTAGTAGGTGGAAGTGTGCTTGTAGTAGAGCTAGAAGTATCTAATGCTTTGAGGCCATCTACAGCTTCTTGAGAAAGAGGAGGAAGAGGTAAAGCATCTAGATTTAAATCATCTTTAGCTGAAACTGCAGCAGGACTTGGTGCAGCAGTAGATGCAGACTTAGTTGGAGGTGGATCTGTAGCAGGGATTGGTGCAGCAGGTTTAGACGCAGAGCTAGTTGGAGGTGTAGGGAGAGGTTTAGCTGGAACTGCAGCAGGTTTAGGTGCAGTAGATACGGAGCTAGGTGACGAAGGTGTAGGTGGCGTAGGGAGAGGTTTAGCTGGAACTGCAGCAAGACTTGGTTCAGCAGTAGATGCAGAACTAGTTGGAGGTGTAGGTGGTGTAGGGTTAGGTTTAACTGGAACCACAGCACTTGGGATATCTAATGGAGGAGGAACTGCAACTGGTTCAGGTGCAGAAGATGTGGAGCTAGATGATGGAGCTGGAGGAGGAGTTGATTTTTTCATTCCATCATAAAGTTTTAAAACAATAGCTTGTTTAGTTTCATCTGTTGAAAAGCTACCTTCTACTTCTTTTGATTTTTCACTAATATTTTCTTGTAACGTAGAGCTAGTCGAATCTAAATCTTTAATCAAACCTTCAAGTTTTTTTTCAAAATCAATTGTATCTTTAGTAAGCATATATTCGAAAAGTTTTTCAATGTAATTTTCAAGCCATACAGAAGACCTTTTTTTGAAAACTTCATTAATTGTTTTAAAAGCACTAAAATGTGGGAAGGACCTTGTAAACAGCAATAATTTAGGATTTAAATTTGTTAGATATTTTTGCCAAGATAATAATCTTTCGTTAGTACATGCATTATTGTCTATAAACAACATCAATTCTTTTTGAAGATTATAAAATTTCGTTTCAACTTTTCCTGTTTCTAAATCGTTGGTTAATTTTTCTCCATCTTTATTAATTCTACAAATATTTTCTAAAGAGTGGATATAATCTTTAGCGAGCTTTTTAAATTGATAGTCAGCGCTTTTTACATGAGCTCTAGTATAAGCATAAGCTTTAACAAAAGATACTGTCCCTAAAAACAAAATTGCCATAGTAGCTGACACATTTACAAAAACAACTCCTGATATAGCTAAAGATATAGCGGCTAGAGCAATCGTAAATTTATTTTCTTTTGTAAAATTATAGGCTTTTGTAAAACCATCTTTTATCTGTTGCAAGTTAAAATTTCTAATTGAATCAAAAGTTTTTTTAGCGAAAGTAGTTACTTTATCTTCTACTTGAGTGGCTTTTTCGACTCCATAAGTAAAGATATTATAAGTTTTTGATGAGATAGCTGCCATAGTATTTCTCCTAAGTTATAAATTTATAGATAGAATTTTTAACAAATTGGATATTAATAATCAATTGCAATTATTCTTTTACAGTAAATAGTCTGGTTAATAAAGATATGCATCTTTATAATTAATTTAAAAAATTAAGAAAAATTTATGAATCTATTTCTATTAAGACCAAGGGGATTTTGTGCAGGTGTTGTTAGAGCTATTAAAACCGTTGAAAAAGCTCTTCAAAATTGGGGCGCTCCAATCTATGTCAAACATGAAATAGTTCATAACAAACATGTTGTAAATGCTCTCAAAAAAAAAGGAGCTATTTTTATTGAAGATCTAACAGATGTGCCTATTGGTGAAAAACTTATCTATTCAGCGCATGGAGTATCTCCAGAGGTAAAAGAACAAGCGAAGAGAAGGGATTTATTAGAAATAGATGCAACATGTGGGCTTGTTACAAAAATTCATTCTGCAGTGAAAAGATTTTCAAAAAAAGGTTATAAAATAATTTTAATCGGTAAGAAAAAACATGTTGAGATTATAGGGATTTCAAAAGAAGCAGAAGAAGATACGACTATTGTAGAGAAAGTTGAAGATATTGAAAGTTTGAATTTTAAAGATGATCAAAAACTATTTTATATAACTCAAACAACTCTAAGCATCGATGATGTTAAAGGCATTGTAAAAGCTTTAAAAGAGAAATTCTCAAATATAGAAACTCTTCCATCATCTTCGATTTGCTATGCAACAACTAATAGACAAATGGCTTTAAAAGAAGCTACAAAAGATGTTGATCTTGTTTTAGTAGTAGGAGATCCTACCTCATCAAATTCAAATAGATTAAAAGAGCTTGCTGAAAAAAGAGTAAAAAAAGCATTTTTAATAAATTCTGAAGATGAAATTGAAAAGAATTGGCTTAAAGATGTTAAAAATATAGCGATGACAGCTGGAGCATCAACACCTGAAGATGTTGTTCAAAAATGTATAGAGAAACTTTTTGAATTTGGACTTAAAGATGTAAAAGAAGTTATTTATAAAGATGAAGATGTCGTCTTTGAGCTTCCAAAAGAGGTAAATGCTCTCTTAGCTAAATGACAAGCTACAAAATGATCTTTTTCAATCTCTTCTAAATCAGGCCTTATATCAAAACAGATATTTTTTGCAAAAGGACATCTTGTAGAAAATAGACAACCATTTGGTGGATTTAATAAAGAGGGGATTTCACTTTTTAGTAAAATTTTTGTCCTGTTTTTTCTAAGTGTAAATGAGCTATCTATTAATGCATTAGTATAAGGGTGCAAGGGATTTGAGAATAATTTTAAAGTTTTAGCTTTTTCTACAAACTTACCCAAATAGATAACACTGACAAAATCAGATATATATTTCACAACACTTAAATCATGTGAGATAAATAAAAATGTTAAATCTAAATTCTTTTGAAGATTTTTTAGTAAATTTATAATGTCAGCTCCAATAGAGACATCTAAAGAAGAAAGAGGCTCATCTAAAATAATAAATTTAGGATTTAAAATTATAGCTCTTGCAATTGCTACTCTTTGCCTTTGTCCTCCACTTAGCTGATAGGGGAATCTATTTTTAATAGAATTTTCAAGATTTACTTTTTGTAAAATTTCATCTGCTATTCTCACTTGGGTTTTTTTGGAATATTTTTCATGGATTTTAAGTGGCTCTAAAATAATATCTAAAATTCTCATTTTGGGATTTAAAGAAAGATAAGGATCTTGAAAGATCATTTGAATATTTCTTCTAAAATTTTTTTTTAAATTGGCAAAACTGGTTTT
>JAAKFE010000109.1 GCA_011065175.1 Candidatus Anoxychlamydiales bacterium
CAAAACTGGTTTTGTCAAAACTGGTTTTGTCAAAAATAGAAGAATTTTCAAAAAAGATGTTTCCAGATGTAGGTTCTATTAATTTTGCTAAAATATGTGCTATTGTAGATTTTCCAGAGCCGGACTCTCCAACTATTGCAAAAGTTTTCCCCTTTTCAATATCAAAGCTAATATCGTTTAAAACATTTAGAATTTTGTTTTTTATAAAAAAACTTTTTTTTAAGTTTTTGCAACTGATTATGTTTTTAGTCATTTTTTAAAAATTTTTGTTTTTATTTTCTTGTTTTTATCGATTTTTAGTAATGAGTTTAAAAGAAGTTTTGTATACGGTTGTTTTGGCTTATTTAAAATATCATCCACTAAAGCTCTTTCTATTATCTTTCCAGAACACATTATGTATAGTTTCGAGGCTATATTAGAAACTAATGCTAGGTTGTGGCTTATAAAAATTATCGACGATTTATATTTTTTGTTGATGTCTTTTAATAGATCAATAATTTGTGATTGATATGTTGTATCTAAAGAGGTTGTTGGTTCATCTGCAATTATTATTTTTGGTTTTGAGGCTATTGCTATAGCTATCATCACTCTTTGTCTCATACCGCCACTTATTTGATGAGGATATTGCAAAAATCTTAAAGAAGCATCTTGAATCCCAACATCTTTTAATAAGGATATAACTTTTTGTTTAGATGGATTTATATCTATAGCTTCTAAAATTTGTTTTCCGATTTTCATAGTGGGATTTAAAGAAGAAAAAGGATCTTGAAAAATTATTGATATTTTTTTTCCTCTAATTTTTTGAAGTTCTTTTTCTTTTTTATTTAAAATATTTTCATTTTCGAAAAAGATTTGACCTTTAGTTATTTTAGCGGAATTATCCAAAAGAGACATTATCGCGTGAGCGAGTGTGCTTTTTCCAGAAGCTGATTCTCCAATAATGCCTATAATTTCATTTTCAAATAGATCAAAGCTTACATTTTTTAAAGCTTTAACTATTGTTTTCTCAGTTGAAAACTCAACTTCTAAATTTTTTATCTCTAAAATTTTTTTCATTTAATTTCCCTTGGATCAAAAATGTCTTGCATTCCGTCTGCTACTAAGTTAAAAGCTAGCATAGTTAAACAAATCATAAATGCTGGAAAAAAAAGTCTCCAAGGATAATATCTAAGTGCATAAAGACCATCGTTTACCATAACTCCTAAAGAAGCGATTGGCGCTTGAATTCCAAGGCCTAAAAAACTTAAAAAAGCTTCTGTAAAAATAGCTAGAGGAATACTCATGGTCATAGTTGTAATTATCGAGCCCATGCAGTTTGGAAGGAGGTGCTTAAAAATTATTCTAAAATTACTTGCTCCCATAACAATAGCGGCTTCTACAAAGGGCATTTTTTTTAGAGATAATATTTGAGCTCTTACTATTCTTGCCATATTTATCCAACCAGTTATCGTTAGTGCTATTAAAATAGTTAAGATGCCAGGGCTCATAAAAACAATTAATAAAATTACAGCTAAAAGATAAGGGATTGTAGCTATAATATCTGCTACTCTCATCATGATTTCATCTACAGATTTTCCAAAAAGAGCAGATATTGCTCCATATATCATACCGATTATTATATCGATGATAGCAGCAGCTATGCCAATGCCTAAAGAGATTCTAGCTCCATACCAGATTCTTGTAAAAACATCTCTTCCAAGCTCATCTGTTCCAAACCAAAATTTTTTACAGGGAGCTAAGTTTTTTAACTCTAAATGCGTATCAAAATAGCTATAACTATTCAAATAAGGCCCTATTATCGCCATAATAATAAGAAAAAAAAGTATTGTTAACCCAATAGACATAGCTTTGTTTTTTAAAATTATCTTTTTTGCTTCTTTTATAAAAGATGGTTTTGTGAAATTTCTATCTAATTCTTTGTCTATTTGCATTTTCTATATCAATCCTTGGATCTATTAATTTGTAAATAATATCTAAAAAAAACATAATCGTTATAAGTATAAAACTATAAAAAACACTCAGTCCAATAATTACAGGGTAGTCTCTTGCTGAAATTGAGCTAACAAGCCACATGCCAATTCCCGGAATAGAAAATATTTTTTCTATTACAAAACTACCGGTTAATACATGAGCTGTTAAAGGTCCTAAATATGAAACTACTGGTAAAATAGCATTTTTAAAACCGTGTTTAAAAATAACTGCAAAAGAGTTAAGTCCTTTTGCTTTTGCTGTTTTAATATAATCTTTAGAAAGTACTTCTGTCATTGAAGCTTTCATAAGCCTAGCTATATATGCAGTGGGAAGAGCTGCTAGAGCTAAAGCTGGAAGAATACTATGCATAAAACTCTCAAATCTAGCTATTGGAAAAAGATGAAGCTTCATTGCAAAGAAGTATTGCAAAAGTGATGCGAATAGAAAGTTTGGAACAGATACCCCAATAATTGCGAAAATAGTAACAAAACTACTCTGCCATTTGCCTTTTTTTATAGCAGCTAAGCTACCTAAAATAAGTCCCAACGTTATAGATATGACAAGAGATTCAAATCCTAAAATCATTGTGATAGGAAGGCCATCTTTTATAATTTCTAAAACATCTCTTCCTTCATATATTAAAGAAGGGCCTAAATCGAAGCTTAAAAACCCTTTTAAATATTTAAAATATTGATAAGTTAAAGATTTATCCAAGCCATAATGTGACTGCAAAGATTGTAAAACTTCTTTGGACATATTTTGATCTGATGAAAAAGGATCTCCTGGAATTGCTTTCATTAAAAAAAAAGTAGCGCTCATCACTACAAACAAAGACAAAAAACAAATTATTAACTTTTTAAAAATATACTTTAGCACTTTTAATCAAAATTACAAAATTCTACTGCTATCATATATAGTTATAAGTTAATAAAAAACTGAAAAAATATCTGTTATGCCATTTTCAAATTAAAAGTTTGACGTGCAAAAATTAAAAAAAATCTTTGTACGCGACAAAAAATAATTTGATAAAAAAAACCGCTAATATGTAAGCTTATCTCCTTATATTCATCACAACTTAGGTGAGTTAGATGAAACATATTAACGAGTTGGAATTTTTTTTATCTAAGTTATTTAATTGGCACAAGTCTAGAGTTGGATGTTTAGCTCAAATAATCCAGGCGCTTTTCTGTGTTAACCTGAATATTTCATGAAAACATAAAAAAAACGAGAAATTTTTCTTTTAAATTGCTATAATATAGTATTTTACAAACCAAAAAAAGAAAAATTTCTCATGACAAAGTGTAACAAATTTTCAATCATTTTTTCCAGCTTAAAAAACAAAAAATAGCCGCTAATTTTAAAGACGGAGCTATGTCTTCAAATAGTCAAAAATTGCTGATTTCAGAGTTTTACTATGAATCTATCCTAATAAACTAGTAATAATTTTTTGAATCTGATATCATCTCTGCTTTTCTTAATGAGGTAGACATGAAAAAGAGCTTTACTTACTTTTCTGATAAGCAATGGCAAACAATTC
>JAAKFE010000011.1 GCA_011065175.1 Candidatus Anoxychlamydiales bacterium
ATTTTAGAAATGGTATTATTCCTTAAATTTAGATTGCAACAGTCTCTTTCTACGGTTTTTTTTAAGCGGGAATTGCTGATGAGATAACATTAAAAATAAGAAAAAAAATCTATTTTAAAAATTTTCCATTCTCTAAATAAAAAATTTTATCGCATAAAGATGCGAGTTTTTTATCGTGTGTTGCAACAATTAAACTCTTATTATATTTTTTTACAGACTCTATGAGTAGTTTATGAATAATTTTAGAATTTTCAAAATCTAAATTCCCAGAAGGCTCGTCTGCTAAAATAATATCAGGATCATTTAAAAAAGCTCTAGCAATTGTAGCTCTTTGTTTTTCTCCCCCGGATAATTCTTTTGCTAAATGATTTTTTCTTTTAGTTAAACCAACTTCTTTTAAAAGTAAAAAAGCTCTTTTATTCGCTATAGATTTAGATGCTATATTTTTTCTAGCTATCAAAGCAGGTATTAAAATGTTCTCTAACAAAGTTAAATCCTCTAAAAGATTGTAAGATTGAAAAATGAACCCAATATGTTTATTTCTAATTTCATTATCACTGCAAGCGCTATCTAAAATACTTATTTCTCCACTATCAAAACTTTCTAAAGTTCCTAAAATATGTAAAAGAGTAGTTTTTCCAGCTCCAGATGATCCCATTATTGCTATAGATTCATTTTTTTTAAGAGTAAGAGATATGCCTTTTAAGATCTGTAGATTATCGGGAGTTTTATAACTCTTATGTAAATTTTTAGCTTGCAAAACTATATCTTTCATTGAGACCTCAAAGTAGAGCTTGGATGGACTCTACTTGCTTTAATAGCGGGAATAATCCCTGCAATTAAAGCAAGTACTGGGGTTATTATAATCACAAATATCAATGCATCATAGCTTAAATCATTTGGAAGTTTATTCCCGAAAAAAGCAGCATTAAAAAAGGTGTGTCCTTGAATCATGGAAAGAAACTTTATTACGATATCTAAATGCTTTAAAGTAATGATAGATGCAAATATACCTATAATTGAGCTACATAGCCCCATAACAAAGCCACAAAAACCAAATATTACAGCTATGCTTTTTGATGTGGCTCCCATAGATCTTAAAATTGCGATCTCTTTTTTCTTGTCATTTACAAGCAAAACTAACATTGAGATAATGTTAGAACAAGCTGCTAGTAGAATAATTATCGCAATTAAAGTAAAAAGGGTTCTATCACTTTGAAATTGCTGCATTAAATCTTTTGAAAACTCAAAATCTCTATATGTTGTAACATTGAAAAAATTTGCTATATTTTCATTTTCTAACTCTTTAGTTATTTTGGTTTTTAAAAGATCTGCTTTTTTTATGTCTTTTAGCCAAACATAAACACCATTTATAGGAGTGTTATCGAATGTAAAATTAGAGTTTGTTGCATTTATAGTTTTTGTTATCTCTGGGGGGACTATTATGCATTTATTACCAATTGGCAGGACTCCTGGATCATAAAAACCTGCAACATATACGGGCAACCTAATCTCTTGATTAGAATTCATAGTCATCGTGCCATATGATAAATAGCCATTATCTCCAATTAATACATTAGAGTTTCTATAATTTTTAGGAAGTAAAACAGCTTTTTTATTGTCAATAGTTGGGAGCTTTTCTAAATCTTTTTTTGTTAAGTCATTTGAAAAACTATAAAAATAAGGATTTTTTAAATCATTTTCTAAAAATTTAAATCCGCTTAGATTTACATTTTTTAAAGATATTTCCCCATTGATTATTGAATTTTGAATTCTACCTAGAATATCTAATTTTATATCATTTAATGAAGTTGCATTTGCTAGAGTATTTAAATCTATTGTTGCCTCAAAGTTTAAACTTTCACCTAAATGCACATCAGCGTCATTTGAAATTTTAAAAATTTTATTTTTTGTCTGAAATAAAAACTCATCTTTTTCTTTTGTAATCTGGCCAGGTATAAACCCTGGGTAAGCACTACTGTTTTTAGTTAAGATAATTGTTTTATAATCACTATCGTCATATGCCATCAAAGCTTTGATAGGGGAGTTAATCTTTAATAAATTAAGATCAAGCAAATATCCTTTTTCAAGCTCGATTTTATCTATGGAGATATTTGTAAATAGATCATTTAATCTTTTTTGAAAATTTTTCTTATCTACAAACGAAAAATAATTTGGAATATCTTTTTGTGCTGAGTCAAAGGATTTATCCATTTGATTTATAAAATTATTAAGATCGTTTTTAGTTGGCTCCTGAATTAAAGATTTTAAGTTAGGGTTTTTCTCTGCCATCGACATTAGGTATGTCATCTGAGTTAAAAAATTTACTTTTTCATCTTTAAATTCAGTAAATAGATCTTTTTTTGTTCTATTAAGAGTAAGTCTCAGCTGAGCAGCTGATAATTCATAGTCTTGATAAGAAATATCTTTATCAGAGTTTTTTTCATTTTCTAAAATATTATATAGCTTTTTTATCGGATCTAAAAGTTTTTGATTTTCTAAAAGCGGTTTTGGAAAAGAATAGGCTAGTTCACTATCGACTTCACTATCATATGGATCCGATTGATCCGAGCTTTTTTTTTCTGAGATGTTTTTAGTTAAATAATCAGATTTTGAGCTATAAGAATCTATCAAATAATAATAAGATGAATAGTACTCATCTGTAGGCGCTATTCTAATAGGAGCATTCAATGATGTTAGTTTTTTTAACCAGTTTTTTTCGATACCATTTGTAACTGATAAAAAAACTAATACTAGCCAGACAACTAATGAAATGACCAAAATAGAGAGTAAAGAGATTAAAGACGCAGAAAGTCTTCTTTTTTTAAAAAGCAAATATTTAAATGCTATTTTAAATTCAAACATTTACTTTGCTTCTTTGTACATCACATGCTTTCTTAAAGTAGGATCGTATTTTTTCATCTCTAATTTCTCTGTAGTATTTTTTTTATTTTTATTTGTCCAATAGCAGTGTTTGCTCTCTTGAGATTTCAGTTTGATAACTTCTCTTGCAGATTTTTTAGCCATTTTTGTGCCCTTTTTTTGAAATATTTATTTTAGTTAATAGATTTATCTACATTTATAACAAATCCTACATAAAAAATCAAAAGCTAGAAATAGTTGGTTGAGCTAAAACATCTAATTTATCTGATTTTAGAACTTTTTTGTATTTATGAAAGCCAAGGCCCGCTATCATAGCTCCATTATCTAAGCTAAGATCCTTTTTTGGCCAAAAAAGCTTTAAATCCAAATTTTGTTTTTCAAACATCTCTTTTAAAGAGTTATTACAGGTAACTCCTCCACCGAAATAGATAGCTTTTAGCTTGTGTATTTCTGCAGCTTTTATAGATTTTTTTATTAAATCTTCAAATGCACATTTTTGAAAAGATGCAGCTATATGTTTTTTATCTTCATTTTTTATTATCGTTGGAAAGTCTTTTTTTGATTTTTGGCCCTTAACAGTATACAAAACTTTTGTTTTAAGGCCGCTAAATGAAAAGTCAAAAGGATTTTTTTTAACATTTCCCGCTTTAAATTTATATTTAGAACTATCGCCTTTTTTTGCTAGTTTTTCAACTTCTGGACCACCTGGATAGCTAAGGTCTAAAATTCTAGCTACTTTATCAAAACTCTCTCCCATAGCATCATCGATTGTAGTGCCTATAATCTTATATTTTCCAATATCTAAAATCTTAAGTAGCATCGTATGTCCACCAGAGATAACAACGCCAAGAGAGGGAAAGATTAGATCTTTATCATCTCCCATCATAGCAGCGTACAGATGAGCTTCTACATGATTAATACCGATAAATGGTTTATCTAGGGCAAAAGATAGCGCTTTTGTTGTATTTAACCCAATTAGTAACGATCCGATAAGCCCTGGTCTGCTTGCGACAGCAATCAGATCAATCTCATCTAAGCTAACTTTTGCTGCTTTTAAAGCTTCATCAATTGCAGGTAGAATTTTATCAATATGAGATCTAGATGCAAGCTCTGGAAAGACCCCGCCAAATTTTTTATGAAGATGAGCTTGAGAAAAAATTATATTTGATAAAATTTTATTTCCATCTTCAACTATTGCTGCTGCTGTTTCATCACATGTAGTTTCTATTCCTAATACTAACATAACTTTTTTTACAATTTTTACTTAAAATGATAAGAGCTAGATTCATTTAATTGAAGGGGAAATTTTTAAAATAATTTATTTACATAAAAGAAAGTATTTGGTAGTTTTTTTCTTAAATTTATAGTTTTTAAGTAGTTAGCTCTTATTCAAGAAAAACATGTGTTTTTAAGGTTTTAGTTGTAAGATTTAAAAATTTAATTTAATTAGATAATTACGCAATACTTATTGTTTTTTAAATAAAAAAGTATTATACTAGAAGTATTAATTATTAAATAACTCTATAAAGAAATTATGGCTGCAAGTAGCTCTTTTTCAAGTTCTTCTTCTTCAAGAGGTTTTCCAACATTAGCGTCTCTTTGTGCTGATAAGTTTTATCAATCTCAAGCAAGTGCAGTAGATCCATTTAGACTTAAACACTTAGCTCTTTGCACTAGTTTTGTGCAATCTATCTTAGCTAGAAAACTTTCTGCTTTACCTAAAGATTTATCTAACAATAATTATTGTATTTTTACAACAGGAAGCGATGGAAGGCATGAAAAACTCTCTGATTTAGAATCTCCCGTAGAATTAGTAGTATATTCTTCAGGCAATCTCGATGAAAGTCTTGTTTTAAAGCTTCAAGAGTTTGTGAAAGGCAAACCTGATTTTTTTGAGAGAATAGAGAGTAAAGATAAAAGCTCAAAACTATGTGAAACTTTAGGAAGAATAATTCCAACAAGAGGACTTCATTCTAAGTTTTTAGCTGGAAATAAAGACGAATATGAATCTTATTTAAGAGCGCTTATTTTAGAAATTAAAAATATGTCTACCAAAGCATATGCCTTATTTAAAAAAGATTTTGTAAGATATTACATAAGCTTACTTAATAATTGCAATTTAAACCAGCAAACGGATGCAGTAGATCTGAGAAGAGGGGTTATCTTTTTTGATGGAAAAAATTTCAAGAAAAAGGCTACAAAATCTTGTCATCTAAGATCGATACAATATAAATTAGATAAAGTTATCTGCGATCACATAAGAAACAATTCCGAAAAGGATACTTTTGAATTTTTAACAAATACGCCATCTAACATAAATGATTTATTAGATTACCTATTTGCAAAGAAGCTTTTAAGTAAAATATCTTTTGCTGAAAAAGAACTTCTAAAAAAAGCATATAACTTATCTTTAATGTATTTACATATTGCTCAAAATTTATATGTAGCTATGCAAAGATCGATTGAAATAAGACTAGATGAAACCCAGCAAAAAGAGCTTCAAGATAATTTTAATGCTACATATCAGATTCTGCAAAACATTCAATAATTTTAAGCTTTTATAAAATATTTCTATGTAAATATTGTAAGCATTCAAATGCAACCCTTGTAATAGCAGCTATTAAAATAGCATCAATAATATTAATGCCTATATAGAGGCCTACTACAACTGTAGTTCCCCAAAAAACCCAGCTAATAATCGTTGAGTTATTTGCAGAGTTTTTAAATAAGTGCTGAGCAATTTTAGTAACCGCAATTACAGATCCCATAAAAATTGCAGCTGTAAGGGGAGCTATTGCTATTACTGTTAATGTTTTAGCTCCAAAATAAGCTATTGCGCTATGTACAGCTGTCTCTCCGATGTCAGCTAATAGCCTTTGTTCACGTAAAGTTGCTCTAGAACTTGTTGATAATACACTCATAAAACTGCCTCCGTAAATTTTTTTTCTAAAATATAAAACAAACAAAAAATTTAATACAAGTATTTAAAGATCTTAAAAACATTATATTTCTATATCCTATCCATAATTATCTGAAGAGCAACTACCGAGATAACACCTAAAGAAACAATACTTAAACCATGGAGCAAAGTAAACTTTGCAAAGTAATTTGAAGCAATATAACCGGTTGTTAAAGAAACTAAAATAGTTGTAAAACAAATATTATCTCTATGCTTTGATTTTTTAAAAATCTCATTGGATATTACTTGGATTGTTGCTGCTATGGATGTAAAAATAGCTGCGCAAATAGGATTTATAAAAGTTATTAATCTTCCAGCTAAATATCCAAAAACAGTAGCAATTGCAACTCTAGTTACATTCTCAGTTATTTTTGCCTTAACTGTTTTTGGGACAGTTGAAAAAATAAGCAGCATATAAAAAACCTTTAAAAATTAAAAAAAACTATATGAAATTTCAGAAATTAAATTCAAATAAATTTAATTTAAATTAAGAAAATTTTGTAAAAGAATGGTTGCAGCTATTGGATCAATCTTCTTTGATCTTTTTTTTCTATTTAGTTTTAGATTTTCTTTTAAATGTCTTTCAGCCTCAATAGAAGAGAGTCTTTCATCTAAAAGCTCTATTGGTATATTGGTTTTTGTTTTAAAAATTTTTACGAACTCAGTTACTTCATTTGTCATGTTAGAAAAACCTCCTTTTAATAAGAGAGGAAGACCGATTATTATTTTTTCAATCTCATCTATATTGTCTTTTATAGCATCTAAAAGGTTTTGAGAGGTTTTTTCAAAATTATTAACAGCATTTACAGTTTTAAAGGGATAAGCAATCGTTTGATTCATATCAGTGATAGCTAAACCAATTCTTACTCTTCCATAATCAATAGCTAAAACTCTCATTTTGTTTGCCTATGTTTTAAAGCTGCTTCAATAAAAGCAATGAAAAGAGGATGAGGAGATAATGGTTTTGATTTAAACTCTGGATGAAACTGTACGCTAAGCATCCAAGGATGATCTTTGAGTTCCATGATTTCACAAAGGTTATCATCTTTTAAAGTCCCGCTAAATAAAACACCTTTTTTTTCCATAAGTTCTTTGTATTTATTGTTAAACTCATATCTATGTCTGTGTCTTTCTGAAATAACTTGTTTTTTATAAGCTTTAAATGCATTGGAATTGGCATTTAAAGAGCAATGATATGCTCCAAGACGCATTGTTCCGCCTAATTTTTCTATCTGTTTTTGATCTTCTAAAATAGAAATAACAGGATTTTGGGTTTCTTCCATCTCTGTAGAGTTAGCGTCTTTTAAATCTAAAACGTTTCTTGCAAACTCAATTGTCATAATATGCATGCCAAGACAAATCCCAAAATAGGGGATTTTATTTTCTCTAGCATATTTAGCTGCAAAAATTTTACCTTCTAGTCCTCTTGAACCGAATCCTCCTGGAACTAAGTAACCGTCTAAATTTTTCATTTCATTTAAAAGATTTTGATCATTTAAAAGTTTATCTGATTCAAATCTTTTGATTTCTATCTTGGTATTTAAATGAGCGCCTCCATGAGATAGAGCTTCAAATATAGATTTATATGCATCTTGATGAGAGAGATATTTTCCAACAATTCCAATAGTTACCTTTTTTTTAGGATTTATTAAGGAATCTAGCATCTTTTCCCATCTACTTAAATCTATAGGCTCATATTTTAGATTTAACATATTACAGATCATTTGATCTAATTTTTGATTATATAACCCAATCGGCACTTCATATATCGAATTTTCTACATCTGTTTCGTCCATAACTGCATCTTTATTAACATTGCAAAAGAGTGATATTTTCTCTTTAAAACTATCATCTAAGGGTTTTTCACATCTACATAAAATGACATCAGGAATTATCCCAATCTCTCTTAACATTTGAGCAGAGTGCTGAGTTGGTTTTGTTTTTATCTCTCCAGCTGCTTTTAAATAGGGAACATATGTTAGATGTATATTTATACAATCTTTTTTTCTTTCATTTCTAAATTGTCTAATCGCTTCTAAAAAGGGTAGGGATTCGATATCACCAACAGTGCCTCCAATTTCAACAAAAACAACTTTTATATCTTTTTCTTGAGTTGCACAATCTAAAATACGTTTTTTTATTTCGTCTGTAATATGAGGGATAACTTGTACAGTTTCCCCAAGATAATCTCCTTTTCTCTCTTTTTTTATAACTGTATCGTAAATTTGACCAGTTGTAGCATTAGACTTTTTGGATAATATAGAATTTGTATATCGATAATAATGTCCTAAATCTAAATCTGTTTCAGCTCCATCATCTGTTACATAGACCTCTCCATGCTGAAAAGGATTCATCGTGCCTGGATCTACATTTATGTAAGGATCTAACTTTAAAAGTGCTGTTTTAATACCTCTGTTTTCGAGTAGCATTGCAATTGAAGCAGCAGTAAGTCCTTTGCCTAAAGAAGAGACAACTCCACCTGTGATGAATATATATTTTATTGACATAATGTTTTTTCCACCTTTTTTACATCATCTTTTACGTCTACACCAATTGGTAGATCATGAACTTTAGCTACTTTTATTCTATAACCATTTTCTAAAATTTTTAGCTGCTCTAAATCTTCTAATTTTTGAAGATAAGTATCCTCTAGTTTTGATAATTCATATAAAAACTTGGTTCTATATGCATATAAGCCTATATGATAAAAATAAGAAATTTCTTTTGGTTTTTTTGAAAATGGGATTAAAGATCTACTAAAATATAGAGCGTTTTGATCTTTATCCATTATACATTTAACTATATTTTCAGATTTTGCAAGCGCGTAATCTATTTTAGTTACTGCAGTAGAGCAATTAGCTTTTTTATCCTTTTTTAAAATATTTATTGTCTCTTCTATAGTATTTTTAGCTATTTTTGGATGATCTCCTTGAATATTTACAATTATATCAGAAGTTTGAAGATCTGCATTTTCTTTTAAAGTTTGGATAATTCTCTCTGTTCCACTAGAGCAAGTTTTAGTCATCAAAAAAGGAGCTTTAATATTTATTGCTTCTTTTTTAATTATTTCATCTTCTGTAGCAATATATAAGCTATCAAATAGCTTGCATTTTTTTGCATTTTCAAAAGTGTGAGCAAGCAAAGTTTTAGAGCCTATTTTATAAAGCATTTTACCTAAAAATCTTTTGCTATTAAATCTCGCAGGAATAATACCAATTATTTTACTTTTCATGTTTTATATTTTGAATAAATTACAACCTCGTTATTTAATTTGCCACTAAATAGGATATAATTTCAAGAAGAGAAATTAAAAAAATGACTTTTTAAAAATGAACTTATAATCTTTCCTTCTTAACTTACTAGATAAAAAAAAGGCTTTTTTCGTCTCAAAGCCATCATTGGAAACAGCTTGTATCCATCTAGGCATGAGTTGAACTATGCCTCTAATAGAAGTTTCTATTCTTTTCCTATAGTTTTTAAGACTAGTCATAATTTGAAAAGATTGGTGGTTTTAGGCGGAAGTCAAGAGATATTGTCTTTCAGAATTCTCTATCACAGTTACAAAAGAATTAAGGATATTTTTGAAAATATATCTTTCATTATTTCTACTGTTTTCAAAGCATTTTCCTCTAAAAGCTTTTCTTCGGTATCTTTCATATCTCCTGAACAAGAAAAATCATAATAATCGCCGGATATCTCTTGGAAAAAAGTTTGAACTTTTGCCCATCCATCCAATAACGATTCTGACTTAACCGTACTTGCCCTGATTCTTAACAGAAACTCGTTAGCTTGCTCTAAAAATATACATTGATTTGAACAAAGTGTTTTTGCATTAAATCTTGGATTTGCAGCTAAAATTGCATTTATAGACATTGTCTTCTCCTTTTATTTGAATAAAAGTAATTATATCAAAATTTAACATTAATTACACTGAATATTTCAATTAAAATATTTAGTGTAATTGTCAAGTTAATCTGAGTTTTGAGTTTATTTTATTAAAAATCAAAGAGATGAACATAGGGCAACAGCTCACAGATGGGTCAGCAGATGGTATAAAGAAGGTATTTTTGATCGGGTATTAAGTGGGCTTTTGCGCGAAAAGGTATTTATGAGATAAATATGAAGAATTTCATAAAAAGCATCCTGAAATTGAGATGAATCAAAAATTATATCAAATGGCTACAGCTGCATTAAAAAGCTAATAACAAATCAATCTTTTTTATCATTTTCATCTAAAAACAATTGTTTTTTTCTTCTATGATAGAGTTGTTCAGTCTTTATAATTAGAAGTTAGGTTTCTTATTTGAAAACTTTTTTTTAAATTTAAAAATATCTAAAAAAAAATCAATCTATGTTAAGGTAAAAAATAAATTAAAATATGGAATTGTTAACCATGAAAGAGATAAGTCCACTCCAAAAAAAGCGTTTAGAATATAAGCCAAGTCTTCCGAAAATTTTAGAAGAAAATATTTCAAATTTAGAAATTGAAAAAAAAGCAAAAACTTCGTCCATTGCTGATGAAACAGAATTAAAAGAAAAATTTCCAAATACATTTGGAGCGCCGATAGTAAATTTTAAAAAATCTTCAAAAAAAGAGACAAAACCCCTAAAAGTAGGAGTTGTTTTTTCAGGAGGACAAGCTCCCGGTGGACATAATGTTATATCTGGACTTTTTGATGCCTTAAAAAAATTAAATTCAAAATCAGAATTATTTGGATATTTAAATGGACCATCTGGAGTAGTTGATTGTAAATATTTAGATCTTACAAAAGAGTTAGTAGACAGTTTTAGGAATTTAGGAGGCTTTGATCTAATTGGATCTGGAAGAACAAAAATTGAGACAGATGAACAATTAGAAAAATCACTTACTTGCGCTAAAGATTTAAACCTTGATGGAATTGTAATTATTGGGGGAGATGATTCAAATACAAACGCAGCTATTTTAGCTGAATATTTTAAGAAAAACAATATTTCAACAAAAGTAATTGGAGTTCCTAAAACAATCGATGGAGATTTGAAAAGCGATGAGGTTGAAATGTCTTTTGGTTTTGATACAGCTTGCAGAGTCTATTCTGAGTTAATTGGAAACATCGCAAAAGATGCTCTCTCTGCAAAAAAATATTATCATTTTATTAGACTTATGGGAAGATCTGCATCTCATATAGCTCTAGAGTGTGCTCTTAAAACTCATCCAAACATTGTTTTGATTGCAGAAGAAGTTTTGCAAAAGAAAAAAACTCTAAAAACTGTGACCAATAAAATAGCTGATATAATTGAAAAAAGATCTGAAAACAATAAAAATTACGGCACAATTTTAGTGCCAGAAGGTCTTATTGAATTCATCCCAGAGTTTAAAGTATTAATAACAGAGCTTAACAAATTACTAGCTACAAATGAAAAAACAGAAATAGAGTTAAATAAGCTAAAATCCGGAGATGATAAAATTAAATACATCAAACAAATTTTATCTAAAGAATCTAATGCTAGTTTTGAGCATCTGCCAAAAGCCATTCAAGAACAACTGCTTTTAGATAGAGATCCTCATGGCAATGTAAAAGTATCTCAAATAGAGACTGAAAAACTCCTTATTGAAACTGTAAAAAAAGAGTTAAAAAACAGAGGATTTAAAGGTAAATTTAATGCTCTTAGCCACTTTTTTGGCTATGAGGGAAGATCTGGTATGCCTACTAATTTTGATGCTAATTACTGCTATAGCCTCGGCTTTGTAGCAGCTCTTTTGATAAATGAGGGTTTAACAGGTTATATGAGTTGTATAGGCAATCTCAAAGAAGCTCCTAAAAACTGGACTCCAAAAGGCGTTCCTATTACCTCTTTAATGCATTTAGAGACTCGTCATGCTAAAAAAAAGCCTGTAATAAAAAAAGCTTTGGTAGAAGCTGATTCTAAGTCATTTAAGTTCTTAAAAGAAAATAGAGAAAAATGGGCTCTCGAAGATTTATATATCTATCCCGGCTCTATTCAGTACTTTGGGGATAAAGAAATTACCGATTCAATTCCTATCTCATTGAAGCTTAATAACTTTAAATGAAGCATAAAAACTTTATTTTAATATCTAAATATGCTATAATATAAATAGAAAAATAAGAGCGTATGTATATGAGTTATTTATTTCCTGTTAATCCGATTAACAAATCATCAGATCCCGAGAAAATATCAGCTGTTGAAAAGATCGGCGATGAACCAAGAGGCCATTCTCAAGGCCATGATTATCAACGACATAAAGAAGATCGTGAGCTAGAAGAAAAAGTTGGAAAGCTTGTAACTCAATCTGAGCTTTCAAATCTTTCAAAAGCCCTAGAACACACAGATTTGGATATTAAAACAAAGGCTAAACTTTTAGAAATTGCAAAAGATACTGCTGCTACTTTTTTAAAAAAAGAACTTTTAACTATCGCTAAAAGCATTTTATCTATTTCAGCGACTGAAGAAGATCTAGATGATCTAGATGACGAAGATTTAACAATATCTGAGCAGTTAGCTAGGATAGTAATGAAACAAGCAAAAGAAAAGCCAAGATCAAAAACTGTAAAAAATAAAGTTGATAGAGCAAATGTTTTAGATGACAAAAGTGCTGGTTTTTTAGTTCACTATTGTAAAGATATTTTGAAAAGAAAAATTGAAATTCAAAAAAATAAATTTAAATCTAAAAAGCTCAATAAAGAAGAGCTCTCTAAACTGTTAAAAAAATAATTTAATTTCTTTGATTTATTTTTCGTTTAATTATTATTTATGCTATAATTTAAGTAATTAAAATGATTAAATCATTATGGCTAGTTTAAGTGCAACAGATCCTAAAAAAGCTAGAGAAACTCACCCTTCAATAAAAGTTGAGATTGCTAATAAGAAAGTCCAAAATACAGCTAATAAAATAAATTACTGGGTGCTTTTTGGATCGATATTTGTAACTTTAGGTATTGTAGCTATATCTATTGCAACATGTGGTTTAAATCAGATAGCTTTCTTTAGCATAGCTGTAGCTACATTAGATCAAACTTTAGGAATAGGGGCTATTTCAGCATTTATTGGAACAGTAGCTATTTTTAAAGCATTATATGATAAAAAAAGAAGAGAAAAAAATAGCAAGCTCCCATCTAGCATAGAATCACCAAAAATTAGACCAACTCTTCCAAGTCCACCACCATCATCTACTGGAGCTTCCCCTAGCGCAACATCTTCCAAGCCTGCTCCTAAACCACCATCTACTGGAGCTGCTTCTGGTACTCAATCAAAAAGAAAAGCGATCGTTATAGAGCCAAAAAAATTTGGTTTTACAGGAATAACAAATTATAATAATACTTGCTGGTTAATTTCATTAATGCAAATGCTTTTAAATATTGAAGCTTTTAAAGAACTATTAAAGAAAGAACCTACTTTCAAAACGTTTATAGATAATTACCAAACAGCTATTAGTGAAGATAAAGGGATAGATGTTTTAGCTATAAAAACATTTTTAAAAGACGTATTGAAAGTAGCAGATATTACAGATGGATCAAGATGTCATGATTCTCATGAACCTTTGCTAGGAATTTTATGTTTATTACAGAAACTAGATCCTGGGAAAAAGTTAGAAAATAAATTAATTGTAAAGAATTATTATGAACATCCAGACAAATCTAAATCTTTTTCAGAAGAAGAAGTAAAACATCGTGGACTGATTGAACTTCCCCCTCCAACAAAAAAAGAAGAAGATACATTAAACAACCGTTTATTAGAATATTTTATTCATGAACAAGATTATGAGGTAGAGCAATACGTTGAAATAGAGAAAAAAGGTGTTATCGCAAAAGTAAAATTAGCGACACCTGAAAAAACGTGTTATTTAGAAGAAAGAAAACTAAGAATCTCTTCTAACAATTTATTTATCAATATTCAAAGATATTTTGGAACTGAATATTTAAAAGAAATAGAAATTCCATTTAGACTAGAATTGAATGAAAATTATTTCGAAGATAATAAAAGAACGAGCTATGAGCTTTGCAATTTTATTGTATTTACTGGAAATCACTATGTTGCCTATGTGAAAAAAGGGGATAATTGGTTTTTATGTGATGATAAAAATGTTGCCCCAGTAGATTCAGATACAGTTCTAGCTAAAACTAAAAAAGCTTATATAGTTCATTATAAAAAATGTAGCTAACGATTAAGACGGCTCTTCTTCTTCAGAATTTTCAGTATTTTCATCTAAAACTAAAGGAGCTTGATCTTCGCTTATAGCTTCTTGTTTTTCAGGAACTAATATAATATCTTTCCACTTTCCTTTTTTATATCTAAGCCAATAGATTATGCTGAGGATAATTGCATAGCTAGCAGCTAAAATCCAGGCTACTTGAACAGAGAGTGAAAATTTTACAACGATAAAATAAACTGGTAGTAGTAAAAATATCCAAACTGAAAAAGATCCTGCTAATAATAAAAATAAAGTATCGCCAGCTGCTGTTAAAAGGCCTGCAAATATCAAGCGTATCCCATGAAAAAATAGATAGACAAATACACATAATAGAGATATTTTCATAATGCTATAAAATGGTAAGCTTAAAGTTTCTTGCCAAATAGCAATTTTACTCTCTAAATTACCTGGAACTAAAAAATCTACAATAATTTTGGGATCAAAAACTAAAAAGACAGAAACGATCACTGTAAAAATCACTAAAAGTTTTAAGCTAGATTTTAGAAGAGTATGAATTAAATCTATCTTTTTAGAACCAATAAAATTACCAGCTAAAGCTGCAATTGCTCTATTTAGACCATCGAAGAAAAAAGAAAGTAATATCACTAGACTTTGACAAATGCTAGAAATTGTAATGTGTACTTCTGACAGACTAGTCATCATTATAAAAAACAGTGTCCATCCAATAATTTCTAGAGCAAAAAAAATAGCAGGGGGAAGGCCAACTTTGAAGCACTTTTTAAAAATAGAAAAGTTAAATTTCCATTTTGACGTACCGAATTTTTCTCTATTTTTCTTTTTGAAAAATATAATACCTAAAACTAAAGCTTGAAAAATTGTTCCAATTCCCGTTGCAATAGCCGCTCCTTTTATTCCATAGGCCGGAATAAAATTTTTGATACCAAAAATCAAAATACCATCTAAAACTAAATTCAAAAAGTTTGCGATAATTGCTATATATATTAAGAGTCTAGTTTGTCCACGACCAATAAAAAATCCACTAAAAGCTGTCATTAAAGGATAAAAAGGACCAAGTAGCATAAGATATCCAAAATATTGAATCTGCAAAGAGTCATATAAAGTGCCTTTAAAAATTAAAGGCCCTATCCAAACTGCAAAAGGTATAAATATAGAGATGGAAAATATTGAAAACCAGATCATCTGCCAAACAGGGACTCCTATTTGATCGTGAAGATTAGCTCCATTATATTGTGCTACAAATACTTCTGACATAACCGTTAATACTCCAAAGCCGCCTAAAAAAGCCCAAGCAAGGGTTCCTGCATTAACAGAAGCATTTAAAGCATCTAAAGAGAGCCTAGCTAAAAAACATCTATCTACAACGATCATTAACAATGATGCTAAAGCTGAGATCATTAAAGGAAGTGCTATAGACCAAAGCTCTTTTATACTTCCTTGTTTGTATTTGGTTAAAGAGTTAGGATTATCCATGATTTTTTTTTGTCCCTGCAAAGCTTTATAGTATTGGCAAAAGCTAAAAATGGCAAGGTTATTTTTGAAAATATGAAAAAATTAGTTGTTAAAAATGTAATTTTATTTATTTTGCAAATTAGGAGCAAGATATAATTATATGCAAAACAATGATAATTATTTAAAATCTTTAAAAAAAAGCAGAAGGTTCGTTAATTTTAATTCTACTAGAAGAGTGAGAAGAACCGCTTTAGACTTTTTATTTTGGAAGTTAGGCCTTTATAATCAAGAAGATGAAAAAATTGTCATACCTAAAGATTTTTCCTTTCCTAAAATTGATAGGCCATATGATGCTAGTAAACCCTGGGCTATGTGGGTAGGGCACTGTACTTTTTTAATTAAGGTTAACAACTTAAATATCTTAACAGATCCAATTTGGACTCAAAAGTGTTCTCCTTCGCAAAAAATTGGACCTCAAAGAAAACATCCCCCAGCTATTGATTTAAACCAACTAACCAAAGTTGATTATGTAGTAATATCTCATAACCATTATGATCATTTAGACAAAAAAACGGTCATAAATCTAAATAAGAAATTTCCAAACATCAAATGGATAGTGCCTCTTGGAATGAAAAAATGGATGAAAAGAAGAAAAATTAAAAATGTCTATGAACTTGATTGGTGGCAAAGTTATGAAGATGAATTTATTCAGATACATGCAACTCCAGCTCAACATTACTCTGGAAGATCTATTTTTGATGGCAATAAAGTTTTATGGGCAGGATATGTAATAATCTCTAAAAATGGTCAAAAAAAAATATATTTCACAGGGGATACAGGATACAATGATATAGATTTTAAGCAAATTGGCGACAAATTCAAATACATGGATTTGAGTTTAATACCCATTGGAACATATGTCCCTAGACAATTTATGAATCCAGTGCATATAGATCCTCAAGATGCTGTGAAAATCCATAAAGATGTAAATTCTAATTTCTCAGTTGCTATGCATTGGAAAATCTTTAACCTTTCAGATGAAGCTATGATTCAACCTCCATATGAGCTATACTTGAATCTACAAAAAGAAAATATTGACCTCAGTAAGTTTAGAGTGTTGGATCCAGGAGCGTATGTTAATTGGTAAAAGCATCTTTTTGACGATAAGAGTAAAAATCTTTTTTTTTAATCAGTGGTTAAAATCTATTAGATATTATTTAAATTTAAAATTTTTATTTTTTGATTTTTTATTTTCATTCATTTATTTTTTTTTGAACCCCTATAGAGTCTCTAGAAAATTTTTAGAAAAAAAATTTAATAAAAAAATCTATGATTATGGGGAGACTCCAATAACCCAAATGGAAAAACTAATAAAATATTTTAAAATCCCTTCAAAGGGCACTTTTTTAGAGCTTGGAGCTGGAAGAGGAAAGCTAAGCTTTTGGCTTTGCTTTTTTTTGAAATATAGAGTTATTGCAATTGAAAGGATTCCTATATTTGTAAAAATTGCGAATTTTTTCATAAAAATTTTTAAAACTAAAAACATGAAGTTTTTATGTAAAGATATGCTTAAATATGATCTAAAAGATATTGATATCATCTATCTTTATGGGACAACTCTATCTTCTGATAAAATAAAAATTTTAATAAATAAGTTTAAAAAACTTAAGCCTTTTGTTAAAATTATAACCATTAGTTATACTCTCGATAAATATGATAATTATTTTGTTTGTAAAAAAAGTTTCGATATATCCTTTCCATGGGGAAAGACTAAAGCTTATTTAAATATCAAAAGGGGGATGTAATGCTTTTAAAAAAGTTAAATGATGGAAATGAAATACCGATGATTGGGATGGGAACGTGGCAACAAACTGAAAAAGACAATTGTATAAATGCAATAAAATATGCTCTAAAAGTGGGATATAGGCATATTGATACTGCGGATATTTATGGAAATCACACTCTTGTAAAAGATGCTATTAAAGGATTTAGTCGAGAAAAGTTATTTATTACAACAAAACTTTGGAGAGATTTTTTAGATCCAAAGCTTGTAGAATCTCAGTGTGACAAAGCTTTAATGGAACTTGATTTAGATTATTTAGATCTATATTTAGTTCATTGGCCAGACAGAACTAAACCACTCGCTGAAATCTCTTATGAAATGTCAAAACTAAAAGAAAAAGGCAAAGTTAAAAGCATAGGTGTTTGCAACTATACGATTAATCACTTGCAAGAGCTTATAAATCAAGGCATAAAAATTGCTATAAATCAAGTAGAGTATCATCCATTTTTAAATCAAGAATCACTTTTAACTTTTTGCAATAGACATTCGATTTCACTTATTGCATACTCTCCTATTGCAAGAGGGCAAGTTTTTCAAGATCCTGATATTTTACAATTATCTAAAAAATACTCAAAAACACCAGGTCAAGTTACACTTAAGTGGATGATTCAAAAAGATATTGTAGTTATTCCCAAAGCTACCTCTGAAAAACATATAAAAGATAATTTTGAAATCTTTGATTTTGAGATATCCTTAGATGATATGAAAAAAATAGATGAGATTCATAAAATTAGACCTCAAAGACTTATAAATCCCGAATTTAGCGATTTTGTATATTGATTTAAGATAATTATCTAAGATATAATCTTTTTATATTAATCAATTAAATATTATTTATGAGTAATCTAAAAAAATTTAAGGCTAGAGAAGTTTTTATCTCACATATTGCAGTTGGCGCTAATAATCCTATTCGCATCCAATCTATGACAAATACAAAAACAGAAGATGTAAATGCAACAGTAGATCAAATCTTATCTTTAGAAGATACAGGCTGTGAAATTGTAAGGGTTACAGTTCAGGGAAAAAAACAGGCGTACGCTCTAGAACATATCAAAAATTCTTTAATTAATAAAAATTCAAAAATACCAATAGTTGCAGATATCCATTTTTATCCACCTGCTGCATATATTGCTGCAGATTTTGTAGATAAAATTAGAATAAATCCCGGAAATTTTGCAGAAAAAAGAGCTATTTTTGAAAAAAAAATTCTAACTGATATTGAATATTTACATGAGCTTAAAAAAGTTGAAGAAAAACTTGTTTTATTAATTGCTAAACTTAAAAAAAATAAAGTCGTTTTAAGAATAGGGGTAAATCATGGCTCTTTATCTGATCGGATAATGACAAGATATGGAAATACAATAAAAGGCATGATAAAATCTGCTATTGAATATACGAACATTTTAAGAAAACATGATTTTCATGATATCATATTTTCTATGAAATCTTCTTCATCATTTGTAACAATTGAAGCATATAGAGCATTAGTTCATGAGATGTTAAAGCTGGGCTTTGATTATCCACTTCATCTAGGAGTGACAGAAGCGGGGGATAAAGACGATGGCATTATCAAATCATCTGTGGGAATTGGAGCTCTACTTTTAGATGGAATTGGAGATACAATAAGAGTCTCTTTAACTGAAGATCCAACAAAAGAAATTAAACCGGCAAAAAGATTAGCTGATCTTTGTGTAAATAGATCAAAAAAAGTAACTGCTAAGTTTAGCAATAATTCAAATCCCATTAAAAGTTTTAATAATAATAAAACTCTCTTGGCTATAAAAGCTGATAGAGAAAATTTAGTAGATGATAAAAAACTCTCTTTAATTGATATTTTTTATTTAGAAACTCCAATATCGTCTAAAGATGATTTAGAATTTATAAAAAAGCTAAAAAAGTTTAATAAAACACTAATATCAAAATTAGATATTGAAGGAGCAACAAAAATATATTCTTTAGATGATTATCCACAAAGTAGTGATAAAAAATTTGTTTTAGAAGTAACATCTAAAGATGATTTTGAAAAAATAAAAAACTTAAATCCTCTTTTTATAATTTTTAAACCACAAAATTTCAATGTTGAAAAAACAAGAGAATTTTTCTTGTTTTTACAAAAAAACAATCTAAAAATAGATGTAATTATAAATCCTAAATATAAGGGCTGCATCGAAGATATTAAAATATTAGCTTCTAGCGAAATCGGGCTTATTTTATATGAAAAATTAGTAAATGGAATTTTTTTAGATTTAGATATCGAAGAAAAATCAATTGATAATTTAGAGCTTAGTTTAAATATTTTGCAAGCTTGCAATCTTAAAAAATATAAAACTGAGTTTATCGCATGCCCTGGTTGTGGAAGAACTCTTTTTGATATTCAAAAAGCATTAAAAAAGATAAAAGAAAAAACCTCTCATTTGCCAGATCTTAAAATTGCTGTCATGGGTTGCATTGTAAATGGTCCAGGGGAGATGCAAAACTCAGATTTTGGTTACGTTGGAGCAAATACTGGAAAAATAGATTTATATGTTAAACAAAAATGCATAGAAAAAAATATCGATGAAAAAAATGCTGTAGATAAATTAATTTCACTTATAAAAAAACATGATATGTGGAAAGAAATTGATACTCTTTAATATCGAAAAGCATTAAAAATTATCAATAAAGATTGTCAATCTTGACATTTTTCACAAAAATGAGAAGTTCTTTGATTTACTTTTATTTTTTTTATCTTTGAAAAGCAAATTGGGCAAGTTTTTTTTGTATGAACTAAAAGATGATTTTGATTATTTCCAAAATCTTCATAAATAGAAGAAAAATTAGATCTTGAGTTTCCTAAAGAAGTTCCTCTATTTTTTATAGCTTTTGAGATTGTTTTTTTTATTGATGAATATAAATTTTGAGATTTTTTTTTAGCTAAATTTTGAGAAAATGTTTCAGGATGAATTTTTGCTAAAAAAAGAGCTTCATCAACATAAATATTACCAAGTCCCGCAATGAAATTTTGATCTAGTAATAAAGTTTTGATATTTTTCTTTTTTGATTTTAATTTTTCATAAAAAGTATCAAATGTAAAATTTTTTGATAAAATATCACATCCTAATTTATTTAAAATCGATAGATCATCTCTTAAGTAAAATTTTCCAAATCTTCTAGGATCAAAATATACAAGCATTTTTTTGTTTTCAAAAATTAAAGCAATATGTTCATGTTTTTGTAAAATATAATCTTCATCTTTTAAAAAAATATGGCCGGTCATTTTTAAGTGAATGATCAAATATTTGTCTTTAAGATCAAAAATTAAATATTTTCCAATTCTTAAAATATTTTGAAGGGTTGAATTTTTTGCTTTTTGAACAAAAGCCTTCTTCGATATGTTTATCAAAGAAGGCTTTAATATTTTAACATCTACTATTTTTTGAGATAATATTCTCGCTCTAATCAAATCATTTTTGATTGTCTCAACTTCTACTATCTCAGGCATAATATTTATTTTTGTTTTACACCTTTCTTGTGTCTTTCTTCTCTCGTTTCATTAATCAACCGTATCAATAGGAAGATCTACTGGAGGAGGGGCTGCGGCAGCTGGTGGCGTTGATGGCGGTGCTGGTGTTTTAGAAGCAGCAGGGCCTGTTGGAGCTGCAGGAGCAGAAGTATTTGATTTTCCATGCCATTTATCGCTTAAATATCTACCTGCTACTTTTATAGCATTTAAAATCGCACTACTATATCTCATTGGATTAAGCAATACAACTCTCTCAAAAAGCATTGTTGAAGCTGCTATTGCATACCAACGAATTCCTGGAATGCAATAAAAAATATATTTTAATGCAATATTATAAATTAATGATTGTATTGGATGTTTTAACACTGTTTCATCTGGTTGCGAGAAACAATTTTTAACAGTTGCTAGAACAGTTGCTAGAAAAGAAGCTCTTTTTGATGCAACAGGTGGAGTCGCTGCGGCAGGAGCTGAAGCTTTAGCTGGATCAGCTGTTACTACTGGCGCAGGAGCTGAAGCTACAGATGGACTGGGTGCAGCCGAATCAGGCTCTGTTGGGGCTGCTGCAGGCGCAGAAGCTGGTGCTGCTGCAGGAGCTGGAATTATAGTAGGATCAGCGTTTTCTCCTCCTGCAGGAGCTATTGAAGATGCTACTGCTGAAACGCCTAAAGGCGGTAGAATTAGAACTGCTGGGAGTGGTTCTTGTGAACGGGCCCCACTTGTTGCAGCGTCATCTGGTATTTTATTTACTAGTGTTAAGGGCATTTTAGACCTCCTAAAATTTTTTTTTCGAATAAACGTTAGTATTTTTTTAAATAATTATGCAATAGAAAAAAAATAATTTTTTATTTTCCTCTTTGTAAGAAAAACCCCCGATAAATTCCTCGAAGTCTAGATAATGGATCAGCATCCTTTATCATATGAAGAATACGGCCTATATAAACTCCATGTTTCTCTGGATCATGATTGATAGCTTTTTCAATCAACTGAAAAGTTAATTCTTCAATATTTTTTAAAATTTTGTGATCGATATAAAGTGATGCTGAAAAAAAACATAAAGAAGAGAGAATTAAAGCAATTGGATTATATGAATAAATTATTAAGAGAGCAAAACCTATAATTTTAAAAGCTATGGAATATAAAATAGCTTTTTTAGGATTTTGCAAAACAAAATCATCTGGTTTTTTTATAAAATCTACAATATCTTTTACAACTATCATGTATAAATGATTATCTTATTTGCTAATCTTATGAACTAAATCCTTCAATAACTCCTTGGGCCCTAGCTTTTAGAGTTCCCCCCATTCTTTTAGCTTCATTTTTAAACTCTTGACCTGCTCTTTTTCCTTTTAATCTTGCAGCTTCGGTAGAAGAGCTTGCAAAAGTTTCAGTTTATTGATTTTTAATATTATCACATACTTTATCAAAGTTTTTAAAAATAGCAACATCAAAAAATAAAGAAAAGCTAAAAACACCAATAGCCAAAATAGAAGAAAACGAACTAACAACAATAGAAATTATAGTTAGTGCAATTGAAGTTACGAAGGTTTTATTTTAAAATTCAAAAAATTTTACTTGCAAGGATTAAAGGCAAAAATTCCTTTTCCTTTTGCATATTGCAAAATTTTACGATCACATGTCACCAAAACTGCATTTTTTTCAGATGCGGTTGCAATTAACAAACGATCTACAGGATCTCCATGAACTTCTCCTATCAATCTGGTGCTATGAATAGCTATTCTAGGGGTAATAGGAGATAAATTAATTCCTGGAGTATCTAATGCTTGTTCAACCCAATCTAATACGTCCATTTCTATTTCAATACGTTTTTTTTCAACTAACATTCCTACTTCCCAAATAGTCATGGGAGATATCGAAATACTTTCTGCTTTGAGTGCTTTTTCGAAAGTTAAATGAAATGATTTTTTTAACATAGATGATCCTATCATAGACCAAATCCAAACATGAGTATCTAATAAAAGTTTATGTTTTTTTATTTCTTTAACTATCGGCATTCCAAACCTCATCAATAGGATCTATAATATCGTCCTTAAAATGAACCGATCCTTTTAATTTGCCAAAAGATTTTTCCTCTTTTTCATCTATAGGACCTATTTGAGCAATTGGCACATTCCTTTTAGTTATAGTAATTCTTCTTCGAGTTTTTCTTACTTTTTCCATCACTTGAAGACACTCAGCTTTAAATTTGCCTGCTGGCATTTTTTCTGGCATTTCAACCTCTTTGTATGACTATAGTCATATTACTATAGTCATGAATAATTTTTCAACAAATTATTAACAATCAAAATAAACAGCTTAATTACAATGGCTTACAATTGAATAAAAACTGATTAAGAAAACTCCGGATGTAAGCTTCGAACTTACGACCAATGGATTAACAGTCATTTGTAATCCCGTTGTCTATAACAAAGTGCAAATCATAACAATATCGAGATTAAAAGTTTAAGCGAAGTGATTTGTTGTCGAGATTGGTCGGATTTTGCCGTTTTTTGCACAGGAGCGGGAGAAAATGGAGAATGATCTATCCGGAGAGAGCAGGATTGACAATTGGGCGCTTAAAATAGCTTGAAGAGCGACTGGCTCCTTTGATCCTACAGGAATAATCCTAGACCTGTACAAGTTAAAATGGTTCCTGCCAATAGATGAACCACACCGGCGATGACTCTTAACGGACGTTTTTGCAGCCCATTTTTGAATCCTTCAACATTCGCATGTTTGCACACACCAACTAAACCAATTCGACTATTAGGCAATCTCTCAGAGGTTCGATATGCATAGCCCCCATAGTTTGGATCATCTTCAAAAATCTTTTTCGTTTCATCAAGAGTATAGATAAACCTTAAGGTTGGGGAAAACAGGAAATTGGAAACACCATAAAAAATCTGTTTTGCAATTCTTTTGATTTTGTTCTCTATGCTAACAGTATGCGAAATGGCTGCAAGAGCTGCATGGAACCGTTGATACAAATAAATTGTTATCCTATCTGTCAAAGACTTTTCTTTGAACTGCTGTTTTTTGAATATATTCCCGTTTTTATCCTCGAATCCTGAAATTACTGTTGGCGGCTTATCAGGGGACCATTGAGTCCTTTCTACTTGCGAGCACAATCCCTTTTTTGCTTCTGTGTCTTTGAATACATAAAAGTGGTTAAAGGCGCTCTCGTTATTTCCTCTTGTATAAACTTTAGTGGATCCAATCTCGGAACCACCTTTAGAAGGATCAGCGCCATTTTTTAGGATCCCATAACAGTTCGTAAATTTTGTGCCATGTGTCAAAATCTCAAAATCAAAGATCTTTGCCAGCCCTATAATTACATGAGAGGAAATTGGCAAGGTTAAAAGGTGAGGCCAAACAGGCACAGAGATGCTTTTGATTTTTTTGTCCATGTCCAGACCCTCCTCATTTCCCTCAGCTGGAAAAGGGCGGTGACTGGGATGTCTACTAGAAACACCCGGATTAGTTGCTGTAAAGGCCATAAAAACACCTCATTGTATTTTGTTAATTTATTATCATTTCAATCTATACCAAACATTATGAAATAATAATGTTGGGGTCGTATTGACTGGACTTTGTTCATTTAACGAAGCCCTTTTTTTTTGAAAATAAACCCTCAAAAAAGCCTATTGTTCTATTATAAACTTGAAGTATTACAATTTTCAGATTATGTCCTAAATCTTTACCTTTTTCTTTTGGATCTCCTGTAAAAAAATCTTTTGCTTTGGTTTCAAAATTTTTATATATTCCTTTGAAATTTTTTATAACAACCAAATGAAAAGGGATTGATACAGAAAAAACACCTATAGCTAATAGCAGAGAAAATTCAGCAATAAAACCTGAAAGCACTGTTAAGGCAAGAGCATAGATAATAGTAACAAGAGGCCTTTTTTTAGCCATAGTATTTAGCTCACTAAAAAAACCTCTAAAGTTTTCTTTAATTGCAGATATTAGCATTTTTATAACCCTTTATTTACAGTTTGTTATTCGGAGCATAATTAATATAACAAAATAGATAATTTTTATCTATATAAAAAAAAGTGTTCATATCTTTAATATTTTTGATCGATATAATTTAATAAAATTGTTATGATAGCAATTCATAACTCAAAATTTTAATTTTATGAAAAAAAAATATGATCATCAAAAAATTGAAAAAAAATGGCAAGAATACTGGAAAAACAATAAAACTTTTGAAGTCAAAAAAAACTTAAGTAAACCTAAATTTTATATATTAGATATGTTTCCATACCCATCTGGAGCTGGCCTTCATGTTGGCCATGTAACTGGCTATACAGGCACAGATATCATTGCTAGATATATGAGACAAAGAGGATATAATGTTTTACATCCTATGGGATGGGATAGTTTTGGTTTGCCAGCTGAGCAATATGCTATTAGAACGGGCACACATCCATCTATTACAACAAAAAAAAATATTGATACTTATAAAAAGCAACTTAAAGTTTTAGGTTTTAGCTATGATTGGTCAAGGGAACTAGCTACATCTGATGCTAAATATTATAAATGGACACAATGGATTTTTACAAAATTATATGACTTAGGTTTAGCATATGAAGCTAAAATCAATGTAAATTACTGTCCTGAACTCAAAACGATTCTAGCAAATGAAGAGATTGAAGAGGGGAAATCTAAAGAAGGGGGACACCCAGTTGTAAGAGTTCCTTTAAAACAATGGGTATTGAAAATAACTAAGTATGCTGAAAGATTATTAGATGATTTAGATGAAGTTGATTGGCCAGAAAATATTAAAAGACTTCAGAGAAATTGGATAGGGAAAAGCAAAGGTGCCAAAATCATTTTCAAAGAAAAAGATAAAAGTATAGAAATAGAAGTTTTTACAACCAGGCCAGATACACTTTTTGGAGCAACTTTTTTAGTAATATCTCCAGAGCATCCTTTAGTTGATCTTCTTACAACGAAAGATAAATTTGAAGTTGTAAAAAAATATAAAAATGAAACAGCTAAAAAAAGTGACTTAGAAAGAACTGATCTTGCAAAAGAAAAAACAGGGGTGTTTTTAGGATCATATGCTATTAATCCTGCAACAAATGATAAAATCCCTATTTGGATATCGGATTATGTACTTATGGGATATGCCACAGGATCAATTATGTCTGTACCTGCACATGACGTAAGAGATTTTGAGTTTGCTACAAAGTACAATCTTCCAATTAAATGCATACGCGACCCAGATCTATCAAAAAGCTCAGAAGATATTTCTTTAAAAGAGTTGAAGACACAGATTTTAGCTGGAAAAAGATGTTGGCCAAATGCTGGCAGGGTTATTCTTTCTGAAAATGATGAAGTATCATTAAATGGATTAGAAGAAGAGCAAGCTAAAGAAAAAGTAATTAATTGGTTAGAAGAATCCAAAAATGGTAAAAGAGCCATTATCTACAAGCTAAGAGATTGGCTTTTTTCTAGACAAAGATACTGGGGAGAACCTATTCCAATCCTACATTTTGAAGATGGATCTAAACGAGCTCTTGATTTAGATGAACTTCCTTTAATTCCACCATCTGTTCATGATTACAAACCAACTGAAGATGGAAAATCACCTTTAGCAAAAGAGTTTAATTGGGTAGAAATTTTAGATTCTAAAACTCAAAAAAAAGCTAAAAGAGAGATAAATACAATGCCCCAATGGGCAGGATCTTGCTGGTATTACTTAAGATTTTTAGATCCACACAATGAACAGGAAGCCTGGTCAAAAGATTTAGAAAAGCATTGGATGAGTGTTGATCTTTATGTTGGAGGAGCTGAACATGCAGTTTTACATCTACTTTATGCAAGATTTTGGCATAAAGTTTTTTATGATTTAAACTTAGTGTCTACAAAAGAGCCATTTAAAAAATATCGATATCAAGGACTCGTTACCGCACCATCTTATAAAATAGAAAATGGGGGATATATATCTGAAGAGAGTGTTAAAAAAGAGAATGGAAATCTTAGCTTTGATGGAAAAAAAGTAATCACTCAAATAGAGAAAATGTCTAAATCCAAATTAAACGGAATAACCCCAGATGATATGGTAGAAGAATATGGAGCAGATGCTCTTCGTTTATATGAAATGTTTATGGGACCTTTTGACAAAGAAAAGATTTGGAATACAGATGCGGTTAGTGGTTGCAAAAGATTTTTAAATCGATTTTTTGACATGATACAGTCTGAAAAAGTAACTGCCGAAGATACATTTGAAGGATTAAAACTATCACACAATTTAGTAAATATAATTACTAAAGAGATAGAAGGCATGCAATTTAACACTGCAATAGCCCATTTAATGGAATTCATCAATTCTTTCACAAAACTCGATAAATACCCTGTTCAAGCCCTGAAAATGGCCATTCAAATGTTGTATCCATTCGCTCCTCATATTTCTGAAGAGCTTTGGCAATGTTTAGGGGAAAGTGAAACTCTCACATTTACTCCAATTTTCGAAGTTGATCCAAAATATTTACAAGAAGACAAAACAACATTTATTATACAAGTAAATGGAAAGCTAAGAGCTCGGTTAGAACTTATAAAAGATATCACAAAAGATGAAATTTTAGATTTAGCAAAGAAAATCCCTCAGATACAAAAGCATTTAACTGGAGATATAATAAAAACCATTTTTGTACCTGAAAAGCTTCTTAACATAGTGGTTAAGAAAGAATGAAAAATGATTTATAATTTTTTACTATTCATTTATCTATTATGTTCTCTTCCAAAAGCTATTTTTGATTATATTTTTTATAAAAAGAAAAAAAAAGATATTTTAAAAAGGCTTGGATTAAAAAGTTATAAATTCAACCCAAAAAACAAAAAACCAATTATTTGGATACATGCTGTATCTGTTGGCGAGACAAAAGCAGCAACTGCTCTTTTAAAAAAGTTAAAAGATATTTATCCAACTTCTTACATCATAATCTCATCTACTACCCAAACAGGCCATATAGAAGCTAAAAAATCTTTAGCTGACAAATTTATATTTTTTCCTTTTGACTTTTCATTTACTATAAAAAAAGTATTCTCTCAGATAAAACCTGATCTCCTAATTTTTTTGGAAACAGATTTTTGGTATAATTTCATGAAAATTGCTAAAAATAAGAAAGCTAAAATTGTAGTTGCAAGTGCAAAAATCTCAAAAAGATCAACAAATCGTTTTTTAAAATTCTTAAAATTTTCTAAAAGCTTATTTTCTAACATCGATTTAATTTTAGCTCAAAATGAGCTTTATGAAAAAAGATTCACAAATTTTGTAGATCCTAAAAAAATCATTGTATCAGGCAATTTAAAACTTGCTAGCTCCTTTGAAATTTATTCAAAAGACATTTTAGATAAATTCAGATCCAAACTAAATATAAAAGATCAAAAAGTTATTACAATTGCATCCACCCATCCTTTAGAAGAAGAGCTTTTAATAAATGAATTAAAAAATCTTTCAAACACTAAAATATTAATAGCTCCTCGTCATCCTGAGAGGTTCAACTCAGTCTATAAACAACTAAAAAAAATAACTTCCGTTTCTCTTTTAAGTGAAATACAAAAAAATCAAGATTTCACAAATCCAGATTTCATAAATCAAGATTTTGCAAATCCAGATTTGAAAGTTATTCTCATTGATAAGATGGGGATTTTAAATATTTTATATCAAATTAGCACTATAGCAATTGTAGCTGGAAGTTTTATAGATAGGGTAGGGGGTCATAATATTTTAGAACCTGTTTTTGTAAATACTCCTGTTTTTTTCGGTCCAAATATGCATTCTCAATTAGATCTTAAAAAAATCGTTTTAGACTCTAATTCAGGAAAACAAATAAATCTAAGAAATTTTAAAAAAGAAATATCAAAATATCTAGATAATAAAGATAAGCTAAACTTCCTCATTAACAACTGCTCAAATTTAAAAAATAGCTATCAAAGTATTTTAGAAAACACTACCGATAAGATAACAAATCTACTATGTATTTAATCATCTCTTTTTATTAAATTTTTCAGTTTTTAAAATATCTTTAAAAAACACCCTTGATGTTAAAAAACATCAAGGGTATAGTATTAGTTAATTATCGCGGGGTGGAGCAGTGGTTAGCTCGTTGGGCTCATAACCCAAAGGTCAGAGGTTCGAATCCTTTCCCCGCCATTTTCAATACTAAAAAATCTTCAAATTAAAATTTTATAGGAAATTCAACTTGATCTAAGATTAATCTTATAATATACTTATTTTTTATTTTGGCGGCATAGCTCAGTTGGTTAGAGCATCGGAATCATAATCCGAGGGTCGTTGGTTCGAGTCCGACTGCCGCTAATTATTTAAAGAATTAATTTCAAACCATTATTTGTCACAGGTTGTCATAAAGTTAAAAATCTTTATTCTAAGTAACTTATAAAAATATATCTAAAATTGTTCAGCTGGTCTAACTATCTTTTTATAAATAATCCATGCACCGGCTGAACATCCGAGATAAACACATGCTAAAGGAATTTGATTATTATCAGGTAAATATGATACCACAGAGCCGAGCGCTGAACCGCCAGCAATTTGAATGGTTCCATATAGGGCTCCTGCAAAACCTGCTATTTTTCCACATTTCGCAAAGGCTCCAGCGAAAGTGTTTGCAAAAATAAAGGTTGATCCCATATAGAAAATTGCTATAGAGCTTACAATGACATAGGCATTTATTCCAAAAATCCAGTGTGTAAGTAGCATGAAAGCTCCAGATAGAAATGTTAATAACCAACCAAAACGAAGCATAATATAAAGGCCAAATTTTTCAACTAATCGAGCATTAAAAATACTGCCGATTACCATAGCGCTACATAAGGTTAACATTGACATCCATCCAAAAGCAACAGGCGAATATCCAAGAATATCAATTAATAAGACTGGTCCAACTGCAAACCAAGAAAAAAAAGCTCCAAAAGTTAGAAAAACACAAAGAGAATATCCCATGAATACTCTACTTTTAATAAGTCTTCCATAGGTAGTTAATATGAAAGATATTTTGAGTCGATTTTTATGATGATGTTTGCTAGTTTCTTTAAACAATATACTAGTTAGTAATAATGTAATTATAGTATATATACTCAAAAATAAAAAACTGGCTCTCCAGTTAAAGTATACCTGTAGATATCCACCAATAACGGGGGCAGCAGGTACAACCAAAACCATAAAAACACTTAAATATGATCCATATTTAGCCAATTCCTCCCCCGAAAAAACATCTCGAAAGACAGACCTCCATAGCGCTGCACAAGCACCAGCTCCGCAACCTTGAATAAATCTACCAAAAATTAAGATATTAATATTTTGAGAAAAATAACAAATTCCGGAGCCTACTATAAGTATAATTAATCCTATTATTAAAATTGGTCGTCGACCAAACCCTTCGGAAAGGGGGCCATATACAACTTGTGATATAGCTA
>JAAKFE010000110.1 GCA_011065175.1 Candidatus Anoxychlamydiales bacterium
TGGAGGTGGAGAGAATCGAACTCTCGTCCTTATCAAACTCGAATACTAATGACTACATGCTTATAGTCTCCTAAAGTTAATCGATCTAAACGGAAGACTCCCCATTATAATAGATCGATAGCCCAATTTGATAATCTCGAGTCTTTCTCAAAATTAGGAAAGTGGAAAAACTCATACCAAGATATATGACAGTAGATCCTAAAACTCTCGGTCAAATTTTTAGGCTACCGAGTAGCTAAAACTGTTAGGTTTTAAGCTGCTAACAAATCCATTTCGGGTTCGTTGTTTATGTTTTTGCCGGAAATGATTAAAGAGGCCAACCGACGTCCTCTGCATGCCACTAATACCTTGCTTGTAAGTCGAAGCCTGGCACCCCCAATAGTTATTATAACAAATTTTAGATATATAATATAGGGTGTTTAATTTAAATTATATAGATTTTTTATTTACATAAAGTGCTGATTTGGTGTAACATAAGATAATTATAAAGAATTGAGGATAAAATGTTTAGCTTAAATAAGAAAGAGAGCTTTTCAAAAAGAGAAGAGCGGGTGTTGAAATTTTGGCAAGAGGAAAAGATTTTTAAAAAATCTGTTGATAATAGAAAAGATCAAAAACTGTTTTCTTTTTATGATGGCCCTCCTTTTGCAACAGGACTACCTCACTATGGAAATCTACTCGCTAGTATCTTAAAAGATATCATTCCTCGATACAAGACAATGAAAGGATTTTATGTTCCCAGAAGATTTGGATGGGACTGTCATGGGCTTCCAGTGGAGAATGAAATCGAAAAAGCAAAAGAACTGTCTGGGCATTTATTTGTTTCAAAATATGGAATTAAAGCATTTAACGAAGAGTGTGAAAAAATAGTGCTTAGATATACCAAAGAGTGGGAAAAAAAAGTAAATAGAATAGGGAGATGGGTAGATTTTGAAAACACTTATAAAACTATGGATCTTTCCTATATGGAATCTATCTGGTGGGTTTTTAAAAAACTCTATGATTCGGGGCTTGTTTATGAAGGTTTTAAAGTTATGCCATTTTCTTATAAACTTGGAACTCCACTTTCTAATTTTGAAGTTAACTTAAATTATCAAGAAGTTGACGATCCATCAATAGTTGTTAAGTTTCAATCTGTAGAAGATAAAAATACTTTCTTTTTAGCATGGACAACAACTCCTTGGACCCTCATTTCTAATTTAGCTTTAATTGTCGGGCCAGAGATAGAATATGTAAAAATTAAAGATAAAAAAAACAATGAAAACTACATTCTAGCTAAAGAACGTTTAAATGAATATTTTAAAGAAGATTTTGAAATTATAGCTACATTTAAAGGAAAAGATTTAAAAGGAAAAAAATATGTTCCTTTATTCGAGTATTTTAAAGATAGAGAAGATGCTTTCAAAGTTTTGATAGATGAATTTGTAACTTTAGAAGATGGAACAGGCATAGTGCATGCTGCTCCAGCATTTGGAGAAGTAGATTTTTTTGTATGTAAAAACGAAGGGATAGATATCGTTTGTCCGGTTGATAGTTTTGGTAAGTTTAGGAGCGAGATCAAAGAATATGAAAATATGTTAGTGAAAGATGCAGACAAACCAATTATTAAAAGATTAAAAGAAGAGAAAAAAGTTTTTCATCATGGCACAATAAGACATAGATATCCTTTTTGTTGGAGAACGGATACTCCTCTAATTTATAAAGCTGTTAAAACTTGGTTTGTAGCTGTTGAAAAGATAAAAGATAAACTAATTGCATCTAATCAACAAATTAATTGGGTTCCTGAGCATATAAAAGATGGTAGATTTGGTAAGTGGCTTGAGAATGCAAGAGATTGGGCGATTTCTAGAAATAGATTTTGGGGGACTCCTATTCCTATTTGGAGAGATGAAAATGACAATCTTATTGTCATGGGATCAATCAAAGAATTAGAAGAAAAAACAAATAAAAAAGTTACAAATCTTCATCGTCAATTTATAGATGATCTAACTTTTGAAGAGCATGGAAAAACATATAAAAGAGTAGATGAAGTTTTTGATTGTTGGTTTGAATCAGGCTCTATGCCCTATGCTCAAAATCATTATCCATTTGAGAATAAAGATGTAACAGATAAATCTTTTCCAGCAGATTTTATTGCAGAAGGTTTGGATCAAACAAGAGGTTGGTTTTATACTTTAAATGTTATCTCTAGTGCTATTTTTAATAAACCTGCTTTTAAAAATGTAATAGTAAACGGAATCATTTTAGCTGAAGATGGCACTAAAATGAGCAAAAGATTAAAAAATTATCCGGATCCAGATACTTTAATTTCTAAATATGGTGCAGATGCAATAAGACTTTATTTACTTCATTCTCCTGCTGTTAAAGCTGAAGATTTAAAATTTTCTGAAAAAGGAGTTTCGATTACTTTAAGACAAATCCTTCTTCCTTTTTGGAACTCATATGTCTTTTTACAAACTTATGCAAATATCTATAAATGGAAACCTGAAAATGAAAAAACATTAAAAAAACCTGCATCTGATATAGATAGATGGATAATATCTCTATCTAATAAACTTATTTTAGATGTAGAAAATGCTTTAGATAAATATGAACTTAATAAAGCTGTAGACCCAATAGTTGATTTTATTGAGAATCTAACAAATTGGTATATCAGAAGATCTAGATCTAGATTTTGGGCGGATGAAGATACCCAAGATAGAAAAGATGCTTTTTCTACTCTATATTTTGTACTTCTCAATTTAACAAAAATAACAGCTCCATTCGTTGTTTTTATCTCAGATGCTATTTATAAAGAATTAAAAACAGATGATATGCCAGCTTCTGTTCATCTTTTAGATTGGCCAAAATATGAAAAGTCTAATAGAGATGAAAATCTAGAAAATCAAATGAACTATGTTCAAAGAGCTGTAAGTATTGGACATGCTCTTAGAAAAGAATATAAATTAAAAGTTCGTCAACCTCTTTCAAAAGCATATATAGAAACTGATCCCAAAATATTAAATTATTTAGAAAAACAAAAAAAATTAATAAAAGAAGAATTAAATGTAAAAGAAGTGGTTTTATTAAAAGATGAATCTAGATTTATAAATCTAGAAGCTAAACCAAATTTTAGAGTTTTAGGTAAAAAGATTCAGAAACTCATCGTTGAGGCCCAAAAAATTATTCAAAATTTCACTTTAGATCAAATAAATTTAATTGAACTTGGAAAACCTGTTGAAATTACTATCGATGGTCAAAAAATTACACTCACAAAAGAAGATGTTATAATTGAGAAAAAAGTAAAAGAAAATGTTGCGGCCCTAAGATATAAAGAGATTGTTGTAGCTCTAGATACAACCATTACTGAAGATTTAAAAGAAGAAGCTATCGCTAGAGAAATTGTTAATAAAATAAATCTACTTAGAAAAGAGAAAGATTTTGATGTAACAGATAGAATC
>JAAKFE010000111.1 GCA_011065175.1 Candidatus Anoxychlamydiales bacterium
CAGGAACCCCTATATCTTTATTTAATATCTTTGGTATGAGTCTTAGAAAAATACCTCCCAGGTTAATTGTTAATGCAAGAATTACATCGTTTAAAGCTGGGCTTAAAGATATTTCTGTCGCTGATCTTGAAACTCATTTTTTGGCAGGAGGAAAAATAAACGATGTTGTAAGAGCTATGATAGCTGCAGAGAAAGCTAACATACCGATCAACTGGAAACGAGCGACTGCTATTGATTTAGCCGGTAGAGATCTTTTCGAAGCTGTAAAAACATCAGTTAATCCTAAAGTTATAGATTGTCCGCCAAGTGGGGAAATATCAGCAGTTGCAAAAGATGGGATTGAACTGAGATGTAGAGCTAGAGTAACTGTTAGAACCAACATAGAACAATTGGTAGGAGGCGCGACGGAAGATACGGTTGTTGCAAGAGTAGGTGAGGGGATAGTATCTACAATAGGATCTTCTAAAAATCATCAAATCGTTTTAGAATCTCCTCAAAATATTTCAAAACTTGTTTTAGAAAAAGGCTTAGATGCAGGGACTGCTTATGAAATATTATCAATAGATATTGCTGATATCACAATAGGAGAAAATGTTGGTGCTAGATTAGAAGTTAGAAGTGCAGAAGCTAAAGAAAAGGTAGCAAGAGCTAGAGCAGAAGAAAGAAGAGCTATGGCAGTAGCGTTAGAACAAGAAAATATAGCTAAAATTAAAGAAGCAGAAAGTCACCTTCCTCTTGCTATAGCGAAAGCTTTTGAAAGTGGAAATCTCGGTATTTTAGATTATTATAAATTAAAAAATATTCAAGCAGATACTACTATGAGAGATTTAATAGCTAGAAAAACAACCAAAAAATAATATCGCAAAAAAAAAATATGCAAAAAGATTATTTTGAGAACGAAAATAAGAATAAAGATGAAAATACTTTTTTAAATCTTTTAGAAAATCAAGATTTAGAAGATATTTTCATCTTATCAGAAATTTTAAATAATCCAAAATTTGATCAATGAAAATTTTACCCTCTAATCTATTTTCAACTTTTGAATTAATAGAAGTTGTGAAAGTTAAAAATTATGAGCTTGTTAAAAAAATAGAGGTTCTTGATACAAAAACATTAGATAGATATAGAAATCAAACGATGTTTGAAATAGCTAGAAAAGCTTGTTTTATCTTTTTATGTAACCCTATCGTTTTAGTTATGAAAATATCATTTAATGTTTTGCAAATGGGATTTGATTTTGTAAAGGTTACAATAGATAGCACTATTGACATGGCTGTAGCTTTAAAAAATAAAGAGATAATTAAAGTTATTGAAATATATGCAATTTCTAGAATAGATTTTATTCAATATGTCGCTCAAGACATTGTATATATTATCAGAGCTCCTTTTTTTGCATTAGCTCTGCAATTTGCTACTCTTTTTACTTTAATCTCTCCAAATAGAGCTAGAAAAGCAATTGCTAAAATTGAAAGAAGTTGGAATTACAACATGGGAGTTTCATACGATTATAGAAATAATCCCGACTTTAAAGAAAAATCTCTTTTTAGAGCATTTTTTGAGACACTCTTAAATAGAAACGAAAGCGTTGTTTTTTATTTAGCTCCTTGTTTTCAGCCAGGCTCTTTAAAAGATAAACATGTTATCTTTCCTTTAGTTGAAAATATTAAAAAATAACTATTCGAGGTCTTTGATTTTTCTAACTTCTAGGTTAGATTCCGATATTAGAACTTTTTTTCCATCTATTTCTATTATGTATAATAAAGATTTTGGACTAATCGCTCTTTTTTCTAATATCTTTATGTTTTTTGTTAGATTTGCTTGACTAAGTCTCATTCGCATTAATCTTCTAAATATCCAAAATGTTAAAAAGATCAAAGCTATCAAAGCTATTAATATTAACAACATCTTGAAAAAAGCAGGCTTATACTCAGGTGTATCAAAAACTGGATAGTTATCTTCTTTATCATTTTGGACTTTTAGACTTTGCTCTAGTTGAGTTAGATCATCTGAATAAAGAAAATTTTGCTGACAGAAAAGAAAACAAATTGAAAAAAAGATAAAAATGTATTTTTTCATGTAAAATCCTTTAATTTTTTCTCCAATATACATTTTTGTCGTTTTAATTTTAAGATATAAAAAAAACCTATGACTTGTTACTAGTCATAGGTTTTTCATCAAATGAATGTTTGAAATCGAATTATACTAAAGTACTAACAACCAATAAAATATTTGACAGCATAGCCTGCAATTAAACCCAAAGCTGATCCCTTTAACTTTTCTGGGTTTGGTGTTAGAAAGCTAACTACATGCTGGCTAATAGTTGTGTGAGGTAATGGTTTTGGTTCTCGTAGTGTTGTTGTTTCTTTTTTTACTTTTGCTTTTGCTTTTGGTGTTGTTGTTGTTGCTTCTGGTGTTGTTGTTGTTGTTGTTGCTTCTGGTGTTGTTGTTGTTGTTGTTGCTTCTGGTGTTGTTGTTGTTGCTTCTGGTGTTGCTTCTGGTGTTGTTGTTGTTGCTTCTGGTGTTGCTTCTGGTGTTGTTGTTGTTGCTTCTGGTGTTGTTGTTGCTTCTGGTGTTGCATCTGCATCTGGAGTTGCATCTGGCGCTGCATCTGGTGTTGAATCATCACTCACAAATCCAACCAATCTACCTAGACCAACAAAACCATCTAAGATTAATGCTCCAATAAATAAGGGTGCAGATATAATTGTTTTAACAACTCTCCATATCTTAGAAGCTAGAGAATCTTCTACTGTACTTCTCCATGCATTTACTTTTTTTACGAATGATGTTCCTGGATTTTGAATGTTTGATTCTTCTGGTTTTTTTACGTCTTCTGGTACTACATTAGTAGTTGGATGTACTATTGCAGGAGTATCTGTAGCTGTTGTCATATATTTACCTCTTTTGTTTTAGGCTTTAAAAAATTTAATGTGATATAGATAATATATTTGCTAATATTTCTTCAAGGTTTTTCTTAAAAAACTTAAAGATTTTGTTAATTTTCTAAAGATTTAGAGTCTATCGCCATTCCCATTGCATGAAGACCATTATCTACAAAGATTGTATCTCCTGTTATGGCAGAAGCTAAATCTGATAATAAAAAGGCTGCAACATTTGCAACTTCTGTTGCATATAATTCTTTTTGTAAGGGAGCGTTAGCTTTTGAGTATTTGATCATTTTATCGATCATTCCAATAGCTTTTGCAGCTCTACTTCTTAAGGGGCCAGCTGATATACAATTAATTCGAATTTTAAATTTCCTGCCTATTTCATATGCAAGAGTTTTTATATCGCTCTCTAGTGCGGCTTTCGCTGAGCTCATAGCTCCTCCATATCCTGGTATTACTCTTGTAGAAGCAATATAAGATAAAGCAAGGGCTGCTGAGTTTTCAGGCATTATAGGGCTTAAGTGTGCAAGT
>JAAKFE010000112.1 GCA_011065175.1 Candidatus Anoxychlamydiales bacterium
GAAAATCCTAAAGTCCTTCCTCAAAAAAATAAAAAATAAAAAATTTACTAAGATTTCAAGAGTCTAAATATTTTTTCAAACCCTCACGTAGGACTTCATACTTTGATATAAAATTTTCTATTTTTTCCTCTTTTTCTGAAAAAGCTTTAATCGCCGCATCTTTACCAAAAAACGGTTTTCCTGAACCTGAAATTACCTGATTTCCCCATCTGTAATAACCTATAAGAACATTCATACATTTTTCAAATTCTAAGACATCAGGAACTTTCGATAAAATTACCATTTCAGACTTTAGGTTGCGTATTCCTTCTTTTACAATTCGATACAGCTTCTGCATTTGCTTTGTAACAAACTCGTCATTTCCTGCAAAACTTCTATCTAATTCCTCTAAAAAATCATCTTTTAAAATCTGAAGTTGTTTTAGACTGTTTTCAGCGGCTTGAAAAAAAGATTTTTCTTTAAAAGAAATAGGTGTAGAAAAATAAGTTTTTAGAAGATCGGGTATACTTCGAAGATCTGCCTCTAGTGTAGATCCATCAATAACTTTATAACCTATCTTTTTTTTATTAACTTCTTTTGCAAATTGTTCTCTTGCTTTGTCGCTAACACTTGCACTAGTAATAATCCAAAATTCACCTTTAAATTTTGGAAAATTTTTATAGATTTTTTTCAGGGCCTTAATAAGGTGACAAGCTGAAATATCTTTATATCTTTTAGCCTGAATTGCTACAAGAATTTTTCTTTCTTCTTTTATTATAAAACCTTGAATATCTCTCCCCCTATCTGAGCCCCCACATCCTATATGTTTAGGGTCCTGTAACTCATATTTTTGCACAGCAACCGCCAAGACAAGGCATTCAAATCTCCGAAAATCAAGCTGATTAAATGAGAGAGGCAACTGAGTAGAAACGATTGGAGGCTTAATTATTTTATTATCAACTTTATCTATAATTTTCATTTTTAATTCTTTATCCAACAGATACGCCATCCAAAATTTTTATAAACGGTAATATTCCGGCATTCCCCGGCAAGAGAAATGGTGGCCAGACCCGGAATTGAACCGGGGACACAAGGATTTTCAGTCCTTTGCTCTACCAACTGAGCTATCTGGCCCTTAGATTAATACAATATAATAGGAAATTTTAAGATTTATGAAAACGATATTTTTAAAGCCCGGCAGCTTTTCTCATATCTGATTCTATAATAATCATATCTTTTAAGATATTGGTAGCTTCTGTCATTTGAAGATCTACAGTTGAAAAATCATCAGTGATGAGCTCTATATCTTCGCCTTTAATTTTTAATTTGATTTGATTTTGTCTTTTTAAAAATTTTTGAAATATAGGATCTTTTGAGACCCTATTTTGAGAATTTTCCTTTAAATTTGGCACCATTTTTTGCCAGAAACTTACTTTTTTTTGAAGATTTGGAAGGTAGTTATGCCTAAACCATATTTTTATTTTGCCATTAATATCTGTTAATCTATCCGTGTAGGCTTCTTTTACTTTATCAGATTTAAGAGGATATTTAAGATATTTTTCCCCTATTTTAAAAGCTGAATATTCTGATGGAACTACAATGTCTGCTTTTACCCCTTCAATTTGAGTAGTTTTACCAGACACTGTATAGTATTTACCTACAGTTACTTTAAAAAAGTAATCAGCTGTTTTATCTGTAATTGTTTGATATTGAATAGATCCTTTTCCAAAAGTTGTTTTATCTCCAACTATTAAAGCAACTCCATAATCTTGAAGCGCTGCAGCTACAATTTCAGAGGCAGAAGCTGATAACTTTGAGGTTAAAATAACAAGAGGACCATTGTAAAAAGCTTCACCTTCGATATTTCTTAAATATCTCATTTCATCTTTAGAATTTTTAGAAATGACAACAACTCCATTTTTAATAAAAAGAGCTGTCACTTTAATAGCTTGAGATAAAAACCCACCGGCATTTTCTCTTAAATCAAGAACAATGCCTACTAAATCTTTTTCTTTTCTTATTGTTCTAATAGCTTTTTTAATATCTTTTTCAGATGTTACTCCATTAGAATTTTCATAAAATGAGGTTAAATCTAGTTTAGCTATAACACCATTTAAAAAAGGCTCTAATGTATATGTAAGTCTTTGATCATCCATAGATATTGGTTCTCTTTTTAGTTTCACCTTCCAAAAAGAGATCGTGCCATCGTCTAAAACCCTTTTAAACCCTAGCTGAATTTCCGGGCTATCTTTAGATTTCATTTTTTTCATTACTTTATCAAAACTCGAATACTCAACAGATTTTCCGTTAATTTCAGTTAGAATATCATTTATTTTTATGACTTTAGCTTTTTGAGCAGGACTATTAGTTAAAAGATCTGTAACTATGACTCCCTCAATACTCTCGGTTAGAACTATTCCAACGCCTTGAAATTCTTTTTCTAGAGATAATCTCATTTGATCAGCTTCATCTTCTGTAAAAAAATAACTATGAGCATCTAAACTTCTAGTTAAAGCTTTTAAAATATTTTGAGAGATTATGTTATCGTTAACATTCTCTAAATAAAAGGCTTCATTTCTAAATAGCTTTCTTTCTAAAAGAGAAAAAACTTTTTGTTTTTTTTCTTTCGTATCTATTTTAGATCTTCTTTTTTGATTAAAATAAAAATTTATTAAACTATTTCTTTGTCTACTAACAAGTTCAGCAAATGATGAAGCATAATTATTATTTTCATTTTTTGTTTTTTTTAACTTTAGGTCGTTTAAAATGAGTGGCTTTGTTATTTCTTTTCTAATATTTCTAGATCTTATTATTGATTTTTGAAAAATCTTATTTAATTCAATATAATCAGAAAAATCTCCTTTTTGAACTCTTTGAAGGATTTGATTATTTCTATTTTCATCTAAATTCAAATATTGATCTATTTCTTCTTCCATGAGATAGATTTTCAAAGGATCAAATTGGTCTATATATAATAGAAAAGATCTTGAGATAATCGTTGGATTATATTCTTTATATTTAACATGATACTCAAAAATGCGATCCATTATAGGATTAATTTCATTTAAAGTAAGAGGCTTTGAAAATATATAAAAAGGTATTAAAAATATTATAAAGAAAATTTTTATCATTTTTTTATATCATTTTATTAAAAAAGTTAGGGGGAAGGTTTATATAAGACCAAATAAATATCCAAACTTAGCGTCGTCAG
>JAAKFE010000113.1 GCA_011065175.1 Candidatus Anoxychlamydiales bacterium
AATATCGAAACCCTTGCTCTTCTTGATGAGAAGCACAAGGGTACGAATTGGTACCTACTTCGGAGGAGGTGGGATTCGAACCCACGGTACGCAAAAACGCAGCACACGCTTTCCAAGCGTGCTCCTTAAGCCACTCGGACACTCCTCCTTAAAAGAAGATCTAACATTATATCAAAAAACAATAAATATGCAAATTTAGCTTTTTTCTTGAATTATTTTTTTTTATAGATGATATTATTTATTCTTTTAAAGATAGAAAGATGAAAAATATAATTAAAATTCAGAAACTTAATTTTTGTTATAAAGTCAAACCCATCCTTATAGATGTTAATCTGAATATTGAAGCGGGTGATTTTATTGGCATAATCGGCCCAAATGGAGGAGGGAAAACAACTCTTTTAAAATTGATTATGGGAATGTTAGAGCCTCACAGAGGAAAAATTAAGATTTTCAATGAAACTCCAAAAGACATGAGAGATAAAATTGGATATGTTCCACAAAAATATAATTTAGATAAATATTTTCCGATTACTAATCTAGAACTAGTATTACTTGGAGCTTTAACTAAATCGAAGTTTGGTTTTTTTACAAAAAAACAAAAAGAGAAAGCAAAAGATCTTTTAGAAAAAGTAGGCCTCAAAGAGTTTATAGATAAACCTTTTGGAAAACTATCTGGAGGTCAAGCTCAAAGAGCTTTGATTGCAAGAGCTTTAATTTCTGATCCAGATATTTTAATCTTAGATGAACCTACAGCTAGTATAGATCCGGAATCTGAAAAATCAATTTTTGATATTTTAATAAAGTCTAATAAAAAAAGAACGATTTTGATGGTATCTCACGATTTAAACACGATTATAAAAGAGGTAAAAAAAGTAATAACAGTGCAAAAAAAAGTAACTATAATGACGCCTGAAATAGTTTGTAAACATTTTGCTTTAGGGCTATATCATCCAACGATCATAGGTCAACAGAAATGATAGATTTACCAATTTTTTTAAAACTCGCTTTTTTGGGAGCTGTCATTGCATCGATATCTAGTGGAATTATGGGATCCTTTGTAGTTATCAAAAGAATATCTTCTATTACAGGAAGTATATCTCATTCAATACTCGCTGGAATTGGCTTCTTTGAATATTTAAGACATGCCTATGACATTCATTGGTTAGATCCGATGTTAGGAGCTATAATTGCTGCACTCATATCTGCTTTTTTAATTGGTTATGTACATTTGAATTTCAAACAAAAAGAAGATGCTGTTATCGCAATTATTTGGTCATGTGGAATGGCAATTGGAATAATCTTTTTATCTTTAGTCCCACATAAAGAAGCTACTTGCACACACTTTTTATTTGGAGATCTTTTTACAACCGGTAAACTAGATATTTTAATTTTAAGTATATTGGCAGTTTTTATAATAGCCATAACAATTTTATTTTACAGAAAATTTTTGATAATTTGTTTTGATGAGGAAGCTGCATATCTACAAAAAATTTCAGTAAAATCTCTTTATTTTCTTTTGCTTGCAATGATAAGTATTTCTATAGTTTTGCTAGTAAAAATAATAGGAATAATTTTAATTATAGCACTTTTAACTATTCCAGCTACTATTGCTAACTTTTTTACATATCGACTACCTATTATGATGATAATAGCAATAATTTTAAGTATTTTATTTAATATTCTTGGAATTACCTTTTCATATTTGCTTAGCTGGCCTCCTGGAGCTACAATTGCAATTGTAGTATCAATTTTTTATATAATAGCGCTTTCAATAAAAAAGCTTCTATATAGAATGGAATAACTTGACATAAGCAACTTTATCGTATATTATAACAGCTTAAAAAATATTTGAGGATAGATATGTACGCGATAATTCAAACTGGCGGAAAGCAATATCAGATAGAAGAAGAGAGCATTTTGGATGTTGAGCTTTTAAAATCTGAAGATGATAAATTTGAATTTAATGAAGTTCTCTTATTAAATGATGGAAAAAAAATACATGTAGGCGCTCCCTTTGTTAAAAACTGCAAAGTTAAAGCTGAAATTATAAAAGAAGTAAAAGGGCCAAAAGTTATAGCATACAAATACAAAAAAAGAAAAAATTACAGAAGAAAAAGAGGCCATAGACAAAAATATTCAAAAGTAAAAATCACAAAAATCGAGCTTAGCTAGGAGATAAAAAAATGGCACATAAAAAAGGACAAGGATCAACAAGAAACGGAAGAGATTCACATTCTAAAAGACTTGGTATAAAAACATCTCATGGTCAGTTTGTTACAACAGGATCGATAATTGCTCGTCAAAGAGGCACAAAATGGCATCCTAAAAAAAATGTTGGAATGGGAAAAGATCATACTCTTTTTGCTCTAATAGATGGGATAGTAACATTTAGAAAAACCAATAAAACATTTGTATCGGTTCTTCCTCAAGCTAAAAAACCTACGACAAAAACTCAAATTAAAAAATCAACAGCTAAAAAATAAAATATAAATATTTTTTTTATTTTAATGTCTCTAGATATATTAAAAAATTTTAATTTTATTAGGTTTTTAGATTTTTTTTAACAAAAGAACAAAAAATGTTTATAGACTCACTTAAATTAAAATTCATTGCCGGCAAAGGTGGTAATGGTATTATCGCTTGGAAAAGAGAAAAGTACCAGCCTAAAGGCGGTCCATATGGTGGAGATGGCGGAAAAGGCGGATCCATTATTTTAGAGGTAGATGAGCATCTCTTATCTTTCGAAAAGTTTTTTAACAAACAGATAATTAAAGCTGAAAATGCTCAGCCTGGTGGCTCTAGAAATAAAAACGGCAAAAAGGGTAAAAATCTAATAGTAAAAATACCTGTTGGCACCATCTTGAAAGATGAAAACGATAATGTTTTATTTGAATTCAAAAAAAAAGATGAAACATTTTTACTCTGCAAAGGAGGTAAGGGAGGCAAAGGTAATTTTGCTTTTAGAACTTCTACAAACAGAGCTCCAAACATCTTTACTGCAGGGAAACCGGGAGAGATAAAAGAGATCTATTTAGAGCTTAAATTAATAGCTGATGTAGGTTTAATTGGCATACCAAATGCTGGCAAATCTACTCTTATGAGACAAATCACC
>JAAKFE010000114.1 GCA_011065175.1 Candidatus Anoxychlamydiales bacterium
GTGCTAATTTTTCTAAAAGAGCTTTCACATATAGATCTTTTAAAACATCGGATCTGACATCTTCATCAAATATCTCATCTTTAATTTGAAAATGCCAAGAGACTTGAGGAACTTTATATTTATCATCTTTTAAATAGAAGATTGTAGCAAAATCATTATCTACTATTTTTGCTGGTTTTTTTTCATTTGTAAAATTATCTTTAGTTGCATCCATTTGAAGATTTGTTGGAATAAATGAGTTAGGTTCGGGAAGTTTAATGTTTGGATTTGTTGGATTTTTACTTAATCTATTTTGTAGAGATTTATCTAATTCTTTAACTGAATATTTTGCTTTTGTCCATTTTTCTTTATTATCTAATTTCATTTTAGTTTTTTTAGGATCTGCTATCAAATAAATCTGTGAAGATGAAAAATTTAAAGAATCTAATAACTCATTTATATTTTCAGAGTTGTATTGAGTTGGCATAACTGTTTTTTTAGGATAGGTAGATAGATCTTCATATAAAAGATTAGCTGCATGCTCAGATACAAATTCAAAAGCATCTTGGTGTGCTTGATATTCGTAATTTAGCTTTGACATGGTTTTCATTTCATGAAATAAATAATTTGGAATAGATGATTTTTTTAAATTATTTATAGCTTCAAAACATCTACTTATTACTTTCGATACATTTTTTATGCCGAGATCTGTTAGTTTAATCTCTAAAAGAAATAAAGATTGATCTAAGCCTGCTTTTTCAAAAGCAATATCTACATCTTCAGCTAAATGTTCCCTTTTTAAAATCTCTAAAAGAGAGTTTTTTTGTCCTCTTTTTAATGTATATGCTATTAAATCAGCTGATTTTGTCTCATCATCTGTAAATTTTCTATCAAGCTCCCATTCAAGTAATAGAAATTGAATATTAGATATTGGCTTTATATAGGTGATTTTACCTGTGTTTTCTTTGTTAAAAATAGTTTCTTTTGTAGTAACCGGATCTTTTCCAATATTTGCAATTGGCGTGAATTTTTCTACGACCATTTGAGTTAGTTCATCTAAATCTTTATTAGAATAAATAACTAATGCCATTTGATTGGCACTATAGTGCTTTTCATACCATTTTCTTAACTCTGCTGGGGGAATAGACTGCAAAGTTTTTGCATTTCCTGTTGAAAATTTTGAGTTCGGATGATTTTGATTGCCAATCTCTTTTGATACCATATGAACTCTTCTACCATCGTTTTCAAGATTTTTAGAATGCTCTTGATCGACAGCATAGAGCTCTTTTGCAATGTGAGATGGATCAAATAAAGGATCTTTAAAAAAATGAGATAATCTATCTATTGCTTCATCGAATGCTAAGTGATTTATTGAAAACATATATACAGTTCTATCTGAGGCAGTATATGCATTTGGGATTCCTGAGTTATCCCAAATAAATTTCATGTATTCAGTCTCACTTGGATATTTTTTTGAACCTTTAAAAAGCATATGCTCACAGAAATGGGCCATGCCAGGAAATTCTTTGGGATCGTCCCAAGAGCCAGCTAGTACACTGATAGCTGCAGCAGATTTATCTGTATTTTTATCAGAGATGAGATAGACTTTCATTCCATTTGAAAGTCTAAGCTTTAGAGTGTTTCTATCTTTGAGGGAGGGGTTTAAAATTTTTAAGTCTGATTTATCTTCAACTATTGGATATTTTTTATCTAAAGCAAAAATGTTAAAAATTGAAAATATAAAAATAAGTATAAATTTAAAGCGTAGCACCAATTATCCTTTTGTTATTCTCTCATATTCTTCTTTTACAATAGTATGAATATATTTGGCTCTATTTTTTCGTCTTTTGATTTTGTCTTTTTCATCTGAAGCAGGAAAGTTTTCCATATCTAACTCGTTTAAAAAACTAATAAATATTGGCCCTCTATTAGCAATTCTTTTCTCTCCCATCTCAACTTGTATTTTTTCAGGAGGAGGCATGATTTCATAAGTTGCTAAAGTAAGCGGAAAAAAATGAGTTTTTATCAAAGCTTTCTTTCCCATTAAATAAAACATCTCTAAGCTTTTATAATCAAAAGGTGCGATCTGAATTTTACCATCACTGTTTTTTCTGTCTCTTCCTCCACTTGGAGCTACATAAATTACTTTGCCTCCCTCAGATAAAAGAGTTCTCATCAGTGACATCACTTTTTTGTTGTGGATTTGCTTTTGATGTTTCTTTGTTATATCTATATCTATATATCTTTTTGAATAGATACATAAAAGGGAACATCCCATAGAAAAAGGAACCGCTAGAGGATCTAAAATAACTCTCTCTCCCGCAACGAAGATAATATTAGAAGCTAGTGAAAAATATTTATCTTCAGATAAAATAGGAATTAATAGTGGATCTACCTCTGATTGGTGGTTAGAGAGTAAAATTACATTCTCTTTTTTATCGATATACTCTTTTATCTTTTTTAAATTATCTAAACCAAAAAGCTTAGAGTTTTTTAAATCAACTAAGGGTTTTAAAAAATCTATTCCAAATTTTTGATAATTAAAAGGTTTTGTTACCTTTTTATGATACAACTCAAATTTAACGGGATTTTTTTCAAGATCGATTAAAAGTTTTACAAGCTGATCAAAAAGAGAAAAAATTTCCTTTTTAGATACATGAGAGTTTATAGTTTTTATGTAACAGCTATAAAAATCAGATAAGATTTCTAAATATTTTTTAGAAATCTTTTTTTCAGCATAGAGCTTTTTTAAATTTACAATAAAATTATCTTCAGACATTTTCTTTTTTACCATTTGCGAAAAAATGAAATTCATTCAAA
>JAAKFE010000115.1 GCA_011065175.1 Candidatus Anoxychlamydiales bacterium
TTGTTTGCAGAACAAAAAGATGATCTTGCATTAAACAGAACAGATAATATCCCAAAAGAGAATTTAGATGGTGCAGACGATCAATATTTTGAAGGTTATCTACAAGCTTTAGTCGATATGCATTATTATGAATATAAAGTTGTAATTATCGTAAAAGAAAGAAATGTTTGGCTTGCTAATATGCCAAAAAATGCTCTTATTTCAAATAGTATCGTCTCTTTTTTAAAAGATGTTCCAGGTGTTAAAAGAGTAGTTGTTATTAATGGAGTTCCGCCAGAAGAGATGGAAGAGAGAGAAAAATATGTAACCAGACCAAAAGTTAATGGCATATGGTTTCCTCAAACAACAACACTTTTTCAACCAATGCTTGCAAATCCTCGCCAAGTTACCTACTCAATTGGTTATAGAGGCAATGATAAAGTAGCTGGAAGAGAAGCTGTTGCAGTATCTTTAGGGGATGATTTTCCCATTTTTAGATGGCTCGATGTTTTTAGATGGCATGCTGATGTTCAAATAGGAGTAGAATCGGGCATTTGGTCTGTATTTAATATGGATCCTAGGCCAAATATCGGTGGCGGTACAGCTCTATTTAATACAGATTTTTATGGAGGTATTCCTCTTGTTTATTCTGTAAATAAATGGGTATGGAGACTTCGTTTATATCATATCTCTTCTCATTTAGGAGATGAGTTTTTAGTAAACCATCCAGGCTTTGATAGAAAAAATCCAAGTTTTGAAGTTTTAGATCTATTTTTTCAATATCAAGCATTTGAGCAACTCAGATTTTATGCAGGTGCTGGACTCATTTTACATAGCGATGGAACCTTTCCAATGAAACATGGTTATTTCGAATATGGTTTTGAAGCTAGATTTTGGGGCTCTAAAATCTATTATCATAATCTTTTCGGAACCTTTTTTGTTGCTACCTATTTTAGAAATTGGCAGCTTAATAATTTCAACTTAGATGGAACTTATATTTTAGGATATGAATGGTCAAAACTTCAAGGTATCGGTAGAAAGATTAGGATTTTTGGTGAGTATCACCATGGGTATTCTCCAGATGGTCAGTTCATGAATAGAAGAACCTCTTATTGGAGTATTAAGCTCGCTTACGGATTTTAGTAATCTTAAAATGATTTTTGTATAAACAATCAAAAAATCTTTAAAAACATAAGTCTTTATTTATAAGATGATTACGTTTAATTATTATGAATTCAGGCATTTAAATGCCTGAATTTATAGAAATTTGGATACAGAAATGCCTGAATTTATTAAAATTCAGTTAAAAAGATAGCTGTATTTATTAAATTTAAGGTAAATTATGTATATTCCAAGAATACCATTAGATTTAGTTAAGTCTTATGTAACTAAGGGAAAGGTAGTTGTTATTTATGGACCAAGAAGGGTTGGTAAAACCACTCTTTTAAAAAAATATCTAGAAAATGAAAAAAATTATCTTTTCGTAACTGGAGAAGATATTTTTATAAGAGAATATCTATCTAGTGAATCCATAGATAAATTAAAAGCTTTTATTGGAGATAAAGATCTAATTGTAATTGACGAGGCGCAATATATATCTAAAATTGGTTTAAATTTAAAATTAATTGTAGATCATATGCCAGATAAAAAAATTATTGCAACGGGATCATCTACTTTTGATTTAGCTAAACAAATAGGAGAGCCGCTAACAGGAAGAAAGCATGTAATAAAAATGTTTCCTATCTCTCAAATTGAATTAAATAAAATAGAAAATATAACACAAATAAATGCAAATTTAGAGACTAGAGTAATTTATGGATCGTATCCTGAAGTTATTACTCTTGAAAGTAATGAATTAAGAAAAAAATATCTTCAAGATCTCATATCATCATATCTATTAAAAGATATTTTGATTTTTGAGGGGATTCATAAATCAAAAAAATTGGTAGATTTACTTACTTTATTATCGTTTCAAATTGGAAAAGAAGTATCGATAAGTGAGCTTGCAACACATCTATCCATTAATAAAAAAACTATAGAAAAATATCTAGATTTATTAGAGCAAGTATTTGTTTTAATAAATATTAGAGGATTTTCAAGAAATTTAAGAAAAGAGGTTACAAAAACTTCTAGATACTATTTTTGGGATAATGGAATCAGAAATGCTCTTGTTAATAATTTTAATCCGATTCAAAGAAGAGATGATATTGGAGCTCTTTGGGAAAATTATTTAGTGATAGAAAGACTAAAAAAACAACAGTATTTAGAACATTTTTCTAATAATTATTTTTGGAGAACCTATGATCAAAAAGAGCTAGATTGGGTAGAAGAAAAAGAGGGAAAACTTTTCGGTTATGAATTTAAGTGGAATAAATCTATTTCAAAACCACCAAAATTATGGCTAGATACTTATAAAAAGGCTTCTTTTGAGTGTATCAATCAAAAAAATTATCTAAAATTTATTACTTAAAAAAGTTTTAATAATCTGAGCAAAAACCATCTTTATAAACAGGTCCTTTTTTTCCAATAGGTAATTTGTTTTCAAAAAAGTCTGTATAGATTTTAAGCCCTTGCTCAGCCGTTTGAACTGTATAAAAGCAGTTAGAGACCCACTCTGAACCTTTTATAGTGCCAGATTTTAGATTCATCTGAAATCTAGAAGTTATTTTAGCTTTCCAATAATCTTTATTTCCAAAAAGTAAAATTGGATTTGCAGGAGATGATCCTGTTTTTCTATTTACTTCTTCTAAAAGAAGTTCAAAATCAGCTCCAATCCCTCCCATTAAAAACATTGGAAAATCTAAATAGAATTCAGCTTG
>JAAKFE010000116.1 GCA_011065175.1 Candidatus Anoxychlamydiales bacterium
ATTGCATTTTCTAAATTTTCTGTGTCGCTAATAATATTTAAAGCATAAAAACTAGATGAAATATTTTCTTCTCTTCCTATTATCTGTCTTCTAAGAAGTGGATAGAAACCGCTCAAAACACCTTTTTTTTCAACTGTCTTGCCATTTTCAAAAGTTTGATATGAATGAAGTGGAAATGCAGCATTTGGCCTGGATTTTTCTAAAATATCTCTATCAAAATCTATTTCATTTACAATGCTTTTTTGATTTTGTTTTGTTTTAAAAGGTAGGTTAATCTCCGATATGGCGCCTCCTTTTGTAGAGAAAACTAGTTGCTGAAAATCATTTTCAATAACGTAAAAGCTCTCTTTTTCTTTTTGTGCTATAGTAGGAGTATACTCTTTTTTCTCTTGAGGCACCTCTTCAGTTATTTTTTTTGTTGCTTGCACAGTCGGTTTCGGAGGAGGGAAAATAAATTGCAACACATAAAAACTTGCAGCTAAAAGTATAATAAAAATAATCGTACGTTTGTCCATGTATCAAATCCTTTGATATTTTAAGAGTTTACTATAACAAAATCTTGAAATGCACACTAGATATTTTGTGTTTTTTCAATTTCATATAGAAATTGAGAAAATAGATCTTGAGTTTTTAAATTATCTAACCACTCATCATCTAGTATTTCATCAATAGGTGGTAGCATATCGATTTCTTTTGCTTTTGCTAAAAAATTAATCGCTTCTTCAAATTTTGATGAGAGCGAATAAAGACAAGCTAAATGATAATATGCATGTTGATTACCAAGACGGCCTGCTTTTATTAATTTTTGCTCTGCTTCTAAATAGTATTTTTTTTGGTTTTCTTCTTCGATGTTTTCAAAAGAATAGGTCATTAGCATCAGTGCCCACTCTAACCAAACGGTATCATCTTCTAGATCTTGTTTTGTAGCTATTTGAAAACAGTTATTTGCTTTTTCAAAATATTCAGGTTTTGGTTGTATCTCTAATAGATGTGTAAAAGATAGAGCTAATCTAAAATGAATTTTTTCAAAATCAGGATCTACTAATAATACATTGTTAAAAATATCGATTGCTTTTAGATAAAAACTCTCTTTTTCAAATAAATCTCCTTGAAGATCTAAAGCGCATCCATAATAAAAAATCCAATCTGGATGTGACAAAACTGCATTTTTTTGCAGCGATAGTGCTATTTCAAACTGTCTAATAGCATCTTCTAGCGTATTTTGATTTAGAGTTAACTGAGATAGTGTAGTGAGTGTTTTTGCATAATCAAAAATAATGGATGGACATACCGGTTTTAAATCTATTGCCTTTACATAAAATTTTGATGCTCTTTCTAACATATCGATATCTTCTAAGTCTTTCCCAAGTTTTAAATGAGTAGAAGCTATTTCAGCCCATATTTCTGGATTTGTTCTATCTAAAGAAAGACCTATTTGAAACTTTTCAATAGCAAAAAAATCATAATCAATATCATCATAATACATAGCAAAAGCTCTCATGCATATTCCATATGCATACCAAAGATCGCTCTCATCTGAATATAGATCAGTTGCTTTCATAATTTTATTTTCAGATTCCATTATCAAATCTAATCTATTTGTATAAGCGCCAAGTAACGCTAAAGATTCTACCCACTGAGATGTTATCTCATTTGATTTTTTATCTCTTCTTTTTGCTCTTATACATTTTTCAATAGAGGCTCTTAATTTTTTTGAATCCTTATTTAATTTTCCGCTCTCTCCAAGTAGCCGCGCCCAATCTAACCAAAGATTTGCATCTAATGGATTGATCTCTAAAGAGATTTCAAAATGGTTGCTTGCTAAAGCGAAATAATCTTCATCTAATGTATTAATATATAGGTGTGTATATGCATGTGCAATAGAAGAAAATGCATCTATATATTTTTTTGATTTTTGCGTTGCTAATTTAAAATAATCGATCGCTTGAAGATAAATATTATTATCATTAATAAGCTCACCCATTTTTAAATAAGCAGATCCTAAATCATTTAAAAAAGGAGCAGGAGTATCCGTTTGATAGCTCATCGCTTTTTGAAAATCTTCTATCGCTTTTTTTATGTCAATCGCTTCTCCAGAATGTTCTGCTATCTTTGTATATATAAGGCCTCTATCCCAATAAAGCTCAGCTAAAATATCATCGCTCTGAGATTTAGAAAGAGCTATTGCTTGTTTATACTTTTTTTTAGCTTCTAAAAAATAATGATATTCTTCTTTTTGATTTCCAAGTACAAATAAAACATTTCCCCAAGCCCACCAAAAATCAAATATTTCTGTATCTAAACTAACTGCTATTTTAAAATTTTTACTAGCAAGCTGCAAAGCTTTTTCTTTATTTGCAGCTGTCCCATATTCAAAAAAAGCTAAACCTTGTCTATACCAAATTAGTGGATTTGTTGGATCTAATTGCGAAGCTTCATTAAATAATTTAATTGCACTTAAATCTTCTTTTGACAAAATCTCTTCAGCTTTTGTAAGAAGTGTGTTTGCTAGCTTTTTTTTCTCCTCTTTAGGTAACTCTTCTAACTCTTTTGATAT
>JAAKFE010000117.1 GCA_011065175.1 Candidatus Anoxychlamydiales bacterium
TTACTTTATCACAAAAATTAGCTCCTATTAAATCTGAAAAGCTTTCATATTTATAAATTCAAAGATCGTATATACTTTTTTCTAAACGATTTTATTTAAAAATTTTCATGCGAATTTTTTTTGCTTTTTTTTTGCTATCTAGTTTATTTGCAAACGAAGATATAAATCTTGAAAAAGAAAGAATTATATCTTCTTTTAAAAAAACGCTTCTTACCAAAGGCACAAAACTTTTAGATAAAACTAAAAAAACTGATTCTTATAAACCACACGAATTGATTGTAGACCTTAGAAATCCAACATATAAAAATGGGATTTTAACAACAAATGAAGGCGGTGTAATTAAAGGCGAAGATATACGCATCCAAGCAAGGTCCATTCAATATATAAACAGATATGAAAATGGTAATTTTATTCACAAGATAGAAGCCGAAAAAGATTTAATCATTCAATACAAAGGCAGAGTCTATGTTGGAGAAGAGCTAGAGTATGATTTTACTACAAAAAAAGGCGTGGTCTACGAGGGCAAAACTTTTGCATCTTTTTGGTATTTAGGAGGAGATAAAATTGAGTTAAAAAGTGATGGCAGCTACCATGTTGAAAATGTATATATAACTACTTGTGAAAACGTAGATAGTTCTTGGGATATACATGCTGGAAGGGTAAATGTTTTAAAAAAAGATCTACTTCAAGCAAAAAAAGTAAGGTTTAGATTTTTTGGGCTTCCAACTCTGTGGCTTCCTTCTTTTAAAATTAACTTAAAAAAGTTTTTAGGAACTCCAATTGTTAGATATAAAGTTACTTGGGATAAATCCTCTGGACCCAGAGGATCTCTTCGCTATAGATTATTTTCATGGAGAGATTTTGCTATTTGGACAAGGCTAGAATACCGTTGGGGCATGGGATGGGGAGGAGCCGTAGAAACTGAATATATTCCAGAGCATGGAAGAACTGTTTTTCAAACAAAAAACTATTTAGCTACAGATGTTATTCCAAAGGAGTTAAAAAAAGAGACTAGATATAGAATTCAAGGGGTATATCATACAATAAGTCCATCTGGCGGCACTAAAATAGATGCAACCTGGGATAAATTCTCTGATATAAATATGCCTTCTGATTTTAAAAGTGATGATTTTGAATTAAATACCGCTAAAAAAACAGAGCTAAATATCAGACATATTGAGGATTTTTTAATAGGATCTGTCTATGCAAGACCTAGAGTTAATAGTTTTGATACAATAAAACAGCATCTACCAACTGGTTATTTAAATATCAAACCTTACAAAGTTCCTAATCTAAACCTTATTTTTTATAACTATTTTTTAACATCCTATTTAGATTATGAATTTTCAGATAAGTTATCTCCATCTTTAATGGATTTTGAATCAGCAAGGTTAGAGACACACAACATCGTTTCAAGGCCATTTAAAAGCTCGATTGCAAATTTCACACCATATGCTGGCTTTGTTGGCATTTACTATAATAAAAGCCCTTTAAAATCTTCTAAAGAACAAGCTATGTTTTTATATGGAGCAAATTTAAGCACAAATTTTTATAAAGACTATACAAGACACAAACACATTATAGAGCCATATGTGCAATATCAAGCGATTACCAAACCTACAGAAAAAGTCGATACTTACTATGTTTTTAGTATAGAAGATGGCTACAACAAATTAAATCAGATAAAAACAGGCATTCGATCTCAACTATATTCATTAAAAAATATAAGAGCGTATCCAACTTTTGAAACCAATCTTTATTTTAATACTTTTTTAGACTCTAGTATTATTCCTAAAACAATTTATAAAATGTATTTTGATTTATATTGGAATCTCCCCTCTGTAAATTTTTCTGCAAATACAGCTTATAATTTTTTTAAAAATACTTTAGATTTTTCTAATTTTCGACTCGGATGGACTGTTAATATTGATTTAGCTTTTGCAGTTGAATTTAGATATAGATCATCTTTTGATTATAGAAAATCAAATCATGAAAATTTTATATTAGATGTCTCTAGAGATCTAAATGTTTTAACTACGTCTCCTATCTCAGATAAAAGAAATACAATTTTAACTCATGCATATTTTAGGTTAAATCCTTTTTGGGAAGTTGAGCTTCATTCTCATCATGGCTGGAATAGAAAAAACGAACCTCCTTATAATGAATACAAAATAGATCTTTTTACCTATCTTTCTTCTTCTTGGAAAGTTAGAGTATCTTACTCTCATACTACTACAGATGATAGGTTTTCTGGAGGGATTGCTTTAATTAAATAAAAATTATTATTATTCTTTACTAGAATTTTATCTTGTTTTTTCAAAAATATGCTTTATGTTATTCGCCTAAGTTGCGATGAATAAATGAGATAAAGCTTACTTGTTAATACCATTTCTAAAATTTAAGTATTAAAATTTTTAATTGATAGATATAATGTTCTTTTTTTATCAAAAGGATAGTTATGCATCAAGGAAGAAAATGTCAATTTTTAAAACAATTACAAAAATA
>JAAKFE010000118.1 GCA_011065175.1 Candidatus Anoxychlamydiales bacterium
TATATAAAAGCATGAGAGTAAAAAGATTTTCTCGCCCAAGTCTTTACAAAAATGTAGTGTAAAACTGAAATATTAAGTTTTTAATTATAAATTAGTTAGCTAAAAAAAGCGCGGAAGTCAGGAGAAAAAATATGAAAAAGATGGAAATGTTCATATCTCAAATTATGATAAAGGTAAATGTGTAGATTGAAAGAAAAATTGATGCAAAACTTTTTAAAGTTATTTTTGGTAATATTTCTTTTTATATTTTCTCAAGTCTTTTGTATTGATAAAGATATTGATAAGGATTCATTTAGGCTTTTTGCAGGCAATTCAAATCCAGATTTAGCAATGGAAGTTGCAAGCATTTTAGGGATTGATATTAATGAAGCAGAAGTTGGAAGATTTCACGATGGAGAGATAAAGATAAAAATAAATGACAATGTTAAAGGAAAAGATATCTATATTCTTCAGTCTGTTTGTACTACTAAAAATGCTTCTGTAAACGATAATTTAATGGAACTATATTTATTAATTCGAGCGTGCAAAAGGTCCTCTGCAAAAAGAATAATCGCTGTTATTCCTTATCTTGGATATGCTCGCCAAGACAGAAAACATTCTGAGATCTGTCCAATATCTGCATCTGATATTGCTATGCTTTTAGAAACAGCAGGGGCAGATCATATTATTTCATTAGATATGCACTCTTTTCAAATTCAAGGATTTTATCATAAATCTATAGTAGACAATCTAATGACAAACTTTTTTTTTGTCCCATATTTTGTAAGAAAAGATATCAGCAAAGTTGTAGTTGTCGCTTCCCATGCTGGAGCTATTGCAAGATCTAGAAAATTTATAGATGGATTAAATCGCTATAACATAGATTCTAGATTGGTAGTTTTTACAATGCTCCCACAAAAAAACAGCAAAGATGAAATGTTTTTAATAGGAGATGTAAAAGATACAGATGTATTGATAGTAAATGATATGTGCGATACAGGAAAATCTGTAGTTGCTGCCGCTAAAGAATTAAAAAGAAATGGAGCAAAAAAAATCTATGCTTGTGCTACCCATGGGATTTTTTCACATGATGCTATTGATAAGATTAAAAATTCAGATATCGATGAGTTGATAATTACAGATACAATTCCTTTAAGAGAAGAAGCTCCAAATAATCTTACTCAAATTTCTATTGCTCCTCTAATTGCTGCAGCAATTAAAAAAACTCAAAGAGGAGAGCCTTTATCAAATTTATTTCAATATTAGGATGAAAAATGAGAAAATTATATAGATCTCGATCAAATAAAAAAATAGCTGGAGTTTTAGGAGGCCTTGGAGACTATTGGAAGATAGATCCAACAATAGTTAGACTTATATTTTTAGTAATTTTTTTTCTTACAGCTATTTTTCCTTTTTTAATAGTTTATATAATAGCAGCAATTGTTATTCCCATAGAGCCAGCATCAAGAAAGCAAAAAAAATATAAAAGATTATATAGGTCTAAAAAAAATAAATTTATAGCAGGGGTATTAGCTGGTGTTTCTGAATTTTTGAAAATAGATCCAACAATAGTAAGGCTAATCTTTATAGCTATTATGATATTAACTGGTTTTGCTCCAATGATTTTTTCTTACGTTGTAGCTTGGATTATTATGCCTGAAAAGCCAGGTAAAGATATAGAAATAGAAATCAAATAGCGATTTTTTTTATTTAAGTTTAAGTGAAATTGTTTCTACAACTTCATTAATTTTTAAGGTTTTGTAAACTTGAACCTTTTAACTGTTCTTGGAATATCAACACCTCTTAATGCTTGGGCAATTGAAAAAGAAGAAGATCTATCAAAACCAGCATAAGCATATATACCTGAAGATGCCATTGTTAAAGCAGGATCAATAAAACTGCCGTCTGTTTGTGATGATATTTTTAGGGGAGTTGTAAAACTAATTCCAAAATCAAAAGATAAGATAGAGTATTTTTCATTAGATTCTTCCCAAACAATGTAAACATATCTACCTACATCATCAGTTACTATACGATGAGCAGAGACAATAACACTTCTTGATAATATTACTGGATTATCAAAGGTTCTTCCAAAATCAGTAGATCTTCTCATTTTAATAAAATTTCCAAAAGCACCTGATTCTCTCCAACAAACATATACGTACTTTCCGGTTTTGTCAGTAGTTATTTGTGGCTGACTTGCTACAATTCCAAATAAAATTGGAGAAAGATTGATTCCACCTGTCCAGGTAGCTCCAAAGTCTTCAGATCTAGAAAATTGTGTTGCAACGGAGCCGAGTGCTCCTACCGTTTTTCGCCAGGTAGCGTAAACATATTGTCCAGAGCTACTCATTGTTAAATCTGGGAATCCAGCTGAAAAATCATTTTTAGATAAATTTGGAATATCTACAAAGGCAGTCCATGTTTGGCCAAAATCTTCAGATCTAGAAGTTTGAACTTGACGAACAGTAGCGGGAGATTTAAAGCCAGACCATAGAACATTAATATATTGC
>JAAKFE010000119.1 GCA_011065175.1 Candidatus Anoxychlamydiales bacterium
TTAACTGCGATCTCTTCTTTAGCAAAGAAAGGAATCATGTTAAAAGGCGGATTTATTTTAGATGCTATTAGAAAATGCAAAAATATCGCTTTTGATAAAACAGGAACATTGACAACTGGAGAATTTGTATTATCCTCATTTGAACAAATGGGATTTGAACAAATCCAATTTAATCAATCTGAGTTAAAAACTCAAAAAAAAGAAAACTTCAATAAAGATCTAAAAGCAAACGTTTTTGACAAAGACAAAGCCTTAGCTATTGCCGATAGTTTAGAAAAAAAATCTTCGCACCCAATAGCTAAAGCAATCCACATAGCTGCAAAAGATCTAAAATATGATGTAAAGATAACAGAGTTTAAATCAGATGCAGGACTTGGCATTCAAGGCATCTCAGAAATAGATGATAAAAAACACAAAGTATATATTGGCAAACTAGAATATATCGAAAAGTTTTTAACAGATGAAAAAAAGAAATTTTTAAGTGAAAAAATTTCAAAAAAAGCTAAAACCGTAAGTTTTTTACTAATCGATAATTTTTTATTTGTTTTAACTTTTTCAGATGAGATTAGAGAATCTTCATTTTCTTTAATAAAAACCTTAAAAAAATCAAAAAATTTAATAATGTTAACAGGTGATAATAGTTTTAATGCTAATTTCGTTGCTCAAAAACTCGGCATTGAAAATGTTTTTGCAAATCTAAAAGTTGAAGATAAACTAAAATATGCTGCCAAATATTCTGAAAAAGGTCTTATTATGATTGGAGATGGAATAAATGATGCACCATCATTATCTAGAGCAACAGTTGGAATTTCCCTTGGAAAAGTAGGCTCAGCAACTGCTATAGATGCCTCTGATGTGATTTTACTAAACGATGATATTTTACTTATAAACTCAATCTTAAAAAAAGCTAATTTCACTTCATCTATAGCTAAACAAAATCTGATTTTTGCTCTTTTAATAATAGTCCTTGCCTCTATCCCCTCTCTTTTGGGATTAATACCTCTCTGGCTCGCAGTTAGTCTTCATGAAGGCAGCTCTGTTCTCGTAGGTCTCAATTGCCTTCGCCTTACAAGGCGCTGATTGCCAAGCGCTTACAAGGCATTTTAAGCAATCCGAAGCTTTGATTGCTAAACAAATCCTCTTATGTTATCATGGGTTTATATTAAAAATTAAAAAAACAAAATTTTACATGAAAAAACTCTTTGTAAAAAAAAGATTTACCAAAGAAGACAAGGAACTAAAAATTCTTTTAGGTTTAGTTGAGCTCTACATAAAAACCAATTCTCCCATTGGCTCTAATTCCCTTAAAGAGAGCGGCTTTGATAATATGAGCTCTGCGACCATTAGAAACTACTTTATCGAACTTGAAAAAAAGGGACTCTTAACCCAACCACATATATCTGGGGGAAGAATTCCTACACCTAAAGCTTTTAAGCTCTATGCAAATCACTCACTTCAAAATACTAAAATAGACAAACAAGATGATAAACTTTTGCAAGATCAGCTAAAAAAAGAATGCAAACAGATAACAGAGCATTTAAATTCTTCTTTAGAGCTTTTAAGCTCACTTACTAATTTAAGTGTTTTTCAATCATCTCCTAGATTTGATCAAGACTTTGTAAACAACATCAAGCTACTTTCTTTAAATAAAAACAAAATATTATGTGTAATAGTAACTGATTTTGGGCTTATAAAAACTGAGATTTTGTACTCCAAATTAGATCTAGATGAAAAATCTCTAACTTTAATAGAAGACTTTTTTTTATGGAGAATGAACAAAAAACAAAAACCGAATATTGAAAATCAAAACCTATATAAGCAAGCTCAACACCTATATAATGAAATAATGGTAAGATATATTGTAGGATATACAAATTTAAGTATAGAAGACATCTATAAAACAGGACTCTCTAAGCTTCTCTCTTATCCTGAGTTCAAAGATCCTATGTTACTTGCTGAAGCACTATCTATTTTTGAAAGTAAAGAGCAGATGCATAAAATTTTACAAAGCTCTATAAAAAACGATACTATTACATATTTCATTGCTGATGATTTAGAAAAATTTGGTCTTAAAATAAAAAATACAGCTTTAATTTGTATGCCATATTACATATCCAATATAGCAGTTGGTGCAATTGGCATCTTATGTCCACTCAGAGTCGATTACAAAAAGATTTTTTCTATTTTAAAAGTTTTTAGCAAATATCTATCAGATAATCTCACTAAAAATATCTATAAATTTAAGATAACTTTTAGAAAGACTTCTGATTTTAAAAAAAT
>JAAKFE010000012.1 GCA_011065175.1 Candidatus Anoxychlamydiales bacterium
AATATTAGATGTTTGCAGTATTGCATGGAATAATTTTGTTGATGAAAAAGGAGCTATAAAGAATTTATGTACAAGAGATTGGGCTTGTTAATTTTGACTATTGTTTTTTAGAAATGGTATTATCGTAAATTTTATCAGATTTGGTCATTTAAGTTTGTAGAGAAAAGACTGAAAAAGCTCGAGAAAGACAATCCTCACAAATGTCATGGTCTTCTTCGTTTATTTAAGTGTTTGTTGTTGCAGTTCATGGAGAATTTAAGCGATCGAGAGTTGGAGAGGTTTGGTCAAGGAAATACAGCAGCAAAATGGTTTTGTCGATTTAATCTCAGAGAGAAAACACCGGATCACACAATTTTTTGTCAAACACGCAAGAAAATAGGCAAAGGTTCTTTCAAAAATTTTTGCAGATCTTAGAGATCAACTAAAAACCCAAGGATTATTGAAGAATGTTTAAAAAAATTAAATGAATAATTTATTTTTTTTTATCAAATATTAGGGTCAGCTAAAGCTCTTTTTAAAGCCTCTTTAAAACTCTTTAGCGCTTTTGGGTTGTGATTTTCTTTTTCTAGTAGTTTTTCTGTGTTTTTCAAGTATTTCCAAGCATTTAAGTAATCAAATCTTTCAAATGAAATCGCTGCAATATAGTAATTTGCAATTGGATCTTCTTTATCGATTTCATAATATTTATTTAAGTAAACTAAAGCCTCTTTTTCTCTTCCAAGTTGCAAATATGTATTGATTAATTGAAAAAGAGCTCCTCTAAATAATGGATATTTTTTAACTATTTCAAGTAAGCTTTTTTGTTTTTTTATAATGGATTCTCTAGTTTCATCGACATGCAAAAAAATTGCTTTCAAGGATTCTATATCTGTTTTCTTCTTTAAAAAATCTTCTACTAAATTTTCTTTTGTAGTCAGATACTCAGATTTATAATCTTTTAGCTCTAATAAAAATTTTTTACCCTCTTTTACTCTATTTACAAAAAGTAAATTCAAACCTAAAAGCAGTTTTACATTAGGATCATCTGGCATATATTTTAGAGCTTTTTCATATAGTTCAATAGCTGTATCATATTTTTCATTTGCCCAATATAATGACGCTTGGTTGAAAAACACCATGCCAGGCACTTCATTAATTGTTCTTTGCTGGAGTTTTTTTGTCTCTATTCCTAAATATACATCAGATGGATAATCGACTCCTCTAGCTGTAGTCTCGATATTTGTAATTTTTCCATCTTTATCTTTATATCGAATGTAAATATGACCAGGGGGAGTTATTATTTCTAGATCGAGCCCGAGCCTTTGTGCTAATGATAAATATAAAACAGATACTCCTAAACAAACTCCTCTTCTTGAATCCATAACTGAAGATAAAAATGTATAGGTATCGATCTCTTTTGCTTGAAGTGAGTGTGGAGGAAATCTAAATCTTTTTTCATAAAAGATAAAATCGTTTATAGCATTAACTTTATCTATATCAGTTGGATTTGTATTTAATTTAGCTAAGATTTGTAGAGCCATCAAATCTAGGGTAGCTTCATAATATCTAATTTTATAGATAGATTCTTTTTCCTCTCCTAACTCTTCTAAAAATAGAGCTCTTGAAAGGTCGATTTCATTATTTGCTAATTTTAAAAGATCATCTTTTTTCCAGACGCTATTTCCTTTTAGATTTCTGTTTTTTAAGTTTTTACCAAGGCTTTCTAAAAAGTCTAATTTCTCTTCATCTAAATCATCTGGAATAATCGAATTTTGATTATTTACTAGATTAATCATTAAGCTAATATCTAAAGTAGGTAAAACCAAAGGATCTTTGACATTTTCTTGTTTCAAGAGATTCCATGCTTTTTTTAAAGCTAACTTTCCCTCTTCAGTCTCTGGATAGATTCTATAGAATGCAAAATGTTGAACTACAGATTTTTGATCTAAATTTTTATAGAGCTGTTTTATTTTGGCTTTTTGAAGGTTTTCTAAACCGGGAAGGTTTTGAATAGAGTATAAATTTACGTTTATAAATATTAAGAAGAATAAAAAAAAAGTTTTTCTCATAAACATCACATTTGTCCTTTTTTTTGATAATAAAATGAAAAAGGTTTCGAGTAAAGTTTTAAGAAATAAAATTATTTAAGATAAAATATCTTTGATATCCTTTTCGAGTTCTTTATTCTCCATAATCTCTTCAAAAGTTGGTTTAAATCTATAGGTCCAGTTAGTTGGTCTCATAGTACCTGGAACATTTATTCTTTCATCATCGATATCTGGCCAAACAAGATCAGGATATAGAGCTAAATATTCGGATAAGAGATTTATATGAAATAATGACGAAGTATGATGAGCATCTGTGAGAAGTTCTTTTCTTTGTTTGTACGTTAAGTGAGGTGAATAGTGCCAGTTTTTAAATTTAGCAAATTTTGTTGAGCCCTTTAGAAAGCCTGCCCACCACTGAGAAAATGTATCAGAGTCATGAGTAGAAACAGAAGTAATGCTAAGTGGCTCATAGTTATTAAATTTAATAAACCCACCGAACCGAGTGGTTTCCCAAGGAATAACTTTAGTTCCACAAACACCTAAATCTTTTAGTGTTTTATAAACAATCTTTGGAATCAATCCTAAATCTTCAGCAATTGGTAAGAGTTTTGATGCATCTAACATCATTTGCAGTCTATTTCTTCCATTTTTCTCCCATAAAACAGGATCTCTTGGGAAAAATCTACCCTCTGTTGCGGGCTCATCTGGAAGCATACACCAAATTCTAAAAAAACCAACAACGTGATCGATTCTATACATATGATATAAATCTTCAATATTATGTAGTCTTCTTTTCCACCAATGATACTTTGTTGCTTTTAGTTGATCCCAATCAAATAGGGGAAATCCCCATTTTTGCCCATAGATGCTGTAAGCATCAGGAGGAGCTCCAGCTACATGTTTAAAGTCAAATATAGATCTATTAAACCAAACGTCTGAACTGTTTTTACTAACTAGAATTGGAACGTCACCTAATATTTTTATATTTTTACTGTCTGCATATTTTTTTACATCGGATAGTTGTTTGAAACAAAAATACTGAACAGCAAAATGAAAATGCATATCTATATGGTATTTTTCAATGTATTTAGATAGATTTTTCTCGGTTATGTTTTGTAGATCTTTTGGCCAATTATCCCAAGTTTTATAATTTTCTTTTTCTTGAATTGTACGAAAAAGAGCAAACTCTTCTAACCATGAGTTTTTTTGCAAAAATCGTTCGAACTCTTTATCTTTTTTTAAATCATCAAAGATATATTCATAATATTCTCTTAAGAAATCGCTCTTTAATCTTTTAAGCTGTAAATAGTGAACTCTTTGATAAGTATTTAAAACTTCAAACCCTTTTAATTTTTGCATTAAAGATGGATTCTCTTTCACTCCATCTAATGCATGAAGTGAAATATGAAGTGAACTCAATGCGCAAGAAGAGATAGCATTGTATGGAGATGGATCAATTCCGGTCTCATTTAAAGGAAGCAATTGAATAACATCAAAACCAACTTTTTTGCACCAATCTATAACTTTTTTTAAATCTAAATACTCACCAATTCCAGAAGAGTTTTCACATCTTAGCGCAAATAAGGGGACAACAATACCATGATGATTAAAAGCGCCGACGTTTTCCCAATGCTTTGCAGCTTTAGTTGTTTTAATAAATTTACTGATTTCACTCATTATTTATAAAATAGAGGTTTGTCCTCTTTCTACTGCTTTTTTATATTTTTTAGCAAGTTCGACAAATGTTGCAAGATAACTTGCTAAAATATCAGCATTTAAAGATGCAAAATTTAAAAAATTATGCATTGAAAGAGATGCATCTAATTCAAAATAGGAGAAAGTAGCAATATAGGGGAATTGATCGTTTGCTTTTAGTGCATCTAAAAGAACTTTTTCTCTATATTTGCCAGCAGGAAGCTCTGCTATAGATGAAAAAATGATTAAATTATCAGCGTTTTGATCGAGCTCTAGTTGCACTTCAACGTTATCGAATAAAATTGAGCAAGCTCTATTTTTATCAACTAAAAGATCGATATCTAAGTCTAATTTTTCACTAAGATCTAATAATAGTTCTTGAAATTTTGATCTCATTAATCTTCCTCTTCTTCTGCTAAGTACTCTTCTAGCTCTTCTAGAGTTTCAATAAAAGCATCTAAAGTTTCTTGCCGGTGTTTAAGAGATTTATATAGTTTCATTGACGTTTGTCTTATCGCATCTCTCATTTGAGAAAAAATAATTATTTGCGCTGCCAATTCTTCTGAGATTCCAAGATGTTTTGCCATTAGAGCAATTTTATCAGAAGTGACATATCTTTCTTTTAAAAGATTTACAAAGAGTTTAGCTATCATCTCAAAATTCAAAATCTTTGGAAGAATAAGCCCAAAATGATCAAACTGTGAACTTATCAAGCCTTCTCTGGAAATAAAAAATCTATATACTCCTAAAATAGCTTGTAGCATTTGTGCATCTTCTATAAGTCTTATAAGTTCTGGTCTTGTAATTGAAGGTCCTTTTGATTTTAAATCAGAGCCAAGTGAATGCAGTAAAAATCTAATTACCGGTTTCATGTTTTCATAGGTATATTTAGCTGTTAGTTCATCGAAAAGTGTGATAGCTGTTCTTGGATTTCCTGTTATGTCTCTATACATATCTCTTAAATTAGTAGGAGTGCCAAGACCCTCTTTTGAAAATACTTGAGCTTGAAGATTGATATTTCTTCCAGCTACGATCTCTCTTTTATATTCAGCATTTAAATACTCTTTGACTTTATGTATTTTTATTGCCAAATCACCATGAGTCGTTTGGAGTAAAAATTCTAGTGCATCATCTGCTAGGGTGTAGTCTGGATAAAAATCTAAAACTTTTTTTAAAATATCTTCGACAGTGTCTTCATCTTTAATTAAATCTCGTAAAATAAGTAGAGTTTTTTCTTTTAGCTCTTGGTTTTTTTTATTAAATCTAGAAGCCGTCTCTTCTGTATTTTTAACTTCTTCAACTACTTCTACTTCATCATCAGCCGCCTGAGATTTTGAAAGAGATTTTCTGCCATGTCTCTGCTCTTCTAATGGTTTGAAATTCTTTCTCATTGCAACTTGATTAAAACCCGATTCTTGATAAGCTTTTAAAGCTCTTTTTGATGCGACTTGTTGTTTAGATAGTTGCTGAGCTTTTGCGCTTTGAGTCGCTTGCTGTTTAGCTGCCCTTGAGACTTTTGATGGTTTGTTGATTTCACTCATAAGCTTATGATAGTTGTATTCTTCCTAGTGGTTGAATGCGAATCTCCGGTACGATCTCTTGATATGATACAACAGGAAGATCAGGAAATTCTCCTTCAATTAATTTTCTTACAAATCTTCTAACATCAATAGCAGTAAGTAAAACTGGTGGTTGTCCTCCAGGTGGAGTCGGAACAATAGTAGATCTCATAGCGTGCAGAATCATCTGAACAGAGTCAGGGTCTAAAGCTAAATAAGATCCCGCTGATGTTTGTTTAATTGCTCCTCTTACCATATCTTCAATTTCAGGATCTAAAAGATAAACAGATAAAACTGTTTGTCCCTGTGAATATTTATAAGAGATATAGCGTTTTAAAGATGACCTGACATATTCAGTTAAAAGAACTACATCTTTTTCAGTTTGAGCCCATTCAGATAGAGCTTCTAAAATTGTTCTTAAATCTTTAATCGATACTTGCTCTTGTACTAGTCTTTTAAATATATCTGTTAATTTTTGAAGAGGAACTAAACGAGTTACTTCTTTAATTAGATCAGGGTATGATTTTTCTATAAATTCTAAGATAGCTCTTATCTCTTGTATACCAATAAATTCAGAGGAGTATTGACGATAGAATTTAGATAGATGTAAAATTATTACCTCAAGTGATGACCAATATCTAATTTTTGCTTTTTCTAAAACTTCTGTGTTGCTTTTTTCAAGCCAAAGAGTTGGAAGTCCTAAAATACTTTTTGTTTTTGTATAAGGTAGATTATATCTTTTAAGGGTCTCTTCAGTCTCATTTGTTAAAACATAATTTATTAAAACTTTCCCTTTTAACATTGGAACTTCATTTAAATAAATTAAATATTCATCCTTAGCTAAAGCAGGGGAGTCTGTTCTAATATGAACGCCGGGAAATCGAACTCCTAAATCTTGATAAAGTGCGTGTCTCATTTTTGGAATCATCTTATCGATAAAAGTAAGCCCTTGCTTGTCCTTTTTTATGAGGGCAGATAAATCTTTTCCAAGCTCTAAAATTACCGGAAGCGTTAAAGCATAATCTTCAGATCCACCAGATACTACAGCATGTCCTTCTACGTCTTCAATTGCACCAACTCCAGTAGCTAATCTTGCTTTTGCTTTTTTCTGAGTTAGAAAAACCATTCCTCCAATAGCTCCAATTATTAAACTAATCATTAAAAATGGTGTGGGTGGAAAAAATGGTAACCATGCCATCATAAAAAGCATGCCAGCGGCAATCATAAAAGCTTTTGGTTGTGCAAGCAATTGCTCTGCGATATCTTTTCCAAGGTGAGAATCTTTTTTTTCAGAGGATACCCTTGTTGTTACTATACCAGATGCAATCGCTATCATAATAGATGGAATTTGTGATACTAAACCATCACCAATGGATAAAAGAGAATATATCTTAGCTGATTCAGCAATGGGGAGCCCTCTCCTGGCTACTCCAATGATAAGACCTCCAATAATGTTAATAATAGTAATAACTATACCTGCGATTGCATCTCCTTTAATGAACTTCATCGCACCGTCCATAGCTCCGTAGAGGTGAGATTCTTTATTTAAAGATAAACGAAGTAATCTTGCTTGGTTCGTATCGATAATTCCTGATCTTAAATCAGCATCAATACTCATCTGTTTTCCAGGCATAGCATCTAATGTAAATCTAGCAGCAACTTCTGATACCCTTTCAGCACCTTTTACAACAACTATGAATTGAACTACTGTAATAATTAAAAATATAACACCACCTACTACGTAGTCTCCTCCAACTACGAAATTACCAAAAGCATAGATGATTTCTCCTGCATTAGCATGTAAAAGAATTTGCCTAGTTGATGAAATATTTACACCTAATCGATATAGAGTTGTTAATAAAAGAAGTGATGGAAAGATAGATAGATGTACAGCTTTTTGAATATATAAAGAGACAAGAAGTATTGTTATAGATGCAGTTAAATTAATAGCAATTAAAATATCGATGACAGGAGGGGAAACAGGAAAAATAAGCATCATTAAAATGCCAATTACAAAAGCAGCTAAAATGAGATCGCTCGATTTTGTAATGGAGCTGAGAATTTTTGAGCTTCCTAAATATTTTGTTAAATTATCTAAAACTTTACTCATTGAAAGATTCCTACGTTAACATCTGGCATCTCTTCCATAGTCTCTAACCATTTTAATATTTCAGCAACACTTTTATATACATCTTTTGGAATATAATCTCCAATATTCCCGATATTAAAAAGCTGCCTTGCTAGCTCTACATTTCTCATAACTGGTATATGATTATCAATCCCTATTTGTATGATTTTTTCTGCCATCGGTCCTTTTGCCATAACAAGTATTGTCGGAACAGGATCTTTTTCTTCTTCAAACCCTAAAGCTACTGCAATATGTGTTGGGTTTGTGACAATCGCTCTTGCTCTTCTTGCTGCTGATGGACCCTCTGAATATGCTATCTCTCTAAATCTTTCCCTTCTTTTACCTTTAATCTGCGGGTCTCCTTCAGTATCTTTATATTCTTGTTTTAATTCAAACTTTTCCATCATCATTTCTTTTGCAAACTGCTTTTTTTGAAAAGCTAAATCAAAAATAGCGATTAGTAAAAAAAATATTCCAACTTGAATTGCAACTTTTTTTAAAAACCCACTAACTATAGTTAAACTTCCTATAATAGGAAATTTTACAGAAAAAATAATTTCTGGAAGCATATGTTTTATTATAAAAAAAATAATTAATGCAGCTCCAGTTATTTTTAAAACCGATTTTATTAACTCGACTAAAACTTTTAGTTTAAATTTTTGTTTGATTCCTTCTACTGGGTTTAATTTTTTTAAATCAAATTTCATTGCTTGCATAGAAAACATAGGCCCTATAACTAAAAAATTAGCTAAAATACCAACGGCCGCTACTACAATAACAATCGGAAAACTACATATCATTATAACATTTATTGCTTCTGTTAGATAGCTGCCGGCTCTGTTTTGTAGATCAATATTTGTTCCAATTGCTCTTAGAGTTGTAATAGTGTAGCTCGCTAAGTTTTTATATAAAAATGAACCAGCTGCTATTACTCCAAAAATAGCTGTTGCAAATGTAAAAGCTGATGGGAAATCTTGAGATTTTGCTACTTGGCCCTTTTTTCTAGCATCTCTTAATTTTTTAGGCGTCGCCTTTTCGGTTTTTTCTGCCATCTATAATATAAGTCGTAGGTTTTTTTTATTAGCCTCGTTTTTAGTATAATAGATATGGCCTTTATAAGAAACATTTTTGACAGAAACAGGGTTGTTAAAAGTTTGTAGAAATATTCGATAAATTTTAATTTTATTTATAAAATTAATTATTTTTTTATAAATAAAAAAAAGCCTATAACAACTCAAGCATGATAAAATAAAATAACATCGCCATCTTTTACGATATATTCTTTTCCCTCAGATAGAGCTTTTCCTTTTTCTCTAGCATTTACTCGACCGTTATATTCAATCATATCATCATATGATACTACCTCAGCTCTAATAAACCCTTTTTCAATATCTGTATGAATTTTTCCTGCTGCAGCTTTGGCATTAGTTCCTTTAACAATTGTCCAAGCTTTAGTCTCTATCTCTCCAGTTGTTATAAAAGTTAAAAGATTTAATAGCTTGAAAGCAGCTTTAACTAATTGTTGAAGACCGGATTCTTTAAGGTTTAGCTCTTTTAAAAATTCTTTAGCATCTTCAGGCTCTAAAGCAGCTATCTCTTCTTCTATTTTTGCTGAGATTGCAATAACAGAAGAGTTTTCTTTTTTTGCAAATTCTTTTACTTTTTTTAAGTTTTCATTTTCTTCTAAAGATGTTAGCTCTTCTTCTTTGACATTGGCAACGTAAATTACTTTTTTTAAAGTTAAAAAAGCCCAAGATTTTAAAATTTCTTTTTCTTCCTCGGTAAAAGAAATTAATCTAAGAGAGAGATTTTGATTTAAGTGATCTAAGATTTTATCAATCAGATCTATTTGAGGGTTAAACTCTTTTGAAACTCTTCCTTTTTTTTCTAATTTTGTTTTAATATTTTCAGCTGTTTGAAGGTCTGCTAAAACAAGCTCTAAATTTATCGTTTCTATATCTTCTATTGGATCTATTTTGCCGCTTACATGAATTAACTCTTCATCTTCAAAACATCTAACGACGTGAACGATAGCATCGGTATCTCTAATATTTGATAGAAATTTATTGCCAAGACCTTCTCCTTTAGATGCTCCTTTAACAAGACCTGCTATGTCTACAAATGAAATAGTGGCATGTATTGTTTTTTTAGATTTAGAGAGTTTTGTTAAAATATCTAATCTAGGATCTATAACTTCAACAATTCCGATATTTGGATCGATTGTGCAAAAAGGATAATTTTCAGCAGAGACCTTTTTTTTAGTGATAGCTGTAAAAAGGGTGGATTTTCCAACATTTGGAAGACCGACTATTCCGCAAGATAAAGTAGTTGATTGACTAGACATTTTTTTTCCTATTTTTTATCTAAAAGTTTTTCAGCTAAAGTATAATTTTTCTCTTCAATAAGAGCTCTTATCCAACGAGAAGAAATTACTTTATTATTATATTTTATTTTTTCAATAAACGCACATTTGAAATTTAATTCATTTTCTAAAGATTTAATTTTACGTAAATCTCCCTCGCCATTTTTTCCGATTTTCACATCACTGCCAAAGACTAAATTAGAAAATGAAAAATTTTGTTTTAAAATATTTAAAAAATCAACGCATGAAAGATTTGCAAAGTCTAGAGTAAATTTTATTAAAATTACTACATCTATATCAAAATTTTTTAGATATTTGAGCTTATCTTGGCTTTGGTAGATAGGTTTGATTTTAATACCCGGTTTTAAAATATCTAATGGGTGATTTTCAAAAGTAAAAACTATAGATCTTCCTTTTTTTTCTTTTAGCTTTTTTAAGATAAGTTGATGTCCTAAATGAAGACCATCAAATACTCCAATAGTTAGATTGCAATAACCAAAATCTTTTTTTTTATAAAAATTATCTAAAACTATCATGCTAAAAGATACTCACTTAAATTTATTTTTTCAGAAAGTTCTTCTTGGGTTATTGCATCTTTTAAAAAATATGGTCCACATCTTGTTCTTTTAAGAGAGGTTAAATAAGCGCCTGTATCTAGCTTTTCACCAATGTCATTTGCTATAGTTCTTATATACGTTCCCTTTGAGCAGGTAATCTCTAAATCAATATAGGGATATTTATAAGAGAGGAGCGTTGTTTTAACATTTACTTTAATCGCTTCTCTTTTAATTGTTATGCCTGCTCTAGCAAGTTTGTATAGTCTTTGACCATTTACTTTTTTAGCAGAAAACATCGGAGGGATCTGAGTAATATCACCTTGAAATTCTTTTAAAATTTTTTCAAGTTCTTCAAAAGAGGGCTCTTTTTTTGAATAAAAAACTTTTTCTGATTCTGTATCAAATGTATTTGTAGTAAAGCCTAAATGAAGACGACAAATATATGTTTTATCAAAGGTTATAAAATCTTGAGATTTTTGAGTGTATCTTTTTCCAATTAACATTACCATTAGGCCGGTTGCAAAAGGATCTAGTGTTCCTGCATGTCCAATCTTTTTTATTTTTGTTAGCTTTCTTAAAAGAGTAACTAAACTAAAAGAAGATTTGTTTTGGGATTTGTTAACTAAAAGTATCCCAGAATTTTCATTCATCTGACTCATCTAAGGATCTTTTTTCTTTCTCTTTTTTAATGTCTGTTAATATCTTATCGATTTTCATATGCTTGTCAAGTGAAGTATCTAACTCAAACGTAAGAGTAGGAAAATATCTTAAAACTACTTTTTTAGAGGCATGAACAGAAATAAATCCAGCTGCTTGATTTAAAGCGTCCATCGTGTTTTTTCTTTCTTCGTCTGTGCCAATAACACTTATATATACTTTTGCATATCTTGCATCAGATGTTATATCAACATCTGTTATATTTGTGAATTTAGAAATATTTGGGTTTTTTACATTTTCTTGTAATACTTCAGATATTACTTCTCTAAGCAGGGAATTTAAACGTTTGATTCTTGTGTCTTTCATATTTTTTAAAGCTCTTGCTCGAGATAACTAATATCGTATGCTTCAAAGATGTCATCGGTTTGAATATCAGTGAAATTTTCTAATACTATTCCACACTCTAAGCCTTTTTTAGCTTCTTTGACATCTTCTTTTACTCGTTTTAATGAGGAGATTTTTGTTTTTGCTATCTCTTTTCCATCTCTTATTATTCTTACAAAAGAATTTCTTTTTACTATTCCATCGGTTATCAAACAGCCGGCTATTAATCCTAAATGAGAGGATTTGAAGACAGCTATTACTTTTGCTTTTCCGATATCATTTTGTTCTTCAACTTGATCTAATGTAGATCGCATTAACTCTTTTACTTCATCTATCGCATGATAGATAATGTTATGTTGACGTACAATAATTTTAAGTTGCTTGATCAAGGGTTCTGCATGCGATTCAATTTTAGTATGAAACCCTAAAAGCACAGATTTAGAAGCCGCCGCCAGTCTGATATCTGATTCAGATATCTCTCCAACTTTATCACTAACTATGTTTAATTCAACTTTATCTGTTTTGATTTTTAGAAGAGATGTTTTAAGCGCTTCTAAAGATCCCTGAACATCAGCTCTTAGTATTATCGGAAGGATTTTTTTCTCTTTTTTCTCTAAACTCTCTAATGAAAACTTTTTGGTTTTTTGAAGATTCGTAAGTTTCATTTTCTCAGATCTAGCATCAGCGAGCTCTTTTGCTACCTTTTCATTTTCAACTACAACAAATTCAGAACCAGCTTCAGCTAAATTAGATAAACCCGTTATCATAACAGGTATAGATGGCCCTGCTGATTCAACTATATTATCAAATTGATCATGCAGCGTTTTAATTCTTCCATATTTATCTGAAAAAACTATTGCATTAGATGTTTTGAGTGTTCCATTTTGAACTAAAACAGTAGCAGCGGCTCCAAGCCCTTTGTGCATTTCAGATTCTAGTACAGTTCCTCTTGCCCTTGCTTTTGGATTTGCTTTTAATTCTAATATCTCTGCTTGAAGTGATAACATCTCTAAAAGTTCGTTTACACCATCTTTTGTTTTTGCTGAACAATTTACTGTAATAACTGTTCCTCCCCAAGCTTCTGGAAGAAGGTCTAGATCTGCTAAAGATCTATAAATTTTATCTTGATCAAATCCAGCTTTGTCTGATTTATTAAGAGCTATCACCATAGGAACACTAGCTTTTTGAGCTTGCTTTATAGCTTCTACAGTTTGCTCTCGAACGCCTTCATCTCCAGCTATTACTAAAACTACTATGTCTGTTACAGCAGCCCCTCTAGATCGCATTTCAGTGAAGGCTTCGTGACCAGGAGTATCTAATATCGTTATCGATCCAAACTTTGTTTTAGCTGTAAAAGCTCCGATGTGTTGAGTTATTTTTCCGGCTTCCGCTGTGGCTATGTTAGAGACTCTAATTGCATCGATAAGGGACGTTTTCCCATGATCGACATGTCCCATAAATGTAATTACCGCAGGTCTTGAGAGTAAATCTTCTTTTGGTGTTGTTGCTATCTCTTCTTTTATAGTCATTTCAGTAATTTGCAATCTTTTCTCTTCTTCAACATCTATTGAGATTTCACAATCAAATTCGTGGCCAAGTAGTTGTATTGTTGTTTCATCATCTAGATAATCATTAATAGTTAATGTTATTCCTTGTAAAAATAGTTTTTGTATTAGCTCGGATGCTTTAAGTTTCATGGCACTTGCTAAATCTTTTAGAGTTATCGGTATTATTACTTTTAGAGATTTTGGCCTTACAATTTCTATTGAAGATTTTATCTTTTTAGGTTTGTGGTATCTTCTTTTTCTCCATCTCTCATCTTCGTATGTTCTAAGCCCTAATTTATCTCTTGTATCAAAAGCCCTAAATGTTTGAGGTTTTTTTGCAACTTTAAAGTCTTTGTATGATTTTGGTTTTTTCTTTCCTTCTTCTTTTTCTTTGGGTTTTTCTATAATAACTTTAGGTTTTTTCTCTTCTGCAATTACTTTTTCTTCTTTAACTTTTTCAATAGCAGGTTTTTCTTCTATAGGCTCTTTTACAACTTGTTTTATAGATTCTTCTTTCTTTTCTACTAGAGGCTTTTCTTCAATGCTTTCCCCCTTTTTTTCTTCGGGAGGAGAAGGCTTTTTTTCTTTTTCTTCGGGAGGGAGAATTCTCGCTTTTCTTTTTATAGTAATAGGTTTATTTTCATCTTTTTCTTTTTGCTTTGTTTTTGCTTTTTTTGGAGTAGAAATAGGTTTTTTATTAAATTTTTTTAAAGCTTGAGCAATTTGAGCATTTTTAATGTTTAATTTTAAATCTTTAGCCAAATTTATACCTGGTTGTTTTGTTCTAATATTTTATCTGCTAAATCTAAGTAGTTGATCCCAGGCACCTTTTCTAGTAGTTCTGAAGGAGGTATTAATAATATTTTTCTAACAGTATCGAAACCTGCAGAGATTAACCCTTCAACTAAAAGAGAACTCAACCCTTTGATTACTAAAGGTTCATCAAGCTTAGGGCTATCACTTTCAGAGAGCTCAGCCATTTGTATTGTTACAAGTTTTTGAAACTCTGTTATCTTTTGAAAATTTATCTCTTTATCTAGAAGTTTTGAGATTAATCTAGCATTCATTCCCTTTTTACCAATTGCTATAGGATAATCAGCATCAGCTATAACTGCTGTTATTTTTTCATTTACTTTCAACCTTAGGACTTGAATGGGGTCTAAAGTATTTTGAAGTAATTGAACCATATCTTCTGAATATGGAATAACATCTATTTTTTCATTGTTAATTTCACGGATTATATTCTTAATTCTAGTGCCTCTAACTCCTACACATGTTCCTACGGGATCAACTCTATTATCAGAGGAGCTAACCGCTAATTTTGTTCTGTAGCCGGCTTCTCTTACTATCTTTTCAACTGTAATAACATCATCAGCTAACTCCGGCACCTCTTGTTCAAAAAGAGCTTTTACAAAATTTGCATGGGCTCTAGATAAAATAACCTCTGCACCACCCATATCTGTATCTCTAACCTCTAATAAAAGTGCTTGCAATCTCTCTCCAATATGAGGTTTTTCTCCTCTTGGTAAGTTACTCTCTGGAAGAATAGCTTCTACTTTTCCAAGATCCACTATTACCGTTCTTCTTTTTCCTATTCTTTTGACTGTGCCTGAAATGAGTTCACCTACTCTGTGTCTATACTCTTCATATATCACATCTTTTTCAGCACCTTTTAGCTTTTGAGTGATGATTTGTCTGGCCGTTTGTGCTGCAATTCTTCCAAATTCTTGCGGGGGTATAGAGATCTCAAGCCTTTGTCCTATCTTACAATCCGGTGTTAATATTTGAGCTTCTTCTAACGAAATCTCTTCTTCTGGGTCTTCAACTTTTTCAACAATTGTTTTTCTTACAAAAACATCGATTTCTCCAGTTTTTGGATGAATTTGAACATCAACATTCTCTCCGCCTTTCATGCTTTTTCTTGCAGCTGCTCTAAGAGACTCTTCAATAGCTTCAATTACTATTTCTCTTTTTATTCCTTTCTCTCTTTCTAGATATTCAAAAATTGCAACTAAATCTTTATTCATCAAAAAACCTTTATTAAAAGTTTATAAACTTAAAAAAACCAAAGGGTTTTTTTGAGTATAATATCTCAAGTAATCTTGAGAAAAAATAATTTACTCTTCCTTAGGAGGTGTTTTTTTTCTTTTTTTTCCAACTACAATATCGTCTTTTTTCCCTTCAGTTTTCATAGAAAGGGAAATCTTTTTGTTCTCAGTATCAATTTTTAATACTCTTGCAGTTATTGTGTCTCCAACAGAGACGATATCTTCAATTTTTCCAATAGGTTGATCAGATAACTCATTTATATGAATCAAACCATCAACTTGATTTTCTAATTGAACGAAAATTCCAAAAGCTGTGATTTTTTTCACAATACCTTTGACTGTTGTGCCAATTGGCATGGTTTTTTCGATTGATTCCCAAGGATTTTCACTAAGCTGTTTAATGCCTAATGTAATTTTTTTGCTCTCTTTATCCACTGATAAAACTTGAGCTTTTGTTGTTTCTCCTTTTTTTAACATCTCAGATGGATGTGAAACCTTTTTTGTCCAGCTTAGATCAGAGATATGAATCAACCCATCAACTCCTGGCTCTAGTTCTACAAAAGCGCCATAGTTCGTTAGATTTCTAATCTCTGTTTCTACCACTTTTCCAATAGGATAATTTTTTTCAATATCTTCCCATGGATTTCTCTCTGTTTGTTTCATGCCAAGAGATATTTTGCCATCATCTTTTTGTATAGATAAAACTATTGCTTCAACTTCATCACCAATATTTACCATCTCAGCTGGTTCAGAAATCATTTTTGTCCAACTCATCTCAGAAACATGAATAAGCCCTTCTATACCAGGAAGAAGCTCAATGAAAGCTCCATATGATACTAAATTTGTAATCTTTCCTTTAACTTTTGTTCCCGGAGGAAATTTTTTCTCGATCTCTTCCCAAGGATTTTGCTCTTTTTGTTTTAAGCCTAGAGCAACTCTTCCTTTTTCTTTATCAATACTCAAAATCATCACTTCAATTTCATCACCCATTTTTACCATCTCAGAGGGATGTCTTATTCTTTTCCATGTCATGTCAGTGATGTGAAGTAACCCGTCCAAGCCATCTAAATCTAAGAAAACTCCGAAATCTGTAATATTTTTTACGATTCCTTTTCTCAAATCTCCAACTTGAATGTTTTCTAGAAGCTCAGATTTTTTAGATGCTCTTTGAGCCTCTATAAGCTCTCTTCTTGAAACAACAATGTTTTTTCTTTCAATATTTATTTTTAAAATTTTAAAATCATATTTTTTGCCAACAAAGTCATCTAAATTTTTTATTCGCTTATTATCGATTTGAGATCCAGGTAAAAAAGCTTCAATACCAATGTCTACCATCAGCCCGCCTTTTACCTTTCTAACTATCGTTCCTGCAATTATCGAGCCTTCTTTATAAGATGTTAAGATATGTTCCCATCTTCTGTGCTTTCTAGCTTTTTCTAGAGATAAAACAACTTGCCCATCAGGCCCTTCTGTTTTATCTAATAAAACTTCTACCCTTTTTCCTAAAGCGAGCTCTTCAGGCTCTGCAAATTCAGCGATTGGAACTAGACCCTCTGATTTTAGACCGACATCGATTACAGCAAATTCTTTATTTATTTCTACAACCGTACCAAATAGTAGTTGACCTGCTCTCATTAAGGCAAAAGTTTCTGTTTTCCCTTCTTTAACTCCGAGTAAATCTTTGAACTCTTTTAAATCGTTTTCCTTGAACTCAACATCGTCTAAAATATTATGATTGCCCCAATCATAGGTTGCTTGTTTCATTTATATGATTTCTCCTGTTATACGTTTAAGCAAAAATATTAACAAAAAATAACTAATAAAAGCAAGCTGGTAAAGAAAAATATTATTAATTATTAAAAGGAGTTTTAAATAATGAGCCAATTTTTAGCAGTTTTTTGAAAAATAAAAAATTTAAATATTTTTCTCAAAAAAAAATCTCAAAGTTTAATTTCTATAGCCCTATTGTAGGCTTCAAATATAAATTAATATTTTTATAGATTTTATCAGATCTTCTGGGCAGTTGGTTTCGTCTAAAAGTTTCGATATATTGATTTGCACTATAATATATAGCTGGAGCTATATCCAAAGTCAAAGTATCCCAAATTTTTCTTGTTTGTAAAAACCATGAAAAAATATTTCTTATTAAATAAAATATTTTAGTAAATATATTTCTTTTTTTAAATCTTCGATCCGTTTTTTCATAATATTTATTAATCTTATTTGTAATAAAGCTGATATGATGTCGATCTTGCAGAGAAAAATTCCAATCTTTTAAAAAAGGGATTATTAAAGAGAGTGCTTTTGAAGCAATTTTATCTAAAGCAGCACTTTGATTAAAAGCTTTTTTAGATACTTTTTTAGCTCCCAAAAAAGTAAATTTTACTTCAGTATCTTTTAATAAGCTTGCAAGCTCAGATATATTTTTAGCTCTGTCAATACTTGTTTTGAAATTTTCTACAGTCATGTTTTTAGCCATTATTAAAAGGGGAGTATATTAAATATTTTAACATTGAAAGTCAAGAGATAAAAAATTTTATCAGCGAGTTTGAAATTGATAGTTATTATTTTTTGATCTATAATTTGGTTATTAAATATGAAGAATTGGAGATATTATGCCTCTCTTGTTATCTATGAATGCTATTGATAATAAATTTTCAAACTTTGCCTTAGTTAGAAAGCAAATAGCTTATAATCTGGATGCTAATAAGATTGAAATTGGAAGAGTAAAACTTCAAAATTCTGGAATCTTGACATTAGTTGGTTCAATAGCATTAATGATATTTTCAACAATTTTGCATCCATTGTTTGGCGCTTTGTTTTTGCTGACAGGTGTAACTTTTTTTAGTATTTCTTGTATTAGCTCTTTAAAAGAGGTTATCTCTTCTTTTCCTATAAAGAATATAGAACTTTCGCCTCAGGGGAAAGAAAAATATAGTTCAATAAGAGCTCTTCTCCTCGCAGCTTATAATTAGGCCTTTTAAGAAATATTATTTCAAGATATTTTGAAATCAGCATGGAAGGAAAAGAAAGAGCTCTGAATAACATTTTTATGGAAAGACTTTAAAATAGCGTAAAATACGAGGGATATCTATCCAAAAGAATATGAGAATCTAATTGAGGTTAAACAAAGACTTAATGAGTATTTTAATTTTTACAACGCTCATCAAGTCCTAGGTTATAGTAACTAAACACCAAAATTAGGCGCTTGCATGCTCTTTAAAAATAACTTTACCGCCGCTAAATTCAAATCTAACAACTTCGTATATCCTACCCACAAAATCTTTATTACCATCACTTCCTTCCCAAACCTTTATAAAAGGTCGACTATAATCAGGAATTGGGTGAGTTTTCCAAGCTGAAATGCTATGTTCAAGAGGCGCCAAAGGTTGATGGCCTGACAATGTTGGAACTGACATAAACTTCACTCCTTATATTTAATATAAATTGTTATTTAACATAATAAACTCAATAAAATTATTGAGTCATAATAAAATTATATTGAAATATCGGATTAATTTCAACAGAAAAATGCATAGGAAAAACATTTAACTTAACTTGCAAGTTAGGATGGCTGGTAATCAGCACTTTATAGTTTAATTAAATTAATTTTTTGAATAAAAAGATTCTCTAAACCACAAAACATTAGTCGAAGCCGAAGGGGGAATTATGAAAGATCTCTATTTAATCAAGCTTTTTTGTCTATTAGATGATGCTATTAAACTACGTTCAATCAATGATGATTTGTAGGAGTAAATTTTCTAATTCAAAAATAGATAGATAATAATTAGCTCTTTTAAGAAATTTCAATTAAGTATATTTTTAATGGGTGTGTATACTCTAAAAAAAAGGTTAAGAAAGTTCTATTGCCTCTTAGTTATATAAAAGAAAAAATGAAATAGGAAATTTTATGAGCTGTTTAGTAATGAAATTTGGTGGAGCAAGTGTATCGAATACAAAAAATATCATAAAAATTTCAGAGATTATTGTAGAAAAATCCAAACAATATAAAAAATTAGTAGTTGTCGTCTCTGCCATGGGAAAAACAACAAACAAACTTTTAAAATTAGCTAAAACCATTAATGAAAACCCCTCAAAAAGAGAACAAGATATGTTAATTTCTGTAGGGGAGAGAATTACTATGAGTCTTCTTTCAATGGCGCTTCAAAAAAAAGGAAAAAAATCTATCTCTTTTACTGGTTCTCAAGGAGGAATAATTACTACATCTGATCATCTAGATGCTAAAATCATTGAGGTAAAACCTTTTCGAGTTTTAAAAGCTCTAAATGATAATAATATTGTAATAGTTGCAGGTTTTCAGGGAGTGAGCATTGAAAAGGAGATAACAACACTCGGAAGGGGAGGGTCTGATACGACAGCTGTTGCTTTAGCGATAGCTCTAAAAGCAAAATTAGTTGAGTTTTATAAAGATGTCGATGGTATTTATAGTGTAGATCCAAAAAAAAATAAAAATGCTATTTTTTATAAAAAATTATCTCATGAAAAAGCTTTAAAAATTTTAGATAAAAATGAGCATAAAATCTTGCATCCTAGATGTGTAAAACTAGCTTCAAACAACAATATAAGCTTAAATATTTTGAATTTCAAAAGAGACAAATTTTTAAAAAAAAATAAAAAATTTACAAATATTGAAAAAGAGTCTTTTAAAAAAGTTTCAAAAAATGTATATGAAATTAATTAGTGCTTATATAAAAAAAGCTTAAAAGATCACTCAGATGAAACTAAAACTCGAAATCATAAATAACTCATTTATCTCTTTAGATGAAGAAAATCAAACAAGTCACATAAGTAACTTAAAAGCTCTATTAAAAAAAGCTTTGCCATACAGCTTTTATGAAAATGGTCTTGAAAAAGACGATCTAAAAAAAACTGAGGTTTTTTTTAATGAAAATCTTCCAATTATAAAATGGACAAAAATAAATAATTCAAAAAATATTTCTATTATTTTGCTTGCCAAACATAGAAAAAATGGAGTTAATTTTTTCTATGATATGGTAAGTCGATGGTTAATTTTTCAGAAAAATTTAAATGTCGATCTTTTTTATTCTATAGATTTTTCTATTTCAAATATCACAAATGATAAATTAACTCTTATGCAAGCTATTATCTCTGTTGAATCTCAAAATGACTTCGATGATATAGAAAAAAACAGAAGAACCTTTGAGACTGAACTAAGACTTGGAATAGTCTCAGATTTTCATGCTAAAAGGATAACAGAATTTAAAGGACTTTCTAATGATAGAAAAACGGCAATGGTTCAAGAAAAAATAGGTGCGTTAATTCAAAAAAGACCAAAAGAGTATGGGAAAAATATTTTCTCTGAGATGCAGCAGTTTTTGATAATGTCAAGAGACGAGTTTAAAAGCCAAAGAGATTATCATCATATTTCTCGTATCATTTCAATCCTATATATGATTAGGAAACTACTTAAACAAAATATTGAGCAAAACCAAGATAAAAGATACGTAATTTTAAAGTTTTTAAAGACTAAATTAAAGGCTAAAGAGCAAGATAAAGCTGTTTTAGGAGTTTTAGTCGGTATAAATTTTCTAAAGGAACATGAGATTTTTGAAAAAAAACATCTTATTAGTGCAATTAAAAATTTCTTGCCATATACCCAGTTTGTTGAAAATTCCTTTTTTATAGATAAAGCATCTAAAAATGAAATTCAAACCTGTTACATAGAAGTTCAAAAACCAAATGGTATAGATTTTACAAAAGAAGAGATATCGGTTTTAAAAGAAGAACTTCCAATCTATTTAAAAGGAAATGTAGAACAACTTATCCATCCTGTCTTTATGCCAAGAAATGAAGAAGAGATCGTTAAAAATATGCTAGTATTATCTCAGCAACTACAATACGTTCACGATATCCCTCAAGTTATTATATCTTTTGATAAACAAACTTATACAGATATCTCATTTAACGTAATTTTGCTAAGAGTTCTAAGACCTCAAGCCTCCCCTTTAAAAGATCTAATCTCAAAAATAAAATCTAAAAATAGATTTATCATTGATAAAGTAAAAAAAGTCGGAATAATCAGAAGAAAATATTTGAAAGAAGCGAATGTATTTCGTGTGCTTTTAGAGAGCTCTAATTATTTAAGATCAGATCATAGCTTAGATATTAATAGAGCAAGGCTAAGCGTTTTAGAAGAGCTAAACCTGCTTTTTGGTGAAATAAGAGATTATATGGGTGGTATGATCTACAAACAAAATGAAGCTTATAAATCACTTCAAGCTATTTTAGGACAAATCGGTAAGCACTATGATAATTTATTAGAGAAATTTTTCTATTCTATAACTCCTACAGAAATGACAGCTATTGTAAGGCCAGATATTTTAAAAAATCTATTTTTGATGCTGATAAATGCTATTAAAAGAGAAGAGACTAGAATTAAAAAACATTCAGATTTTTTATTCAAACAAGAATCAAATAAGCTCTACATTATGGTTCCCATATATGATCAAAATGTTAAAAAGAAAATAAAAGATAAAATAGATAATTTAAATGTTTTATCATCAGAGCTTGTCTCATTTAGTTTAACAGCTCACGATATCCCTTATCTTGGATATGTTTTTTTAACAGATGATAAATCTAAACAAAAAATATTTTTTGATAGTATTCAAAAATCATTAAGTGAAAAAGTTTAAAAAATTATAAAAATTAAAAATTTAAACTTTATCTCAAATCAAAACTAAAGTGTTCCTTCAAGTTTTTGCCATAGACCATGTTTTGAATCTTCTTTATATGTTACTGTTTCTTGGGGAGGTTTATCTTTTGGAATTTCAACAAAGTCTATAATTTTTGCAGATGTATAGCTATCTCCTTCAATAACACAAGAAAATTGTACTTCAAGTTGTTTTGCTTCAAGTAACTTCTGATCAGCTTTTTTCTCAGTTAGGTATTTATAAAAAGGCAAGACTTTTGAATTATTTGAAATAATTCTAGGTATAAAAGTTATTAAACGAAAAGGAAATGTTAAAAGATCTGAAACTATAGACGCTAAAATCAAAAAGATTTTACCTGCAAGATAGTCTATTTTACCAGCCTTTCTAATTGCATGATTTACGGTGCGGGGAAGAAAAAAATCTTTTGAGAAATCTAACATATTATGAGTTCTAAGAGGAATAAAATAAGCTTTTAGGAAATTTGGAGGTCTTTTTTTAAGAAAACTATATATTTGCTGACATTCTTCTAAGCTTTTAAGATCTTTTTCCCAAGAAAAATCATTTTCTTTATTTGTAACAGTAATTTTACCAGACATTTTTTTGCCTCTTAGTTTTAAAAATTACGGGTAGTATTTCTCAATATATCTTTTAAATCAAGCAGTTGATCTAATAACATCTTCAAATTTACGGCCCTCTTCTATTTCACCTCTTGAATCATTCACATCATTATCTGGCAATTCAATAAAGTTTATATTTTTTTTAATTGAACCGCTTTTGGCATAATACGCAAAAAGATCATATCCAGGAGGGGGCTGATTAGTAAACCAAGATAACTCAACTCGTACCCAGTTAGCTTCAAGTAACTTTGGATCAACATTTTGACCTTTTAAGTATTCATAAAAAGGTATTGGTTTTTGTTGGGAATTTGAAATAATCCTAGGTATAAAAGTTAATAAACGTAAAGGAAATGTAACTATATCAAAAACTAAAGAAGCTAACATCAAAAAGATTTTACCTGCAATATTTTGTACTTTACCTATAAAATCAATTGTATGATTAACCGAATGGGGAAGAAAAAAATCTTTTGAAAAATCTAACAAATTATGTGTTCTAATGGGATAAACACAAGCTTTGAATAAATGTGCGCTTTGACTGCCCTTAGAAAGGCTGCTATGTACTTGCGTACGCTCTCTTGAGGCAGTTAGATCTTTTTCCCAAGAAAAATCATTTTCTCTATTTGTAACTTTAATATGAACAGACATTTTTTCCTCTCTGTTATTAACAAAAAAACATTAGAATACAAATTATTATTTTAAATCAATAGTTTTTTCAAAAATATAATTAACTTTAATGCTTATTTATAATAACAAAAAATGTATTAAAATGCAATATGCAGGGTGTTGTAACAAGTTATCGCATTGTTTCAATTATTTTGTATTAATATGAAAAATATAATTTGATATTCATTATCTTCTTTCTAAATAAACATTTTTATAGTTCCTTAGAAAATTGCATGAAAATCATCAAATTTTATAATGAAAAGTCACTTTTTCTAGAGTTTTTCAGAATCTGCTATTAAATTTAAAACTAACTTGAAAATCTTGACTTTTGTTTTTTTTAAAGCTACTCTTGAGAATAAAAAAGTAGTTTTATGAAAAATAAAATTAAAGTCGCTCCATCTATTTTAGCAGCAGATTTTTCTAAAATTTATGATGAAGTAAAAAAAATAGAAGACTCTAATTCAGACGCTATTCATATAGATATAATGGACGGACATTTCGTTCCAAATATCACAATTGGACCTCAAATGGTTGCTGCGATAAATAGATCTACAGATCTATTTTTAGATGTTCATTTAATGATTTATAATCCATTTGATTATATTGAAAAGTTTATTGAAGTTGGAGCAGATCAAATAACATTTCATTTTGAAGCTACAGAAGATGTAGGAGATACGATTAATTTCATAAAAAAATGTGGAAAAAAAGTTGGTTTAGCGTTTAATCCAGAGACATCTTTTTCTATGGCTACAAAGTATTTAGAGAATTTAGATCTTGTATTATTCATGTCGGTTCATCCTGGCTTTGGAGGCCAAAAATTTATTCCTTCTGTTTTAGAAAAAATAGAAGTTGCAAAAAATTTAAAAGAGGATCTGAAATTGAATTTTGATATTCAAGTTGATGGTGGAATAGATATAGATACAGCATCAAGGTGTATAAATAAAGGAGCTAATTTTTTAGTCGCTGGTACATATCTTTTTGCTCAAAAAGATATGAAAGAAGGCGTAAAAAAGCTCAAAAATTGTTAAAGGTTTATGAGAAAAAAAATTGTAGTTATCGGTGGAGGCACCGGTAATTTTGTAATACTTAGAGGACTTAAAAAATACGATGTTGATCTTAGCGCTATCGTTTCTATGGCAGATAGCGGAGGTAGCACCGGAATTCTAAGAGATGAATTAGGTGTTTTGCCGCCTGGTGATGTTAGACAATGTTTAGTTGCTCTTTCTAATTCATCAAGACTTATGAGAAATGTCATGAATTATCGTTTTGAAAATGGTAATTTGGGAGGGCACTCACTTGGTAATTTACTTTTATCTGCTTTAGAAAAGGTAACAGGAAGTTTTGAAAGAGCTGTAGAAGAGGCTGGAAAAATTTTATATATCAAAGGAAAAGTAATTCCAGTAACTCTCAATCAAGTACATCTCAAAATGATATTAAACAACAGAAAAGTTTTAGAAGGAGAGGCTGAAGTTTACCTATCTCAAGAAATTGATCGAGGATACAAAAGTATTTATTTAGAACCGTATCCTAAAGTAAACCCAAGAGTTATCGATGAGATTATGAATGCAGATTTAGTAGTTTTAGGCCCGGGTGGTTTTTATACATCTTTAATACCTAATCTTTTGGTTGAAGGGGTCGCCGATGCTTTAAAAAATTCTTTGGCTAAAAAGGTTTTTGTTGTCAATCTTATGAATAGAAAAGGTCAATGTAAAAGTAATAAAGTTAGCGACAATCTGAAAGAACTTGTGAAATTTTTAGGCAAAGATGTTTTTGATTATATTTTAGTGAACAAAAAAGGACCGTCTAAAGAACTAATAAAAAATTATTCTGAAGAAGGCTCATTGGTATTAAACGATATCGAAAATGATGAAAGAATCATTTTATCTGATCTTTTAGGTCCGCTCGCTAGTGCTAATAAAAAAGATTTAATCAAAAGAAATTTAATTAGACATGATTCAAAAAAACTAGCAAATGAGATAATTAAAATTGTTAATAATATTTGATTTAGACGATACGTTAATAGATACAAGCGGATCTATAACCCCTATTTTTTTGAAAAGAACTATAAAAGCTTTGATAAAAAATGGCCTTCAAATCGATGAAAGAGAAGCATATAAAACCATTGACAAAATCGATAAAAAATCAATTAGCTCCAAAGAGACAATAAAAAGTTTTTTGTATAAGATAAATGCAAGTAAAATTTTTTATAATATAGCCCTAAAAGCTATGACAGATACTAAGATAAGTGATATTAAAATTTTTACTTTAAAAAATGCTATGGATACTTTAAGGTATCTAGCTAAGTTTCATAAGCTTGCTATTGTAACAGCTGGTGATGAAAAGTTTCAATTTTATAAGATCAAAAAAGCTGGCATTGATACCTCTGTTTTTAGTAAAATAGTGGTTGCAAAAGATGCAGACAAAGAACCTTATTATAAAAAAATTATTGAAGAACTAAACTTTGATATAAAAAAAAGTTTTGTTTGTGGGGATAGAGTAAAAATAGATCTTTTGCCTGCTAAAAAAATAGGATGCAAAACCATCCATATGAAATGGGGAAGAGGAAAAAATATATTTAACAAAAAAGAAGATCCTAAACTAGTAGATTTCACAATTAATAGTTTAGATGAGATCAAAACAATTTTAATAAATTGAGGTAAAAAAAAATGTCGACAAGCAATCAGTTATCGCCTGGAATGACAATCAACATAGATAAAAAAATTTATAGTGTTGAGTCTTGCATAAAAGTAAGTACAGCAAAAGGTACTCCTTTTATTAAAACAAAACTACGAGATCTTTTGACAGAAGAAATTATTGAGAAAAATTTTAAACTCTCACAAAAAATTAATGAGGTATCTTTAGTAGAACATGATTTAGAATATTTATATATTGAAGGAAAGAATTTTCTGTTTTTAGATATTGGCCAGTTAGAAAACGCTTTGGTTCCTCCGAATATTTTAGCTGATAAAATCAACTATTTAAAAGAGGGGATAAGAATAAAAGCCCTTTTTTATGGAAACACAATATTTTCAGTAGAGCTTCCGCAATTTTTAGAATTAATGATTATTAAAACTACATCAAAAGAAGAAAGGCTCTCTGTAGCAAATCCAACAAAAACAGCTGTTTTAGAAACTGGTGCAAAGATTGAGGTTCCTCTTTTTGTGGAAGTTGGAGATATTGTTAAAGTTGATACTAATCTAAATGAATTTATCCAAAGGTTATAATCATGGAGATAAATGTAATAAAAAAAATAATTTCTCTTTTAGAAGATAGTAATTTAAGAAAAATCCATCTAAGAGATGGTGATTTTGAAATTTCTTTAGAAAAAGACCATCCAACTCATAAAGTAGAGCATGAAAAAAGAAAAGAAAAGCCAAAAGAAAAAGAGCATAAAGTTCATATAGAAGATGACACAAAAGATTATGTTACTTCTCCTATGGTCGGAACTTTTTATATATCTAGCTCTCCTGATCAATCACCATTTGTTAAAGTTGGCGATGAGGTAAATGAAAATACAGTGGTTTGCATTATTGAAGCGATGAAAGTTATGAATGAAATTAAAGCAGGAAAAAAAGGTATAATTAAAGAAATTTTAGTAGAAAATGTTCATGCTGTTGAATTTGAAACTAAACTTTTTGTGATCGAATAATGAAAGTATTAATAGCTAATCGCGGTGAGATTGCCGTTAGAATTATTAGAGCTTGTCACGATTTGGGTTTAGAGACAGTTGCTGTTTATTCAAAAGCTGATTCTGAAGCGCTCCATGTTTTACTTGCTGATGAAGCTATATGTATCGGTGATGGACCTGCCATTGAGTCTTATTTAAAGGTTGCAAATATCTTATCTGCTTGTGAAATAACCGGTGCTGATGCTATTCATCCAGGCTATGGATTTTTATCTGAAAATGCTAAGTTTGCTAAGATTTGTGAGAGTTGCAATCTAAATTTTATAGGGCCTTCTCATAAAGCTATTGCAAAATTAGGCGATAAAGCTCAAGCAAAAGCTATCGCTAAAAAAACAAAATGCCCAGTTATTCCAGGAACTACTGGAGTTGTAAAAGATATTACCGATGCTTTAAAAGAGGCTAAAAAAATAGGTTTTCCTCTTTTTATTAAAGCATCAGCTGGTGGCGGTGGAAAAGGGATTAGAATAGCAAAATCTGAAAATGACTTTGTTAAACAGTTTATTGCAGCTCAAAGAGAAGCTGAAGCTAGTTTTAATAATTCAGAGATTTATTTAGAAAAAATGATTATGAACCCAAGGCATATCGAGGTTCAAATAATCGCAGATAAACACGGCCATATTGTTCATCTTGGAGAAAGGGACTGTTCAATTCAAAGAAGAAGACAAAAGTTAATAGAAGAGACTCCAAGTCCAAGAATTACACCACATCTTAGAAAAAAATTGGGAGCAGCGGCTATAAATATCGCAAAAGCTGCAAATTATTTTTCTTGTGGAACTGTAGAATTTTTATTAGATGAAAAAAATAACTTTTATTTTATGGAAATGAACACTCGTATTCAAGTTGAGCATACTGTCACAGAAGTGCTCACAAATGTTGATCTAGTAAAAGAACAAATAAAAATAGCTCAGGGAAAAAAACTCTCGTTTAAACAAAAAGAAATAAAATTTGATGGGCACGTCTTTGAATTTAGAATAAATGCAGAAGATCCATCAAATAATTTTCTGCCATCTCCTGGAAAACTCAAATATTATATTCCTCCAGGCGGACCGAATGTAAGACTCGATAGCGCTTGCTATAGTGGATATGTAATTCCTCCTCACTATGATTCTATGATTGCTAAACTTATCGTTAAAGGCAAAAATAGAAAAGAAGCAATTAAGATTGCTAAAAGGGCTTTAAAAGAATTTCATATCCAAGGAGTCAAGTCTACAATTAGTTTTCACTTATATATGTTAGAAGACGAAAAATTTCTAAATAGTGACTACAATTTAAATTATGTAGATGACCTTATTTCAAAAGGCTGCAAATTTTAAGGAAAAAAATGATGACAAAAAAAATATTTTGTATACTCTCTATACTAATGGTAAGTTTTTTTATTAAAACTGAAGGTAAAGTAAACGTGGATATAGATTTTTCAAATCTTGAACTAATGATCTCTCAAGAAGAGATAAAATCTAAAATAGTTCAGCTAGCTGATAAAATAGATGATGAATATAAAGATAAAGAAATTGTCTTTTTAATGATTATGAAAGGTGCATTTATTTTTACAAGCGATCTCGTTAGAGAAATCAAAACTCCATTTTCTATTGAAGCTATTAAATGCTCAAGCTACGGGCCTAGAGGAAAAGAAAGAGGGGAGCTTACTATTCAAGGTTTAGAAAAGTTAGATCTCAAATCCAAACATGTCATTGTTGTAGACGATATTTATGATTCTGGAAAAACACTCTCTAGTGTTATGAAAGAAATAGAAAAACAAAATCCTGCAAGTTTAAGAAGCTTGATTCTACTTGTTAAAAATACTGAACGTAGATTAAAAAATATTGACCTTCCAGATTTTTCATTATTTGAGATAGAAGATAAATTCGTTGTTGGTTACGGTCTTGATTACAAAGAGTATTTTAGAGGCCTTAAAGGAATTTATTCTGTTGAATAATTAACTTTAAAAATATCGGCTTCTATCTATTAGGTAGGAGCTGATACAGAATGCTATTTAGGGCTTATCATACATCCGATAAATACTAACGATACCATGTAAGGTCTTAGTGTATTAAAAACTGTATCGTCGCCCGATAAGGAAATATCCTTTGCTATACTCCAAGCAGATTTCTCGTTGACACTTTCAGAATTGATATATTCTTCTCGTTTTTCTGGAGCAATAGATCTAACCAATAAATCTATTAATTTACTATTTCGACTCAATACAGCTTCGTGCAAAGGTGTGAAATTGTGGCTATCTCTAAAATTTGCAAAAATAGATAATTTTTCAAAGAGGTATTATCAGAAGTTGTGTTTTAAGAGTTGAAAAACAAGAGTGTTCATCCTAAAATTTTTAGTTAACCAAAACTAAATAAAAGGAGAACACTCATGAAGAATAACATGATTACAAATT
>JAAKFE010000120.1 GCA_011065175.1 Candidatus Anoxychlamydiales bacterium
TCTAATTTTTTATTTAGCAATCTATGGATTAGCTTCATAAGCAAAACTCTTAATATTGTTTCTTTAAACTATATTATCATGGAAAATAGAGTGTTCGTCAACAATATTCCAAGAAAAATGATGTTAAATCAACGAATTATATTGAAAATATTTGCAAGCCCTTGGGAATTAGGCTGTTATCGAAATGGAGGTGGAGAGACGCATTCAGAACTATTGATTGGGCAAAAACTAATCAGGATTTAAGTGTAATTAACGGATTGTTAGCTATTTAGGTGTTTGCATGCTTAAATCCAAGATGTTTAAAAATTTAATTATTGAATCAAAAGTTATACCAACTTATACTCAATTTCATGTATAACTAAGTATAAGTTAGGTGTAAAGTATGAATCCTTTCAAAAATCCATTTTCTCCTGGAGCAGGAGCTCCACCTCCTGAATTAGTAGGACGAGATTCTGTTCTTGAACAAGCTGAAATTCTTTTGGGTCGAGTAAAGCAAAAGCGACCTGAAAAAAGTATGCTTCTTACAGGGCTTCGTGGGGTAGGTAAAACAGTGCTATTGAATGAAGTAGAACATATGGCAAGAAGACAAGGTTATAAAACAGTTCTAATTGAAGCTTCAGAAAATAAATCTTTGGGAACTTTGATCATTCCATATTTGAAGAGTTTACTTTTTGAATTAAATAGAATTGCTGGAGTTGGTGATAAAGTAAAACGGGCTTTAGCCGTTCTTCGAAGTTTTGTCGGAGGGCTCAACTTAACAGTAGGGGAAATCACTATTGGATTAGATATTGATCCTGAAAAAGGAGCTGCTGATAGCGGAGATTTGGAAATCGATTTGCCAAATTTATTTATTTCTATCGGAGAAGCCGCAGAGGATCGTAAGTCTGCTATAATTATTTTAATTGATGAACTGCAATATTTTAACCAAAAAGAGTTGAGTTCTTTGATTGTTGCAATGCATAAAATACAACAAAGGCAACTTCCTGTAGTTTTATTGGGAGCAGGATTGCCAATATTACCTGGGCTGGCTGGTGATGCAAAGTCTTATGCAGAAAGGCTTTTCAATTTTCCTGATATTGGAGCTCTTTCAAAAGAGGATAGTATAAAAGCTTTGAAAGAACCTGCTCTGGCTGCTGAGGTTATTTTTCAAGAAGATGCTTTAGAGGAGATATTTCGATTGACTCAAGGATATCCATATTTTATCCAAGAGTGGGGTTATCAATCTTGGAATCTTGCTAAATCAAGTCCTATTACACTAGATGTTGTAAAAGCTGCAACAGAAGTAGTAGTTCCTCGGTTGGATAGTAATTTCTTTCGAGTTCGTTTTGATCGGTTGATTCCTAGTGAGAAACGATTTCTAAGAGCGATGGCTAGTTTTGGTTCGGGTGCTCATAGAACAGGAGATATTGCAAGTATATTAGGTGTTAAGATCAGCAGCTTAGGGCCTGTACGAAGTCGACTTATTAAAAAAGGGATGATTTACAGTCCTTCATATGGAGATATGATATTTACAGTTCCTTTATTTGAGGAATTTATGATGCGAGTCATGCCTTCATCATGAAGATGAGCGGATACATTCAAAGCTTTCAATTATAATAGTTTTTTTTTGGAAAAGCAAATCTAAGAAATTGATATATAAAGGTTAAAAAGGTGAATGGAGGTGGTTGGACGCATTCAGAACTTTTGATTGGACTAAAATGTCAGGAATTATAACTTTTATTGGAATCTGATTTGAAATTGGCTAATCTAAAAAATAAAACTTTATCTGTTTTTGATTTTTATAAAGAGTCTTAAGGTTGGGATAAATCCAATAAGAAGGCCAATCATTAGAAAAAGATTAACTTGATAACTGCGATAAAGGATATAGGACATCACTACTAGCACCATTAGAATGCAAAAAAAAAATCCAATTTAGTTTTCTTCAATAGAAAACCGTCTTATCCCTATTACCGAAGATATTAGAAATTGCAAAAAAAATTCTGAAATTAGAAGCTTCCTTAACGATAATGGGATTGTTGTCGATATCTTGTATATGAGCAACATATGTAATTTCATGAATAATCCCAACGATAGAATTTCGTTTATGAAATCAATAAAACAATTGCTTGATATGAGGTCAATATTCATTAATTGCCCTAAGATTAGATCGTCTAATGATTCTGAGGTAACTATCCTGAGTCAAAGAGCTGTTTTAGGAAAAGAGGTGTTGGAAAGCAAAGACAATACTATGACTTTCTTTGAAGAGGTTCAGCTTGGAGCATAGAAAAAGCCCAGGATT
>JAAKFE010000013.1 GCA_011065175.1 Candidatus Anoxychlamydiales bacterium
GATAAAAAGATTTAAAATTATAGCAGATCGATATAGAAATCGAAGAAAAAGATTTGGTTTAAGATTTAATCTAATAGCAGGAATTTATAATTATGAAATTTAATTACACAAGAGGTCTAATTTTTATATATTTTAAAAAGTTTTTTGAGAAGTTTTGTTATCTGTAGCTAAAAAAATGATCTTTAATAATTTCACTATCTCTTAAAAAAAGTTTTGCTTTTACATCTTTAGGCTTTAAATACTCACGCATAGTTTTATCAAACTCTTCAGGCAAACACTCAGTTCCACAAGTAAAAAAATCGACAAAACATGAGCTAAATTCAGGATAGGTATGAATCGAGGCATGAGACTCTGATAGTATTAAAACCATCGACATACCGATAATATCAGAATTTTTTACAGGGAATAAATGTTTTATTGAATTTAAGACTGTTGCTTTTGAAGCTGTGCATGCTTTTTTCATAATTTCTTCCAACTCTTTGAAATTACTCAGTGCTTGTTTATCACAGTTCATATAATTTACCATAAGGTGTTTACCTGTAAACTCATGAATTTTTTCTTTCATTTCCTCTTCATCTTTTTAAAGTTTGTTGTTTTTTATGTTTAAAGCTTGTAAGTTTTTCTTACATGAATGTTTATATTTATATAAAATAATGAGAATTTTGTCAATTTTTTGTAGGAGATAATATGGTAGACAAATCTAAATTTGAAGCAGAAGGCTATAATCTTGAGATTACAGGCAAAAATCTTCTGATCACAGATCCAATGCAAGCATATGTTTTAGAAAAAATCTCTAAATTAGAGCGTTTTACAAATAATATTTTAGAAATCGTAGTAACCCTAGAGGTTCAAAAGCTTGCGCATACAGCTGCTATAGTTATAAAATTTTTACATTATAAAATTCGTGTTCACTCAACTACAGTAGATTTATATGCAGCAATAGATGGGGCTTTTAACAAGTTATATAAATTAATTAGAAAGTATAAAGGAAAACTCCAATCTCATAGAAATAAAAATCTTACCTCTATTGATATGAGAGTACATGTTTTGGGTGGGGGAGATGAGCTAGAAGATATTAATGATGAAATCGAACAAGAGACTCTAAATCAAGAGTTAGAAAAATATAAAATACCAAAAATTGTTGCTAAAGATACCATGCCAATAAAGATGCTAACTCAAGAAGAAGCTGTCATGAAATTAGAGCTTGCTGGTGAGCATTTTTTGATATATAAAGGCGAAGAAGATCAAAAAATAAAAGTAATCTATAAAAGAGATGATGATAATTTAGGTATTGTAGAAGTTGAGTAACGATCAAATTTATGATCCAATTAGAAAAACTTATGTGTTAGCGCTTCCAGAAGAAAAAGTTCGGCAAAAGTTAATACATAAAATGATAAATGAGCTTGATTTTCCAAAGAGCTTGATAGCAATTGAAAAGGATCTTTTATCATTAGAGCATTTAAAAAGCGCTGACTTTTCATCAAAAAAAAGAAGAGCGGATATAATTTGTTTTGCTAAAGATATCCATCCAAATTATTTACTATACCCACTTTTGATGATAGAGTGTAAAGCTTTTAAACTTAATCAAAAAACGATAGATCAAGTCATTGGTTACAATCATGTAATCAAAGCTTTTTTTGTAGGTATTGCAAATGGATATGAAATTAAGATTTATTGGTATAATATAAGAGAAAAAAAGTATAAGTCTGTAAATTTTCTACCAAGCTATAAAGAGCTAATTCAAATGGTAAAATATGCAAGAAATTAATGCTAAATTTTTTGAAGATTTTCATAAAACGGATGTAGTATGTATCTATGGGAAAAGTGATTGTGAGCATTTATCATTTTTAAAAAAATGGCTAAAAAAAACAGAGAATAGAAGAATTATTTTTCTAGAAGACGACATTAAAAAATATGATGATCTTTTAAGTTTTGTTGACAAACACTTTGAAAAAGAGAGAAAAAAAACTCAAACAATCTATATAGGAAATTTTGAAAAGGATTTAAAAAAGATTGCGTGGGATAGCGTTTATTTAGATCTAAAAATTATTAAAGGCTTAAAAGAGAAAAGAAAAGATAGCTTTGATAAAATTTTTCAAACTCTAACAGATCTTCATCTAGGAGCTAATTTAACATCATATTTATATAGTGATTTTGGAATAAATACTTTTGAGAATTTTTATTACAACATTTTAAAAAATGATGAATTTATATTATTTGAGAATTTAAAAGATCAGTTCAAAAATATTCCTGCAATAATTGCAGGAGCAGGTCCTTCTTTAGATAAAAATCTAGATCATCTAAAAGGTTTAGAAGATAAAGCGCTCATTTTTGCTGGGGGATCAGTTCTAAATATTTTTGCTAAAAAAAATATAAAATATCATTTTGCCGCATCTATTGATCAAAATCCATATTTTAAAAGATTCAAAGAAAATGATGTTTTTGAAAAACCATTTTTTTATCAAAACCAGATAAATCATAATAATTTATCTTTAGTGCATGGCAGAAAAATTTTAGTCTCTGACTATGGAGCCTACCCACTTAAAAGCTGGATTTATGAAATGTTAAATATTAAACAAGAAACATTTGAAGCGGGATGGACTGTCACTACATTTTTAATAAAAATAGCAAAAATGCTCGGTTGCAATCCAATTATTACTATAGGACTTGATCTTTCATTTAAAAAACATAAATATTCTAGAGGAGTTGTAAAAGAAAAAAGCGAATATTTAGCTATAAAAACAAAAGATATCAATGGAAAAGAAGTTTTAACTCAAAAAGATTGGATTTTAGCAAAAAGTTGGATTGAAGAATATGCATCTAAAAATAAAGATAAAACGTTTATTAATGCAACAGAGGGTGGTCTTAAACTTGAAAATTTTCAAAGTTTGAAGCTTTTAGATGTTTTAAACAGTTTAAAAAGTTCTCTAGATCTGGATCTAGATCCAGATCTAGAAGGATATATTCATACGAAAATCTCAAATGAAAATTTTATAAAGTTAGATAATAAAAAAATAATAGATGTTTTATCTCAAATTTTAAAAAGTTTAAAAAAATCAGATGAGTTTTTAGATGAATATTTATCAGATCTTGAAAAAAAATTAGTAGATTTCAATCTTTTAAAACTTCAAAACCAAATTGCTTATACACATCTTTTAGAGCCACTTTGGCAAATTTGGAAACATACGCTTTTAAGAAATATTGAAAATAATGAAATTCATATTTTACTAAATAAACTTTTATTTTTTAAAAATGTAATTTTTGAACATTTAAATCTTTTAAGGAAATTTTTATGAGTAATTTAAAAGAAATATATAAAATGGATGAAAACGAACTTGTTATTTTAGATGAAGATCTAAATGTTGATTTGAAATCAGATTTAAAAATCCAAAAAAAATCTCTTTTTTATGAAGATAAAAAACTTTTAGCTGAGATTTCATATCATAAAAATCTTTTGCATGGCAGCTCAATTTACTACTCTAAAAATAAAGATATTTTATCTAAAAGTTGGTTTTTTTTAGGTGAAAAACAAGGGAAATCCTATAAATACTATGTATCTAAAAAGCTCTATTCTATTGAGCAACATAAAGATGATTTAATGCAAAATAGACAAACTTATTATTTTGAAGATGGGTCAATAAAAACTATTATGAACTATTTAGATGGAACCCTTCATGGGGAAGTGAAACTTTTTTATGAGAGCAAAAAGCGCAAGAGATTTTTAATTTTTGAAAAGGGAAAAAAAATTAAAGATACAATTTTTGATGAAAAAGAAAAACCAATTGATGAGACTAAATTTATTTTATGAAAATTTTTGATAAGAATTTAGAAATTCTGCAAAATAAGTTTCCTTTGATTTACATGCACCTTTTAACAAAAAAAGAGAGATCAAAAAGCTCTTTTTTAAAAGGGATATCATCTGAATCAAAAAGTTTTAACTTTTTAAAAAATTCATTAAACAATTTTGATACTCTTTATATCTATAAATGTAAAAACAATCCATTTCTTATAGAGTTAAAAAAATGGCTTAAAAAAAAAGATAAAAAACTCATTTTTATTGAAGATAACTTAGAAAATCTACAAAACTTTTTTTCTTTTGATATTGCAAATAGTTTTCTGCGTAATGAAAATGTAGATTTTCATTATCTAAATGATATCAAAAAAGATGTAAGTAGCATTATAGCAAAAAGTATATCTGCAAATATAGAAGTTATAACTTTTGAAAAAAAAAAATCAAAAAAGTTTGAAATTTTAAAAGAAAATATCTTAAAAAATTCTTTGATCAATTTTTTTTCTACTCACGATAGTTTGTATTCTCATAGACTTTTTAAAAACTTCATAAAAAATTTAGATAAGCTAAAATCATCTTTTTTGGTAAATAAATTTAAAGATAAATTCAAAAATAAACCTGCAATTATTTTAGGGGCAGGCCCTTCTTTAAACTATTCTTATGAAAAGCTAAAAACTTTTTCTAATAAAGCTTTAATTATAGCAGGAGGATCTGCCATAACATCTTTAACAAATCAAAATATAGAGCCACATCTTGCCGTAGCTATAGATCCAAATTTTGAGGAGTTTAAAAGGCTCAAAGACTCAGTTTCTTTTCAAGCTCCCATTCTTTACTCAACTAGAGTAAATTTTGGTGTTTTTAATACCTTTAATGGCCCAAGAGGTTATATAAAAGCTGGCATATGTTCTTTTTTTGAAGTCTGGCTAGAAAAGGAGTTAGAAATTTTAGGGAAATATCTAAAAACTAAACCGGATAATATGGCGATGTCTGTTACGACTATTTGTCTTAGTTTAGCAAAACTCTTTGGCTGCAATCCCATCATTATAGATGGGGTAGATTTAGCTTTTTCAGAAAATAAAAATTATGCATCTTCAATAACTCAAAATAATAATTTAGATAAAAATCAAAAAGATATAGGTGATCAGCCAATAGTTTTAAAAGATAAAAATAATAAAAATGTCTACTCTACTCTTAAATGGAAAATTGAAAGAGATTGGTTAAATATTTTTGCTAAAAAATCTAAGAATACAAAATTTTTAAATGCTACAAAGTTTGGCCTGCAAATCGATAACTTTGAAAGTGGAACATATGATTTTATAGAAAAAAAATATCTTATAGAAGATTTTGATTTTAATGGTTACATTCACTCTTTGTCTCAAAACTATATGCTCACTCAGGTAAAGGATTATAATTTTGAATCTTTGAAATTAAAGCTAAAAAATAGTTTTTTAAGATGTCAAAGCTATTTAAAAGATATCATAAAAAATGATCCTGAATATAAAGCTATTTTAGCAAAAGAAGAGATTAAAGATGAAATAGCCTATAAGTATTTTCTTTTAGAGATAGAGTATACTTTGAATAATTGTTTAGAAGATAAAAGCAAATCTCAAAAATTACTTGATTTATCCAAGAACTTTTTAAGAGAATTAAATCTCAGTCTTTAAAGAAGCTAATATCAGCAATAATACTATTTATTTTAATATTGTATTGTAGGCACTGTCCAAGCATGGCAAGAATTGAAAATTTCTTGAAAAGTTACTGTTTTTTGGCTAAACGCTTTGCGTTCAAGAGTTTAAATAGTTTGTTAGCTTTTCTTTTTTCTTGATAGTTAAAGCTTTCTAATTGGCATTAGATTTTTATTAAAAAATATGATATTATGTGTTTAATAGTAATTATTTAATAACATAAAAAATAATATAAGGTAATGGTGAAGGGAATGTCAAATACATATGTAAGTATGTCAAATGGTCTTTATCAATTAAATCCGGGTGAGTATGAAGGTTTTCAAATATCTGAAGAAAAAAGCCTTGATAAATCAGAAGAAGAGACAACTCAACTATATTGTGAAAGACAAGAAGAGGCGCTTCAAGAAGAGGCGCTTCAACAAGATATAAATACAGCTGATAGGGCAAAAATAATTACAGCTAGAGCTTTATTGTCTAGGGCTGACACTTTTTATGAAAAAAAAGAATTTTTAGTTGCAAATGAATTGATAAAAAAAGGAATAGGCATTTCTTGCATAGATCCTACCACGAACGGAGCTTTACAAACTCTTTTAGATGTCTCTACTCAAGCTTTTAATTATTATATGCTTAATCTGAATATTTCATGAAAACATAAAAAAAACTGTTATTTTTTGATGTTATAAATATTTAATTTATTTCTAAGTGTTCTTGTAGAAATGCCTAAGATTTTTGCCGCTTTAGAACGATTAAATTTTTGATTTTCTAAAGTTTTTAAGATCAAGATCTTTTCAACGTCTGATATTTTTTTGCCTATATAACCTTCTTCTATAGTTGTCTGATCTGTTAGATTTTTTTTATTAGATGAAGTATCTAAAAGAAGGTGATTTTCTTCGATGATTTTAGATTTTTCCATAACGATTGTTCTTTCTATCATGTTGGCTAATTCTCTTGCATTTCCTGGCCAGGGATAGTTAAGTAGTTTTTTTTGAGCTTTTTTAGATAAAATTTTGATTGGTTTATTATTTTCTTTAGAGAATTTCATAAGAAAATAATGAGCAAGAGCTAAAATATCTTCTTTTCGCTCTCTTAAGGGCAGAATTTTTATAGGTATTACATTTAGCCTATAGAAAAGATCTTCTCTAAAAATTTTATTTTTTATTGCTATCTCAATATCTTGATTTGTAATAGAAATAACTCTTATATCTACTTTTATGGGAGTTGAAGAGCCCACTCTTTCAAACTCTTTTTCTTGCAGAACTCTTAAAAGTTTAGCTTGCAAGTTTATTGGAATTTCAGTGATTTCATCTAAAAGTAGAGTGCCTTTGCTTGCAAGTTCGAACCTTCCTTTTTTTTGAAAGTCTGCACCTGTAAAAGCGCCTTTTTCATGGCCGAAAAACTCGGATTCTAAAAGAGTTGGAGAAATTGCAGCTAAATTTACTTTTATAAATGGATTTTTTGCTCTTAACGATCTTTGATGAATTAATTTAGCTATTATCTCTTTTCCAACACCAGATTCGCCAGATATAAATACAGATGATTTACTCAAAGCTATTTTTTCTATGCTATTTACTAAATTTTGCATATAAAATGACTTTGCAATTATATCAAATGAGCAATCTGAGATCTCTTTTTTTAACGAAAGATTTTCTGAGATTAAATCTTGATGTTCTTCAGCTTTATTTATAATTGCTTTTAGAGTATCGAAAGAAAATGGTTTTACTAGATAGTTTAAAGCTCCAAGATTTAAAGCTTCGATAGCTAAGTTTATTTTTGCAAAAGCAGATATTACAATTACCATTGCGTTTTTATTTTTTTGTTTTACAAATTTTAAAACATCAATGCCTGATTTTTTAGGCATTTTAATATCTGTGATTATAAGATCGAAATTTTGATTTTCTATTTTTTTTATAGCATCGAAGCCATTTTGAGCTGTAAAAACTTGCTTATTTAATCTTGTAAGAGCCTCTTTTAAAAAATTTCTAATTAAAGGTTCATCATCAACAACTAAGATTTTATTTATCATTTTATTTCCTCTCGTTTGGCAGGGTAATTGTAAAGGTAGAACCTTTATTTATAAGTGATCTTACTTCTAAAGAGCCTAAGTGGGCTGAGATTATTTTATGAGCCTCTGGGAGGCCTAAACCATTTCCTCTTTGTTTTGTTGTAAAAAATGGAGTAAATATATTTTCTAAATCTTTTTTTTCTATTCCTCTTCCTGTATCTGAGATATTTATGGATATTGTGCTGATATTTTTAAAAATACTTATGCTTAAATAACCACTCTCGTCCATAGCTTGATAAGCATTTATGATAATATTTAAAATAGCTGATTTTAAAAGATCTCTATCTGCAGGTATATAGTGCTCAGCATCTATTAAATCTAAATTAATTTTCACATTTCTAGAAAAAGTTGGATCGATTTTAATGGATTTGACAATCTCTTTTATTAAAGAAGAGATATCTATAGATTTAATTTCTAAAATAACCTCTCTTGCATATTCTAATACGTTATTTGCGACTCTCTCTAACGCTTTTGTTCCATCTAATATATATGAAACTAAATCTTGAAGGGGTTTTGAGTTTTCTAAATCTTTATATAAAAGTGATGCAAAGCCTCTAATTGAACCGAGAGGGTTTTTTATCTCATGGGCAATGCTAGTAGTTATTTGGCCTATTTGATTTAATCTATCTTTTCTATTCGCTCTAGTTTGAAGCTTTTGAAGATCCGTAAAATCTTTTAAAAGCAAAATTAAACCTTTATGATTTTTTGGACAATCCCAAATAAAAGAGGGTGTTATTTCTATTAATTTTTTCGCGTTTTTAGTTTTTATGGTGATATAAGCTGTTTTTGGAAACATTGAATAATTTAGGGCATCTTTTATAGAAAACCCAAAAAAATCATCTTTAAAATTATCTAAATATTTATTAAATAATACTTTTTTTTCTTCTATTTCTAAAATACTTTGAGCTTTTTGGTTGTAAGTTGTAACAATACCTGTTAGGTCGATATACAAAATTCCTTGAGAGATATTTTTTAAGATATTATTGAGATACAAACTTACAGCATCTAGATCTGAGATTTTTTTTATCAGTTCATTTTCAACTACTCTAAGCTGAGAGTTGATTTTATTAAATCTATCTAGTAGTCTTACATTTGCATTTTCTAAACGGGTGGTCTCTTTAGAAAATAAAGCGAAAGCTTTAGCTAAATGCTTCATCGATTCCTGAGTCGATTTAGCTCTTAGAGCTAAATTAGCTGAATTATTTAGCTGATTTAAGATATCTGACATATAAAATAGCCACCCCTATAGGATATTGCACCTAATCGTTACTATATGAATTTTTTATGAACTGTCAAAGACTTTTTATCTTTTTTATAATTTTTTCATTAATTAGCTGCAAAGATAACAAAAAAACAGCTCATTCAACCAAAATCGAAAAAATATCTAGATCAAAAGATGATATTTATTATAAATATCAAGAGCCTACTAAAAATTTAATGGACTTATATCCCTTTGAAGAAGAGACAGCGGGCTTTTTTAAGATCACAAAAGAGTTTTTTAGATGTAAAGGCAATCCTTTAAATCCAGAAAGGGTAGATACATCGAATCTTGATAATGTAAAAGTCTATTTAGATTGCGTGGGTCCTATCAAACACTCTCTTCCTTTAATTAATGGCAAAGAGGGGGTTTATCCTGTTTTAATAGATATTTTAAACTTCGTTCAAAGAAAAACAAAAAAAAGAGTGGTTATTACTTGCGGACATCGCTGTCCTAAGCATAACTCATATGCAGACATTTCAAATATAGCCAAAACTTCAAAGCACTTAATTGGAGCTGAGGTAGATTTTTATATTCAAGGTTTAGAAAACTCACCTCTAAAAGTTATGGATCTTATCTTTGATTTTTATAAAGAAGACTCAAGATATAGAGGAAGTGAAGAATATGAAGGATTCCAACAGTATCAAAAAGAGACAGATGTATCAACTCCTCCTTGGCATAACAAAGAAATTTTTGTGAAACTCTATCAATATAATGAAGGAAGAGATTTTAATAATCGCCATCCATATCCGTATATCTGTATTCAAGTATTATATGATAGATCTACAAAGCAAAAGGTAAACTATACTTGGGAGAAAGCCTATAGAGGGTATCTCCAACATTGATGATATTTAAATAATTTTTAGATTTGCTATATCTATCTGGATTGTTTGTCTCTAGATACTTTGATTTGTAAAAAAAGTAGTGTTGAGGCAAAATAGTTAACTTTGCCGATGTGGCGGAATTGGTAGACGCGATAGATTCAAAATCTATTTTTGCTTGCAAAGTGCTGGTTCGATTCCAGTCATCGGCAATTTTTTATTTAGACTTAAGAAAGTTTTTGTATTAAGTCATATAAACAAAAAATCAAATGGCACCTGAAGCATAACCGAGCTCAGTCTCAAATCAAATAATACAGCATAATTAAAATAAATGGCTTTTAATGATAAGTAGAGATTTTTATGCAAAATATTTTTGAGAACGTTAAATCTATCTTTTTTTGTTTTTTTATATTATTTTTTTTTAATAGTGCATTTGCTAACCAAAAAATTAATATGAAAGAAAATGTTTTTCGATCAAACACTCAAAATAGAGAAAAAAAAAAGATAAGATTTATTGTAAATCCAATATCTGGCACAAAAAACAAAAACTTTATACTCAAAATAGTTCATAAATATTTAGATAAAAATAAATATGACTATGAAATTTGTTATACTAAAGCTAAAAAACATGCAATTGAACTTAGCTCTGAAGCAGCTAATTTAAAATATGCAGCGGTTGTATCTATCGGAGGAGATGGAACTCTCAATGAAGTAGCAAAAGGGCTTCTTGATTCTGATACTAAAATGGGAATAATTTGGGCAGGTTCTGGAAATGGATTAGCTAGACATTTATGTATCCCTAAAAATCCTATTAAAGCTGTAAATATCATAAATAACTTTAGATCTACAAAAATCGATAGTATAAAAATAAATGATGAAAGCTTTGTATCTATTGCTGGAATTGGATTTGATGCACATATAGCAGAGAAATTTTCAAAAGCAAAAAAAAGAGGTTTTTTTTCTTATTCGAATCTAATCTTAAAAGAGTTCTCTCGCTATAAACCAAAGCCTTTTGAAATGATAATCGATGGCAAAAAAGTTACAAAAAAAGCTTTTTTAATTAGTTTTGCAAATGGTTCTCAATATGGAAATAATATTCAAATAGCGCCGAATGCTAAAATAGGTGATGGAAGATTTGAAGTAGCTATCTTAAAAAACCCATCTTTTTTTAATAGATTATCAACTCTTTTAAGATTAAGAAATGGGACTATTGATAAATCTAAATATTTTGAATCGTTTAAATGTAAAAATCTTAAAATAGATCAAAAAAATATAATAGTTCATATAGATGGTGAGCCAATTGTTTTTGAAGATGGAATTGAAATAAAGCCTTTTAAAAAGATAAGCGTTTTAGTACCTTAAATAATTAAATATTTTTAAAGCTTCCAGTTGATAGCAGGTTTAAAGGAGTTGCTAGCTGGATCATAAATTATTTTAAAATTATCAACTTTTTTCATAGCAAAAAATCCAAGAGCAATAGCAGATATGAGCAAAGCTGCAGCAATAAAATCTCTTACATTATTATTATTTCTAAGGTTTTTTTTTGTGCCTGCTTTTATAATAAATATTCCCACGGCGTCTGCTAAAGCAGTGTTTGCATGGGAATGGAAAACCTGAAGATTTTTTTGTAAAAAAATTGTATCATCTCCCCAAGAATATAAAGCCTGAATAGATCCAAAAATAATTTTTAATAATGTAATTGGTATCATGCCTACATGAAAAACTAGATCAGCTAAATAGCTTAACTTAGCAGGAATGGAGAGCTTCCATGCTTCTAAATATTTTTTATTTTTTTGAGCACTAAAAGAGAGCTGAGTATATTTCTCTGCATTTTGAGATGCTTTTGTAGGTTTAATCTCTTCTGTAGTAGAGAAAAAACTTTTTATTGAAGCTGCAGCCATTAATTGTCTCCATTTTTTTTTGGCTATCATAAAAGTAAAAAATATTTTTAATCAAATAGTTTATTTAAATTTATTTTATTAAATAGGGTGATCTTAATTTTTTTTTGTTTTTGATGAATTTTTATAAAGTTTAAAAGAATATTGATTTCTGATCTTGTCTGTACATTTAACTCACTGTTTTTATACAATGAAAATAAAGAAATAATTTAAAGCCTAAGGCTTTATTTGGGGGTATGTAATGGCTAAAAATAAAAAATCGATGGATGGAAATACAGCAGCTGCACATATTGCGTATGCTTTATCTGAGGTTTGTCCAATTTACCCAATAACTCCATCAAGTCCAATGGCAGAATTTATAGATGAATGGGCATTTCAAAATAGGAAAAATATTTTTGATAAAGAAGTAAGAGTGATTGAAATGCAATCAGAAGCAGGAGCTGCAGGAGCAATTCACGGAATTTTATCTGCAGGAGCTTTGGGATCTACATTTACATCATCTCAAGGGCTTTTATTAATGATTCCAAATATGTATAAAATTGCAGGCGAGCTTCTTCCAGGAGTTTTTCATGTAGCATCAAGAGCATTAGCTGGGCAAGCACTTTCTATTTTTGGAGATCATCAAGATGTGATGGCTACTAGAGCAACAGGGTTTTGTTTACTTAGCTCAAACTCTGTTCAAGAGTCTATGGATTTAGCATTGATTGCGCATTTGGCATCAATTAAAAGCTCCCTTCCTTTTTTGCATTTTTTTGATGGATTTAGAACATCTCATGAGATTCAAAAGATTGAAGTTATAGATTATGAAGATATCAATAATTTAGTAGATCATGAAATGATAAAGCATCACAGACAAAGAGCTTTAAATCCACATAAACCCTATGTGAAGGGAACAGCTCAAAATCCTGATATATATTTTCAAGAGATGGAAGCTTTAAATCCTTATTATTTAAAAGTGCTACAGATAGTCGAAGATGAAATGGATAAACTCTTCAAGTTAACAAACAGAAGATACAATCTTTTTGATTATGTTGGGGATAAAGACGCAACTAGAGTAATAGTTGTTATGGGATCAGCAGCAGAGACTATAGAAGAAACAGTAGAGTATTTAAATAAAAAAGGAGAAAAGTTAGGTCTAATAAAAGTTAGATTATATAGGCCTTTTTCAAAAGAGCATTTTTTAAAAGCTCTGCCAAAAAGTGTAAAAAAAATAGCAGTATTGGATAGAACAAAAGAGAGTGGCTCTTTTGCAGAACCTTTGCATTTGGATGTTGTAGCTTGTTTAGCAGATGATAAAGATAAAGTTATAGTCGGAGGAAGATATGGATTGGGCTCAAAAGAATTTACCCCATCTTGTACAAAAGCTGTTTTTGATAATTTAAAAAATGAAAATCCTAAAGATCATTTCACTGTTGGAATAATAGATGATGTAACTAAAACTTCGTTAGAGATAAAAGATATAATTAAAACAGAAAAAGAAGATGTAGTTAGATGTAAATTTTGGGGAGTTGGTGGAGATGGAACAATTGGAGCTAATAAAGATGCTATAAAAATTATTGGAGATAATACTGATAAGTTTGTTCAAGGATATTTTTCATATGATTCTAAAAAAACATCTGGTCTTACTGTTTCACATTTAAGGTTTGGAGACTCTGCAATTAAATCGACATATTTACTTACTGAAACAGATTATATTGCATGTCATCATCCAGCATATATTTATAAATACGATGTAATAAAAGGTTTGAAAAAGGGGGGGATATTTGTTTTAAACTGTCCATTTAAAGAAGATGAGCTCGATCAAAAATTGCCTGAAAACTTAAGAAAAAAAATAGCTGCAAACGAGATTAAATTTTACATGGTTAATGCACATGAGATTGCTAAAAAAGTAGGTCTTGGCATGCGAATTAACATGATTATGCAAACTATCTTTTTTAAACTTGCAAATATTATAGATATGAAAAAAGCAATCGAGCTTTTAAAGGGAGCTATTGAAAAAACCTATGCAAGAAAAGGTGACGATATAGTTGAGATGAATAAAAAAGCTGTCGATGCAGCTCTATCTGAACTAAAAGAAATAAAATATCCTGCATCTTGGAAAGATATTAGTATAAAAGAAGAAAAAGAAGATTCATCAAAACCTGATTTTGTAAGAAAAATCGCAGAAATTATGGATGCACAAGAAGGAGATTCTTTGCCTGTTAGTGTTTTTGAGCCAGGTGGACATTTTCCTTTAGGGACTGCAGCATATGAAAAAAGAGGACTTGCTACTCAAGTGTCATCTTGGATACCTGAAAATTGCATACAATGTAACCAATGCTCTTTTGTATGCCCTCATGCAACTATTAGACCATTTTTACTTACTAAAGAAGAGGTAGATAATGCTTCAGAGGGTTTAAAAGTTATAAAACCTTTTGGTAAGGGAATGGAAGATCTTTTTTATTGTATTGCAATAACTCCAATGGATTGCACCGGCTGCACGAATTGTGTAAAAGTTTGCCCAGCTACTAAAGGCAAAGCCTTAGAGATGAAGCCTATTGAAGAAGTCAAAGAAAAAAATGCAAAGCTTTGGGATTATTTAACAAAACTTCCTCAAAGATCTGGTGCTATGAATAAATTTACTTTAAAAGGTTCGCAATTTAAACAACCTCTCTTAGAATTTTCTGGTGCTTGCGCTGGATGTGGAGAGACTCCATATTTCAAACTATTAACCCAGCTTTTTGGTGATAGAATGATTATGGCAAACGCAACTGGTTGCACATCAATCTGGGGAGCTTCTGCTCCATCTATTCCATATGCAACAAATGAAAAAGGATATGGCCCTGCTTGGGCAAATTCACTTTTTGAAGATAATGCAGAGTTTGGATATGGAATATATCTTGGACAAAAATATAGAAGAGAAAGGCTATATAAGTTAGTTGAAAAAGCTCTGAAAGAAAATATATCAAATGATTTAAAAACACTTTTCTCAAAATGGCTTGAAAATTTTGATGAAGGTGAAGTAACAGCTGAACTATATGAACAGATAAATCCTCTATTAGAAAAAGAAAAAGATAAAACAGAAATTTTAAGTAAAATATATACTTATAAAGATCTTTTAGTAAAATCTGCTGTTTGGATAACCGGAGGTGATGGTTGGGCATACGATATTGGTTACGGTGGTTTAGATCATGTAATATCACTTGGTGAAGATATAAATATTTTAGTTGTAGATACTGAACTTTATTCAAATACTGGTATGCAATCTTCAAAAGCAACGCCTGTTGGATCAGTAGCAAAATTTGCAGCATCTGGAAAAAGAGCTCAGAAAAAAGATTTAGGACTTATGGCGATGAGTTATGGCAATGTCTATGTTGCATCGATATCTATGGGAGCTGATAAGATAGGAGCGCTTAGAGCTTTAAAAGAGGCTGAAGAATATAAAGGCCCTTCTATTGTTATTGCTTTTGCTCCATGTATTGGTCATGGTCTTAAAGGTGGGATGGGATTTTCTCAAAAAGAAGAAGAAGAAGCAGTCTCTTCTGGGTACTGGTTTGATTATAGGTTTGATCCAAGGTTAAAAGAGCAAAATAAAAATCCATTTATTTTAGATTCAAAAGAACCATCTACTGACTTAGATAAGTTTATATATAATCAAATGAGATATGAGTATCTTAAGAAAAAGCATCCAGATATAGCTGATCAATTATTCAAAGAGCTAAAACAGCACTTAAAAGAGAAATTAGAGTTATATAAAAAGATGGCATCTATAGATGAAAAGCCTGAGTAAGATATTTTTATATCAAATTTATTGTAATTAATTTAAGAAACGCTTTCTTCTACAGGAATTTTTTGTTGAATAACCTTTGATTTTTCTTCGAATTTTTTAGATAGTTTGTTTATTGAAATAATCCAAACAGGAAAGATTAAAATAGTTATTCCAAAGATAACAGGAGATGCTCCAAGCGTTGTTGTAAAGAACATAAGAAGAATTTGAAGTATTAAAGAGCTTCCTGATTTTCCAAGCCTAGATCCTATGCCATCGATAGCAGATTTACCTTGCAACTTTTCTTCTGCAGTAAGCGGGATAAAAGCCATTTCTTTTGTTTCATCAAATACAGTATATTTTAATGATCTAGAAAAAATATCTTGAACCGCTCCAAACATAACAGCTAATACTAGAGGAGACAGGCCAAAAACGGCAATAGCTACATTTGCGCTCTCTGCATATTTTTTAATAAAGACGAAATAAAAAAATCCCAATCCAGAGAACATTAAGGCCAAAGGCGTTACAAGAGCTGTGAATCTCCAGCCGAGTCTTCTAATTAAATTACCAGAGATGAAAAGAGAAGAGAAGACAGCAACTGCTCCAGTAATAAGAGTTATTTTGCTTGTGAAGGCTGTAAAAGTAGACGCGGAAGGATATAACTCTTTTATTTGAGATTTCCAAAGAACTTCAACTAAATTTATTAAAATATTGTAACATAAAACAATTAATGTAATGAATAAAACATATTTTGATTTGACTGCATATAAAATGCTTTTTGCAAAAGATATTTTTTGTTTACCTTTTTTATTTGCATCCCCACCAAGCAAATATCTTTTTGGATAAAAATAGACGTGAAGGTAGCGATATAAAGACATTATTATAAAACCACAAATTATAGCAGTTACAATAAAAATTAATAGAGCTTGATCCCAGGGGGTTTTAGATCCAAAGAATTTTGCAAGAGAATGTACTGAAGCGGTAGACAGAGCTTGAGCTGCTAAATATTGACCTAAAAAGCCGGATACAATCCCAGCAGAATTTCTAGCGACACCAAGTAGCGAATAATATCTTTTAGCTTCATCGATGGCTAAAACATCGACAATAAAAATCCAAAGAAGCAAAGATAGCATGATTGTAGACCATGACTCTGCCATTATATAAAATAAAGAATAATGCCAATATCTAATTATTGAAACAAATCCTTTAAGACCAAGGGGTAGTTTGCCTGCTAAGAAATCGGCTGTTGAATTTAAATTAAAAAGTTCTGCATTTGGATAAATCACAAATATAAATAAAGCGAAAAATCCTAAAAAAACACTCATTATTACATAAAAAATAGTTTCTCTATTGAATTTAGCAGAGAGTTTTGTAAATAAAAAAGTAAGTATGATTGCAGACGGCAAAATTGCCCAAACTTTTAAAAAAGGGATTGCTTCTGCTCCCGACTGGGGAGCTGTAACAATTAAAGTGTCTTTTAAAATTTTAAATATGTGATAATTAAATGCTATTAAAAAGAAAAGAAACATCATCGGCACGAACTTTGTTAGTTCGTTTCGCCTGATTGGCCATAGAAGAGATCGAATTTTACCAAAATCCGATTTGATAACAGCCCCCTTTAGATATTATTGCTTTATATTGCCGCAATAAAAGTAACTGTTTTTATGTTATTGGTCAATAATAAAAATTATTTTAATTATAAAGCTTTTATATTATTGAAAATATATAGATAGAGAAGTTAAAATGTAGCACACATATGGGCTTTTTTAGCATCTTAAATAAATCCTCTATGAAAGGAGGCTGATATGAAATCTTTTAAATTCAAAAAAATTGGCATTATTATATTGAATATTTCTTTAATAGTTTTCTCTTCATATTTCATAGTGCACTCTGAGAGACTACAAGAAAAGATGTCCCCTCAGAAATTTTGGCAAAAAAAAATTGATACTTTAAATGTAGAGCTAAAAAATGATGATATTAAAATAAAAAATTTAAAACTAGATTTAGAAAAAGAGCTAGCGCTTAGTACATATACAGAAAAACAAGCTAAAATTAAAGCAGAAGAGATAAATGAAAATTCTTCAGATATCTATTTTGAAATGCAAGATGAACATTTAAAAAAAGTAAGTGGGATAAAAAATCAAATAAATCTTTTAACAAAAGCAGAAGAAAAAATTAAAAGAGATTTAGAAAATGCTTGTAGCAGAGTGAATTCTTTAAAGGCAATCACCCTGCCCTAAAGGAAATGGGTTTCTTGCCATGAATAATAAAATTTTTGGTTATAAGTATTTTCATTCGATCTATTGAATTAAATCTTTAAGAGCTTGATTGATCTCAAATTCGATATCTTCTTCATCTATATTTTGAAAAGAATCAACTTCAAATCTCATATTTTTATTTTGGTGAGTTATTCTACCAGAGAGTTTCGTCTCGTTTCTGGTAATGAGAAGCTCATTTGGAGTTAAATTTCCTCTTTGATTTGCTGATATTGTGTAAGGAGATCTTTTTTCATTAAAAATTGACTTTCCATCGTAGAAATCATCAAAATTTTCATTAGGAAAAATTTGAGAAAATATCGTTGGAAAGATATCGATATGAGTTGTTATTTGAGTCGGTTTTTTATCGTTATCAATGAGTTTATAGATTATTGGAATTTGAAGCTGAAAGTCACTTAATTGAGATCCATGAAATAGAGCTCCATCTTCAAAAAACTCTTCTCCATGATCTGCAGTAAATACAATCAAACTATTATCATATAAGTTGTTGTTTTTTAAAGCAGTTAAAAATTTATTAAATAGATGATCTACATAGCTAATTGCATTTTTATATCTATTTTTAATTAGATCTAAATCATTTCTTAAATGAGATAAACCTAAGTAATTTATGTTTTGAGCATAAGGTAAAAATTTAGGTTCAAAATCAGGAGTCCAGCTATATTCAGAGTGAGTCGAGTCTAAAAAAATAATAAAAACATTAGAGTTTTGTTTATCTTTGTTATTTAAATCTTTTAAAAGTACATCGATTGTCATGCTATCTCTTATGGAAGCAGTAGAAGATGTGTGAGAAAAATCAGTTAGATTATCGATTAAAGAGAGGTTTTTTCCAAAAATCAGCTTATCTAAATTAAAATATTGAAGCTCTGCAGAAGATAATACATTTATTTTGTAACCGGCTTTTTTTAAGATATTCAAGGGAAGAGAGCCAAATTCTAGGTTTTGTTCTGCTTTTGACCAGTAAATTGGATGATTTGAATGGAAAATGGAATACCAAGAGATAGGAGATGCATTTGCTGCTGAATAAGAGGTATTAAAGCTAATATTTTCTTCAGAAAAATTAAAAATGTTTGGAGCTATATCTTGAGTTATATAGTCTTTTCTTAAGGTTTCTGTAACAAAAATAAAAATATTGGGTTTTTTTTCTATTGTAAGATCTTTTTGATTTATCTCGTTTAGAAGTTTTTTCTCATCTCTGATAGGTTTTAAAGATGAGTTGAAATTTATTAATTTTTTTGTGGGGGAGATAAATGTAAATCCGAGTGGCAATCTTTTTTGATTTTTGTTGATATAATCGATATTTTTAAATTTTAAACTAGCATCTATTAAAAATAGCATGACAATTGCTGAAATAAATGTAGAAAAAAGGTATTTTTTTTTCAGGATAAGAGGTTTTTTCAAACAAAGTTTATTTGTAATAAAATATAAAAATATACCTGAAAGGGGAAGGACAATGATGGCAAGAATGATAAAAAGATACATAGTAAAATTTAAATTAATAGCTCTGATGGTTACAAGTAAATTTTTAAATCCACCTGATAACAATATATTTAATCCAAAAATGAGTGATTGATTTATTAAACCAACTAAAATGAAATTTACTATGTAGGCGAGCAAAGCAAAAAAGCTTAATCCAATAAATAATTTTTTGAAAAAATTAGACTTTATTTTATTAAGAAGAAAAATACAAAGAATTAAAAGCACTATAGCTTGCATGAGTGAATAAAATCCAAATAATAAAGATGTTTGATAAGTAGAACAAAAAGAAATAATTAAAAGAAAAAATGAAAAAAAAATATAGTTTATAGATATAGATTTTTCTAAAAACGTTAATGTAAAATTTTTTATTTTTTTAAACAAAATTTTTAGCATTTTTTTATTTTTCGCAAATATAATAACCTATTTTTTTTGTTTAAACAAGCAGCTTTTTATGATATAATAAGAAAAGATCTAGGTAAATAATAGGGGGCATATATATGAAAAATCAGATAATAAAAATTATTTCAGCAATTATGTTAATGTTTTCAACAACCTCTTTTGCAGCTGTAGATGGTTTAAAAAAACATGAAATTGTCAAAGAAAATGAATATAGCACAGTAATCTTAGGTGGGGGCATCGGAGCTTTAACATCTGGGATATATCTTGCAAGAGCAGGTTATAAACCGCTTATTATTGAAGGAGATCTACCAGGTGGACTCATTACTCAATCGTACTCTGTAGAAAATTGGCCAGGTGAGATACAGATAACAGGAAATGACTTAGTTAATAAAATAAAAGATCAGGCTATAAAAAATGGTTGCACTATTCTATCAAACGAAGTTATAGATGTAGATTTTTCCAAAAAGCCCATTGTTATAACTTTAAAAGATCTTTATTCTAATAAAACCCAAAAAATCAAAGCCTCTTCTTGTGTTATTGCAATGGGAACGTCTTCAAATTATTTAAATATTAAAGGCGAAAAAGACTATTGGGGAAGGGGAGTATCAAATTGTGCTGTTTGTGATGGTTCATTTTATAAAGATAAAAAAGTCGCGATAGTAGGAGGTGGTGATGCTGCTGTTGTAGAAGCAAACTACTTATCTAATCTTGCAGGCCAGGTTTATATAATAGTTAGAAAAGATAAGATGAGAGCAAAAGATAAAGAAAAGATTAAAGCTCTAGCGCAAAAGAAAAATATAAAAATTATATATAATGCAAATGTTACAGCGATTAATGGTGATGATAAAAATGTTACATCGATAGATGTATTGGATAATAAGAATCAAAAAAAATCTAAAATTGATTTAGATGGATTGTTTTTAGCAATTGGCTCAACCCCTAATAGCAAAGTTTTTCAAAATAAATTAAAATTAGATCAAGCTGGATATATTAGAGTCTTTGATGGTCTATCTACTTCTACAAATGGAATTTTCGCAATTGGTGATATTATAGATCCTGTGTATAAACAAGCGATTACAGCTGCAGGAGATGGAGCCAAAGCTGCAATTTCTTGTCAAAAATATTTAGAAGAAAATGCTAATCAAAACATAAATAATAGTGTCAAACTAGCTTCTGAATCTACACAGGTATTTTCATCAAAAGTTGTAGAAATCACCTCTTTAAAAGAGTTTGAAAAGGAACTAAGCTCTAGTGATACCCCTATTATTGTTGATTTTTATGCATCTTGGTGTAGGCCATGTCAAAGAATTGCACCTCTTTTAGAAAATGGAGCTAAGATTTTATCTGGAAAGGTAAAAATTTTGAAAGTTAATGTTGATAAGTTAAGAGATATATCTTCTAAATATCAGATAAAATCTATGCCAACTATTATTGTTTTTGATAGAGACCAAAAACAGGTGTTTTCAAAGATGGGAACAAATTCGATATCTGAAGTAATAAATTCATTAGATAAAATTAAAGACAAACCAATTGATGAAATAAATAGTTATCTTAAAAATTTTGATAAATAAGTTATTTATTGAAATATTTTTTCAAAGCTTTTTGAAAAAGTTTGGCTGATTTTCTATCTTGAGAAATATCGAGTTCATTATCTTCAGAATCTTTTAAAGATAAAATCTCTAAATATTGTTTTTTAAAAATCTTTTTTTTCTTTGTGAATCTAAAATTTAATTTTTTATCTTTATCGTGGATAAAAAATTCAGATGGAGCCCTAGATGCGTTATATCTTGCCGTTATTACAAAAGGAAAATTAGTTTTTTCGAATATCGAAAAGCCTTTCAAGCAGTCTTCAAACTGGTTTTTATTAAAAATATAATCAAAGATAGATGGAAAAATATCCATATGACAAATTAGATCTCTTTTAGGTATATCTCTAATATTTTCACCGAACTTTAAATAGATTGGAACATTTGTTTGTTCTGAAGATAAATGAGATGCATGAAATAAATGGCCTTTTTCATAAAATTCTTCTCCATGATCTCCGGTAATAACAATTATGGAATCATTAAATAGTTTTTTTTCTTTTAGTAAATCAAAAAAACTACCGATTAAAGAATCTATAAAATATATTGAGTTTTTGTATCTATTTTTTAAAAGATCGACATTATCTTTTGATCCATACACATTCAATGTTTCTGCATCAGAGATAGGTGTAAATTTAGTCTCGAAATCTTTTGGCCAGCTATATAAAAAGTGAGTAGAATCTAAAAAAGCAATATAAACATTAGAATTATCTTTTAAAGAGGTTTTCATATGCTTCATTACCAAGTTATCTGAATCACAAGCTTCAACAGGATGGTAGTGGGGGAAGAGTTTAAAAGTATCTAAAAGATGAAGATCTTTACCAAAAAGAGCCTCTTTCATTGAATAATATTTTAACTCGGGAGCTGCAAAAACATTAATTTTATAATCCATTTTTTTTAAAATATTCAGACCTGTAGATCCGGACTTCCAATGTTTATTTTGGTATTCTTTCCAAAGGCAAGGGTAGTTAGAGTAGAAAAAAGAGAACCATGATTGATGAGTATTGTTTGCATTAGATAGAGATCTTTCAAAGCTAATATTTTCATTTTTGAATGCTGTCATATTGGGGGCAATATCAGATGTAATATAATCACTTCTCAAACTCTCGATTACAAAGATAAAAATGTTTGGTTTTTTATCTATTTTTAAATCTTTTTTATCAATAAGAGCTAATATATCTTTTTCATTTTTTGGTTTTTTTAAAGCTAGTTTAGTTTTAGTTTTTAAAATATCTGGTTGCATAAAAGTAAGTTTCCAAGGAAGAGCTCTAGAGCTTGAATCATAGATAGTAGCATTAATTGATCTAGATGCTTTAAAATCCCAGATAAATATTGCTAAAGGTATGCATAAAAATATTTGAATAAAATGCTCATGATATAAAGGAATTTTTCTTTTTTTAGAAATTTTGTCTGTTATTTTGTAGATAAAAATACCTAAAAAAGGAAGAGATAGAATTAAAATCCCGAAAATTATCCAAGCATAAAATGGAATTCCTGTAGTGTGGAGCATTTCAATAAAATTTTCTAAATTTTCATCTAAAGCAATAAAAAGGCCATCCCAAATTGTCATATCCATAATTTTTAAAATTACTAAATCGATTATATGAGATATGAAAAAAATAAATGTAAAAGCTATAAAAATAGTCAAAACTATTTTAGGCATATGCTTTTTTATAATTATTGATAAAATTGCAAAAGATGCAATTTCTAAAATAGTCTGTCCATAGGCATAGACTAAAAAAAACGCTTTTGAATAGTTAGGGGTATTTTTTACTTCTAAGATTTCTAGGGTTGATATAATAATACCGATTATTAAAAAAATCCCAAAATACAGATAATTTATGTCTAGGCGATGTTTTCTTTCCATAATTATCTTTATATAATACTTTACTATTTATGAAAAAATATATTTAAATTAGTTTCTGTTAAAATTAAAATTATTTTTTTTAATGGGAACTGATTTATGCATAGATGAGTTTTTTTGCGATCTAAGATTTGGTTGATTTCATTAGATAGTAAGGATATTATTGTTAGAAATTGTTATTTTTGAAAATAAGAATTTTTGAGAGGAAAAATGAAGTGGGTAAGTGATTTTCAGCTTTTTTTATTTGATTTAGATGGACTTCTTGTAAACACCGAAAATATTCACTATCAAGCATATATTGATATGTTAAAAAGAAGAGGATTTAATTTAGATTGGTCTTTTTTGAAATTCTGCTCCGTTGCACATTTTGATGATGAGAGTTTAAAAGAAGGAGTATATGCTGTTTTTCCAGATCTTTTTGAGCAAGAGCCAAATTGGAATATACTCAGAAAAGAAAAAAATGTAATTTATATCGAATTACTCAAATCTTCAAAAATAGATCTTATGTTAGGTGTTGAAAGACTACTTTTGGCACTTGAAAAACAAGATATTAAAAGATGTGTTGTTACAAATTCATCTAAACAGATGACAGATATGATTGTTGCTAAACAGCCTTTTTTAAAAAGTATAACTAACTGGATAACAAGAGAAGATTATGATAAGCCAAAACCTCATCCGGAAGGTTATTTAAGAGCAATTACACTTTTTGGTAAAAAGGGAGATAGAATTATTGGGTTTGAAGATTCTGTTCGTGGTATTAAAGCATTAGAAAAGACTCCAGCAATCAGTGTTTTAATAGGGCCAATATTAGATCCTAAAGCTAATGCTATGATTGAAAAGGATGTATTGCATTTTCAGTCATTTGAAGAAATGCCTGAAAAATTAATATAATGATATAGAATTAAAAAAAAATGGTATTATGAAATTTTTAAAACTTTTTTTATTTTGCTTAGTTGTTTTACATATGAAACCAATAAAATCTAACGCTGAAGATATTTTGAGTGATACTAATCTAAAAAAACCAGTAGTTATTTGTGTGCATGGTTTTTTTAGAACTAAACTAAATATGTATTTTATAGAAAAAAGTTTAAAAAAAGATAATTTTGAAGTTTTGAATTGGAGATATAAAAGTAGAGACAAATATATAAATGAGCATGCTAACGATCTTGTAAATGAGCTCATTGAAATATCTAAAAAAAATCCAAATGAGCCTATAAATTTTGTAACCCATTCTATGGGAGGACTTGTTTTAAGAAATGCAATTAATCACCCAAATTGTCCTGCTGAGGCTAAAATTGGAAAAGCTATTTTAATTGCAGCACCAAATAAAGGCTCAGTAGTAGCTCAAAAGCTTCAAAAATCAAAATTAGTGAGATTTCTTTTTAAAAATAAAGCGGGCTCGGAGCTAATGGAAAAAAAAGATTTTGATGATTTAGGCATTTTCCCGCCTGATATGGGGGTTTTGCAAATCGTCGGCACATTGGGCGTCAGTCCCTGGATTAATGAGAAAAATGATGGCAAAGTAGCTCTTTCAGAGACGAAATTAAATAGTCCATGTAAACAGATTGATGTTAAAGCATCACATAGCTGGATTTGTTATTCTCCAAAAGTAATTAGATATCTCAAAGAATTTTTAAATGAGTAGTATTTTTTAAATTTTTAATAAATAACTTTTACTAAAAAAAGACCTTGAGGCTCAGCTGGCTTTGATGCTTTTTTTCGATCTTTAGCTTTAATTATTTTTTCAACGTTATCGAGAGGGGTTTTGCCATTGGCGACATCTAAAAGAGTGCCGACAATATTTCTAACCATTTTATATAAAAATCCGTCAGCTTCAAACTCTAAAATTATTTCATTTTTTTTCTTTTTAATATCTATTCGTTTGATTGTTTTTATAGGGTTATTTAATGCTGATCCAGTATATTGTTTATTTGCAAAAGATGAAAAGTTATGAGTTCCTAGAAAATAGAGGCTTGCTTTTTTTAAAAGATCTATTTCAAATTTAAAATCTGGTTTATATGAGTACATTCTAGAGAAAGGATCTTGTATATCTTTAAAAAAAATATGATATCTATAGATTTTTGATTTTGCTGAAAATCTTGCATGAAAATTTGAATCTACTTCAATAATTTGTTTTATTCTAATATCGTTAGAGATGAGAGAATTTAAAGAAAATAAAACTTTTTTTAAGTCTAACTTTTTATTATAGCTAAAATGAGCTACTTGCTCTAAAGCGTGTACTTTGGCATCAGTTCTTCCTGCTGCAATAATTTTTATATTTTTTCTTAAGATTTTACTTAAGATATTTTCAATAGAGCCTTGAATGGTTGAATTATTTTTTTGGACTTGCCAACCTGAGTAGTTCGTTCCATCGTAAGATATAAGCATTTTGTATTTGTATTCTTTCATATTTAATTTTTTTTTTAAGGTCTAATTCTTTGTTTGATTTTAAAAAATTATCGATGATTAATAGTATAACAAAAAAAAGCTTTTTTTATCTCAGCGATTTAATTTAAAAAAAAGAGAAGGAATTTAAATGTGTGATAGAAAAGCCCAAAGATATTTAGTCTTTGGGCTAATTAAAAAAATTATGATAAGTGTTTAGAAATTAGTTTTGTCATTTTGAACATGTTAATAGATTTTTTTGATCCAAAAACTTTAGCTAGTGCTGCATCTGGATTAATGTTTCTTCTATTTTTTTCATCTTGAAGTTTTTTTCTTTTAATATAAACCCATAATTTTTTTGTAACTTCTGTTCTTGGCATTGGTCCTTTGCCAACAACAACTTCTAGATCTTTGCTTACTTTTAAGGGCGCCATAAATTTTGACGGTGCTTTTTTTTTAGCCATAGTTTTTTCTCCTTTAAAACTTAAGTTTACTAAAATTTATTCTCCAATAAAATCTTTTTTATCTCTATAGGCAATTTATAGTCAAAAGAAATCGTAAATTTTTTTATTTAAATTTTTCTGCTTTCTAGTTAAAAAAAAGAAAAACATTGCTTAAAATGTATTTAGAAGGGGTTTTTTATAGAAAAGCAGGGCAGCAAGTTTTTTTTCTTGCTGCCATGAAATTGTATTAAACTTTAGGTTGGGGTGTGAGTAGAACAACTGCTAAATATGTTATTCCAGCAGCAATACCTGCAATTCCCAAAGAGTAAACTTTGTTATTTTTTACATGTTGATAAAAATTACTTAGGTGAGTTCCTGCAACAGATAAATGGTGACTAAGATTAAGATTTTTAAAAAATCCAAAAACGTAATTCTTAACGCTTCTTGCGGTGTTTCCTAAGGATCCTCCTAGGCCACCTACTTTATGAGCTCCCCATTTTACAGCATTTGATCCTTTATCTAAAATACTTTGTCCTACAGCTTTTGCTGAAGATGTGACACTAGCTACATTATTAGCCATTAATTACCTCCAAAAAGTTATATAATTTTTCATAAATTTTCTAGACATTATAACTCGTTAAAGATTTATGTAAAGAGAAGATCAAACTTTTTATTAAAAATTTTTAATTTTTCTTGTTTTTACTTTTTGCAAAATTTTATTTTTTGAGGTATAATTATTTTGGTTTTTTTAAGATATAGGAGAATTAAATGATATATAATATTGAAGAGCTGCTGCAAAGCATTCAAAATAGAATTGATGAAATGTGGGGGTATCTTTGATGTAGCTTCAAAAGAAAAAAAGATAGTTGAATTAGAAAATGAAATATCTAAAAGCACATTTTGGGATGATCAAAAAAAAGCTAAAAAAACTCTTAATGAGATTAATATTTTAAAATCATGGACTATTCCATTTCAGGAGATATCAAAAAATTTTAAAGATTTAAAAGAATTTTTTATAGAAGCTCAAAAAACAAAAGATGAAAGTTTGATTAATGATATTATAGAAGAGATTCAAAATCTTGAAAAAAAACTATCAGATCTTGAAGTGAAAAAAATGCTATCTCACGAGTTAGATCCATCGAGTTGTTTTTTATCAATTAATGCAGGCGCTGGAGGCACAGAGTCTTGTGATTGGGCTTTGATGCTTTCTCGGATGTATGAAAGATATGCTAATAAAAAAGGGTTTAAAGTATCTATAATAGATAAAGTAGATGGTGACGTTGCTGGAATAAAAAGCATTACTTATAAATTTGAAGGGGGCTTTGCATATGGATATTGTAAATCGGAAAAAGGAGTTCATAGATTAGTGAGAATCTCACCATTTGATGCGAGCAAAAGAAGACATACTAGCTTTGCATCTGTGGATGTCTCTCCGATAATTACTGAAGATATTGAAATAGAGATAAGACCGCAAGATATAAGGGTAGATACCTTTAGAGCATCAGGCGCAGGAGGTCAACACGTAAACGTTACTGATTCAGCTGTTAGAATAACTCATTTATCAACTAAGATGATAGTTACCTGTCAAAGCGAAAGATCTCAAATTCAAAACAGACAAACGTGTTTAGAAATGCTCAAATCTAAGCTTTATGAAAAAGAAATCTTTGAAAGAGAAGAAAAAATAAGTAAGATAAGGGGAGAGAAAAAGAAAATAGAGTGGGGGTCACAAATTAGAAGTTATGTATTTCAGCCCTACACTCTAGTTAAAGATGCTAGAACAAAGGTAGAAACCTCAAATGCCACAGCTGTATTAGATGGAGAAATAGATATATTTGTAGAAGCTTACCTTAAGGAATATTCATAGATGGAAGAGTTAGATATTAGATATTCTCAAATGTCCGATTATGATCATTTATTTAAATGGCTCTCTAAAAAAGAAAATAATGAATGGTTTATATTTTCTACAAAAAAAGAGACAGAAGATAGCGCAAGAAACTGGATTGGATTTTCTAAATTTAAAGCTTCTCTAACAGGAGTGCTAAACAATAAAGTGGTCTCTATTGGAACTTTATTTTTAATGCCTTATAAAAAACTTGCTCACGAAGCTATGATTTATTTAATAGTAGATGAAGATTTTCGTAAAAAAGGCATTGGTTCTGACATGCTAAAAAATCTAATTCATCTTGCAAAAAATCATTTTAAATTAGAGTCCTTATTTGTAGAGGTTTTTGAAGGGTGTAAAATTATCTCTCTTTTAGAAAAATTTAAGTTCGAAAAATTCGCTGCCCAAGAAAAGTATATAAAGGATAACAATCAATATAAAACGAGAATAATGTTTGATTTATGGTTGAAATAGATAAGCTAAAGATCAGATTTTCTGAAAAATCAGATGCTAAATATTTAACAAAATGGATCTCTGATCCTGAAATTTTAAAATGGTTTCCGATGTGTAACAAATTTGAAATTGACGATTCTGTTAG
>JAAKFE010000014.1 GCA_011065175.1 Candidatus Anoxychlamydiales bacterium
ACTTTCTGATAGAGTGGTAGCTAAAAGATTAGAGAGCGAAGAGACCTTAAAAGGTGGGATTATAATTCCTGACTCAGCTAAGAAAAAACAGGAAATGGCAAAAGTAATTGCAATAGGTCCTGGAAAAGTAACAGATGAGAATAAAACTATCTCAATGCCAGTGAAAATTGGAGACGTTATCTTCATGGATAAATATGCTGGACAAGAAATTACTATCGACGATGAAGAGTTTATTATTGTGAAAGCAGATGATATCATCGCTATTGTTGAAGAATAAAAACATTTAAAAATAGGAGTAAAAAAATGGCAGCAAAAAAAATTAAATTTAGAGAAGAGGCAAGGCAAAAAATTTTGATAGGAGTACAAACTCTAGCCGCTGCAGTCAAAGTAACTTTGGGACCAAAAGGTAGAAACGTTGTTTTAGACAAATCTTATGGATCACCACAAATTACAAAAGATGGCGTTACTGTTGCAAAAGAAATTGAGCTCGAAGACAAACATGAGAATATGGGAGCTCAAATGGTAAAAGAAGTCGCTAATAAAACAGCAGATAAAGCTGGAGACGGAACAACAACTGCGACTATTTTAGCTGAAGCTATATATTCAGAAGGCTTAAGAAACATTACAGCCGGCGCAAATCCAATGGACTTGAAAAAAGGTGTTGAAAAAGCAACCAAAACAATAGTTGATAAACTTCAAAAACTTTCTAAATCTATTAAAAATACAAAAGAAATAGCACAAGTTGCAACAATTTCAGCGAATGGAGATAAAGAGATTGGTCAAATCATTGCAAAAGCAATGGATAGTGTTGGAAAAGATGGAACAATCACAGTTGAAGAAGCGAAAGGGTTTGAAACAACTCTAGATGTTGTAAAAGGCATGAATTTCGATAGAGGTTATTTATCATCATATTTTATTACAAATCCAGAAAAACTGCAAGCTGAACTAGATGATGCTTTTGTTCTTATATATGAGAAAAAAATATCTTCGATGAAAGAATTTTTACCTATCTTGCAATCAACTGCAGAGACAGGAAAACCTCTTTTAATCATTGCAGAAGATATAGAAGGAGAAGCGCTTGCTACTTTAGTCGTTAACAGACTAAGAGCAAATCTAAAAGTTGTGGCTGTAAAAGCTCCAGGCTTTGGAGACAGAAGAAAAGCAATGTTAGAAGATATTGCAATTTTAACAGGAGGACAATTCATCTCAGAAGATCTAGGAATAAAACTAGAAAATACAACTTTAGAAATGCTCGGCAAAGTCAAAAAAGCTATTATCAAAAAAGAAGAGACAGCACTAGTTGACGGAGCTGGCAAAAAAGAAGAGATTCAAAATAGAATCGATCAGATCAAAACTCACATAGAAAATAGCGATTCTGATTATGACAAAGAAAAACTTCAAGAAAGATTAGCAAAACTAACTGGCGGAGTTGCTATCATTAAAGTTGGCGGAGCAACAGAGCTTGAAGTTAAAGAGAAAAAAGATAGAGTAGACGATGCTCAGAATGCGACAAAAGCTGCAGTAGAAGAAGGGATTTTACCAGGTGGTGGAATTGCCTTTATCAGAACTAAAGACGCTCTAGACGCTCTTATTAGCTCTCTAACAGGCGATGAAAAAATCGGAGCTGAAATAGTTAAAAAAGCTATAACAGCGCCTCTTCGTCAAATCGCTTCAAATGCTGGAGTAGAAGGCTCTATAATCATCCAAAAAGTTGAAAGCTTAAAACCGACTGAAGGCTATGATGCTGCAACAGATAGCTATGTTGATATGTTCGAAAACGGAATTGTAGATCCTACAAAAGTAGTTAGATGTACAATTCAATTTGCTGCATCAATTGCGGCTCTTTTATTAACAACAGAAGCTATTATAACAGAAGAAGAAGAAAAAGAGAGTGCCCCTCCAATGGCGCCAGGAATGGGCGGAATGGGATATTAATCAAAAGTCCTCGATTAATTAAAGTGATAAAAAACAAGCATTATCAAAAGATAATGCTTGTTTTTTTATATGCTGGCAAAGCTATGTAGGCTAAATAGATTAAAATCTCTATTTAAAAAAAAGAGAATCAAATAGCTTTAATACTCTCTTCTAGGGAATTATCCGAAGATCCTAATTCTTTAAAACCTTTGATCACTCCTTCCCAAAATCCTTGATTTTCTAAAATACCTTTCAAATAATCTTTCAAACCTGCAGATCTAAAAATCGCTGCAATTAATTGCTGAGTTGGAAACCCTGTTTTATTGCTGATATTGTTAAATTCGATGGATGGAATATTTGTCTTTTTAGTTTTATTAAAATCAAGACCCAAGCCAGTAATTGCTACGTCCATATTTTTCAAACTAAGCGTTTTTAATATCACTTCTTTTTTACTTGCACTTTTTCTCTCTTTTGCATTGATATTATCAACGATAGTTGTCCAATTATTTTTAGTACACAGTGGATTTGAGCACTCTATATCTAAATTTATATCTTGAACTAATATGCTATCTACTATTGAAGGAGAAGACATAAGTTTTGAAAATGAGTAATTAACCTCAATTTGTTTAGCTATAAAAGCATATCTACTCTTGGATCCTCTTGGATTTTTTATTCTAAAATTTTTAATCGTCATTTTTTTAGTAGAAATCGCAATGTTAGACATTGAAACATCTGTCTTTAACTTATTTGATAAATAAGACGCTATAATTGGTGTTTTTATTATCCAAACTACGACAACGACAAGTATTATTACAAATAAAGCAATAAACCACGGGGAATATTTCTTCATAAACTCTACTCCTATTTTTATCTTTTCTATTTTTACATATGAACAATTTGTGTTTTTTTTTAAATACTTATAATATAAAAAAAAGAAAATAGTAGGTTTTGACGATGAAAAAGTTTTTTATTCCATTTTTCTCATTTATAATAATTATCTTCATTCTAGGGTTTGTTATTTGGTTTAATTTCCCAAATATCGTTGCTCATATGCTCTCTAAAGAGTTTCAGGTTCCTGTATCTATTCAAAATGTTACCATTACTAAAAAGCATTTAAAGATTGATGATCTAAATATTGGCACGCCAAAAGGCTCAAAAACTGATAGTTCTTTTTTTTCAAAAAAAATTGATGTTAGATCATCTTTATCTGAAATAAGATCAGAGACTTTAACAATTGATTCTTTTACGCTTTCTAACAACATTATTGGACTAGAATTTTATAATTCATCTGGCTCTAATAATAATTGGGTAACTCTAATGAATACCCCTACAAAATCTAAAAAAGAGACAAAAAGAAAATATCTAATAAAAAAACTAACTCTATACAACATAACGGTTATTTTAACAAAAGCAGATGGACAAAAAGAGACATTTCCAACGATTGATAAATTAGAGTTTTATAACATTACTGATGAAACAGGCTTTCCAATTGATGAAATCGAAAAAGCGATTGCTCAAGCAATTTTAAAATCAGTGCTTGGGAAATTCAAATTACTTCACCTTTTAGAAAATGCGCCTGGTGTAAATTTAATTAAAAAAGTAATTCCGATAATTTAAAAAATGGTGACAGTAAATATAAAGAAGCTTTGAAAAAGCTTCTTTATATTTATAGTTTTTAAAAATCATTAAAAATCAAACCTAGTAGAAATTGTCATACCATGCATATAAAGATCGCCTGGTTTCACTTCATTAGTCTCTGAATTCATTTGAGATACGTAAGACATATAATTTGTATGAGAATATCTTTGAGCTTCATATGCCAAAGATATATTAAAATGCCATCTATCATTTGTAAAATATGACCCCCAACCAAGGCCGATCACGAACTCTTCAACATCTCTAAGAATATGCTTATCGACTTTTGTCACTCTATAGGAAATTAAATCTTCATTTCCTGATCCTGAAATCTGATTTTCAGCAAACATTAAACTCAGATAAATAGATCCAAAAAGATTAAATCCTTTATACATAAACCAAGAAGTTGAAAACCCAAATCTAGGGCCTAAACTCCAAGAATCATTTTTTACAGATACCCGTTGAACTGTAGTCCCTTCAGTCAAACTGAGAGCATAACTTTGATCTATGCTATGATACGATAGTGATATAATTGGTTTTGCAATAAGCTTAGAACCTAAATAATAAGATCTACCTAGCTCTAAATCTACTTTATCTAAATCTACTTTCCAAGAAGCGACTATATTTGACGTTATTTGAGATAAGTCAAAAGACCCTGGATCTGTTTGAAACCAAGAAGTTAAAAAATTTCCAAGTTTGTTAGCTGGATTGTACGATGTACTTTCTTTTTCATGAAGTCTTGTATATTGAGAATATAAATCCCAATCATCTGTTTTAAAACGAGTGCCTACCCCTACTTTAAAGCCTGGTTGATAGCTTGTATTAAATTTAATAATCTCAAATTTTTGTGGCAATGGCGCAGTAATGTTTACTGTTCCTAAATCTAATTGATCTGCTAGAGATTCCCAATAGATGAAATCTGCTGTTATAAAACATCTTCCTTTGCAAATATCAATTCTTCCAGGTGCATTGTATCCCATTGGAAGATCATATCTGCAGATCCCCTCTCCTTGAATATACGATTTTTTTAGCATCTCTTCTTCACAAGGATTACACTCACCTTGAGATGCGATTTCATCGTTTAGAGAAAATATTTTTAGAACTTCACTATCTGATTTTTCAATTTTAGTAGGTTTTTCATCTACCATCTTCGTTAAATAGCTTGAAGATTCTATTAAATCTGTTTCTTCATTTAACTCTTTATCATCTTCGATTTTAGCGTCGACAACTAAATTTCCTCTTTTACCTAAGATTATAAAAGATTCTCTTTTAGATTCATTTTTACCTAGATATTTTTGAAAAATTCTCATTAAAAAATTATTATCTTTAGTTTCTGAAAACTGAAAAAAAACAAAAATAGCTAAAGTAATAAGAATTGAGGGTATAATAAATGGCACACTTTTCTTAGAAGTTTTTTTCATTCTCTTTTTAGGAGATTTTTTTATTCTTTTTTTTGAAGATTTTTTCATAATTGATTTCTCTTGTTTATCTAATTGGAGTGTTAATAGATAATTGAATTATCTGTCAACTAAATAACATGAAATTAATTAATTTTGATAATTAGAAAGAAATCTTCTAGAAAAAATAGCCATAAAAAAAAGGGAAGGTAAAAAAAACCTTCCCTTTAACTTAAAATAAGATTTAATTACTTAAATTAGAAATCAAATCTAGCAGATAGAGTTAAACCATGCATGAAAGTATCACCTGGTTTTACTTCTGTTCCACTCAATGCTAATTGAGAATAGTAGCTCATATAGTTTGTATGAGAATATCTTTGAAGTTCATAAGCAACAGACAAATCCATATGCCATTTGTCACTTGTGAAGTAAGATCCCCAAGCAAGACCAATAGCTAACTCTTCAACATCGCGAACAATAAGTTCTTCAACTTTAGATGCTGTATATGCAGTATCAGATTCTACTGTATTTCCAGACATATCATTTTCTGAAAACATCAAAGCAAAAGCTCCATAACCAAATAGTCTAAATCCTTCATAGAAAATCCATTTAGATTCAAAACCAAATCTAGGACCAATTGCCCAAGAATCATTTTTAATGAGACCACTAAAAACTCCACCGCCTGAAGTACGACCATCTGTTAAGCTCATTGAATAGCTTTGATCCATCCAATGTCCAGATAAACCAACAAATGGAGTAGTGATTAGATTAGTTCCGACATAAAATGCACGTCCTAATTCTAAATCAATTTTATCTAACTCCATTTTCCATTTACTTGTAACTCCATTTGGAATATCAGTAAAGTTAAACGAATGAGAATTAGAAGTATCATTTAAAAAAAAAGGAGTAATGAACACTCCAGTTGCACCAACTGTTGGTTTCCATGTTGTGCTTTCATTTGCATGAAGTCTTGTGTATTGAGCATATAAATGCCAATCATCATGACTAAAATGAGAGCCTAATCCAATTTTAAAACCTGGCTCATACTCAGTTGTGAATTTTATTGCTTTAACTGTAATTGGAGTATCTGTATCAGTTCTAGCACTACCTAAATCTAATTGATCTCCAAATATTTCCCAATAAATAAAACTACCTGTAACGTATGCGTCTATACCTTCACAGATATCAATTCTTCCAGGAGCATTATATGCTTTAGGAAGAGCTCCTTCGCATATTTCATATCCTTGCTCGTATGGTTTATTGCGAGACTTCTCATAACAAGGATCACACTCAGATGGTTCCTTTGGTGGACATGGATCGCAATAACTTGAAATATCTGAATTATCTGCAAATGCTCCGCTCGTCAGAGCTATAGCAGGTAGAATCCAAGATATTTTCTTAATTAAACTCATAAAAAATACCTCCGTTATTTTTAAAAATTTCTAGTTCACATTCTTTTAAAAATCCATTGTAGGAAAAAACGAAAATTAAAAAAAGAAAAATATTTTTTTTCTCAAACTTTGTAAATTTCACTCTTTTTTTATTCCATTTGTAGAATAAAAAAAAGGAAGAATAAGCTCTATTTTCCCTTTATTAAAAGTAGGTTATTAAAAAATTAGAAATCAAATCTAGCAACGATTGTCACACCATGCAGATAAAGATCTCCGGGTTTTACTTCATTGCTCTGATCATTTAATTGAGATACATATGACATATAATTGGTATGAGAATATCTTTGAGCTTCATATGCTGCAGATATATTAAAATGCCATTTATCATGTGTTAAATAAGAACCCCAACTAAGACCAAGAGAAAATTCTTCAACATCGCGAAGAATATATATATCTTTTTTTTTCACCGTATATGTAATGCTATCTTCTATTCCTAATCCTGAAATCTCATTTTCAGCAAACATCAAACTTAACGTAGCAGATCCAAAAAGATTAAATCCCTTATAAATAAACCAAGAAGTTGAAAGGCCGAATCTTGGACCTATCGCCCAAGAATCATTTTTAATTGACGTATTAAATATTCCAACGTCTATTCCGAGGGCCGGGTTAGGAGGTACGCTGAGAGCCAAATCATATATTTGATCTAACATATAAAATGATAATGATACAAATGACCTAGATATAACAGAGTTTCCGATATAATAAGATCTACCTAACTCTAAATCTATTTTATCTAATTCTATTTTCCAAGAAGCTCTTATACCTGATATTATTTCCGATAGGATAATTGATGATGAAATAGTTTGAAACCAAGAGGTTGAGAAAGTTCCTGTTTTGTTAGCCGGATCGAATATTGTATTTTCTTTTTTATGAAGCCTAGTATATTGAGAAAATAAATCCCAATTATCTTTTTTTAAATGAGAACCTAAGCCTACTTTAAATCCCATGTGATAGCCTGTTTTAAATTCAAGAAATTCTAATTCCTGAGGAGTAGGCGATGTAATCCTTACTCTTCCTAAATCTAATTGATCTCCAAGAGATTCCCAATAAATAAAACTACCTATTACATATGCTCCTAAACCACCACAAAGGTCAATGCTTCCAGAAGCATTATATGCTTTAGGTAAAATACCTTCACATATTCCATGTCCTTGATCGTATTGTTTATCGAGCGCTCTTTCATAACAAGGATCGCATTTAGCTGGCTCCTTTGGTGGACATGGCTCACAATTATCTGCAAAAACGCTCCTTGTTATTGCAATTGAAAGTAAAATCCATGTTATTTTTATAGATAAATTCATAAAAACAGCTCCGTTATTTTTAAAGAATCTTTAGTTTATATATCAATAAAAAAAGATTGTAGAAAGAAAAGGAATAAAAAGTAAATTTTTTTTTTTATTTAACTAATCTAAATTTATTTTCATGCCCCAAGACTTTTTGCTAATTATTTGTTTTTAGAAAATCATACAAAAAAAGAACAAAAACAAACTTTATCTTTTTATTCAATTTAATAAAAACAAATCACTTAAAATTAAAAATCTAGCCTAGCAGATACGGTTAACCCATGCAAAAAAGCATCGCCTGGCTTTTCTAAAAATGTAGAGCTGATCCCAGTATTCACTAGATGACTATAGTAGTTCATATAATTAGTATGAGAATATCTCTGAGCTTCATATGCAACAGACAGATCTATATGCAATTTATCATTTACAAAATAAGATCCCCACCCAAAACCAATAGCTAATTCTTCAACATCACGAATTATTTCCTTTTTTACCTTTTTATAATTTCTTGTTACTACAGGAGAGGTAAAAACAACAAACAAACCTGACATATCATTTTCTGAAAACATCAATGAAAAAGCTCCATTTGCAAACAGTCTAAAACCTCTATAAAAAATCCATTTTGTCTCTAATCCGAGTCTAGGGCCAATTGCCCATGAATCATTTTTAAAAAAGGTTTTAAAATCAACCGAAGAAGGTATATTTATAACAAATTGATCATAGCTTTGATCCAAAAAGTGACATGTTGCTCCAGCAAATAGTGTAGTAATTAAATTAGCGCCTATATAATACACCCTACCTAGCTCAAAGTCTATTTTGTCTAACTCGATTTTAAACGTAGTATTAATGTCTGACCCAGGAATAGAACCCGTTACAGGAAAGCCTATATTAGTTGGATAAAAAACCCCACTCGTAATACCAGAAGGACGGGTTGGAACAAAATTTATACTTTTCGTTTCATGAAGCCTTGTATATTGAGAATATATATGCCAATTATCATGATGACTAAAATTATAACCGAATCCTACTTTGAATCCAGGTTTATAATCGGTTATAAATTTTATATCTTCAAAAAAAATATTCTCTCCACTAGTATCTTCAAAGCGAGTTATTCCTATTTCCACTTGATCTAAAAGAGGTTTCCAATAAATAAAATTACCTGTGACATATAAATCAATATCTTTACATATATCAATCCTTCCAGGAGCATTATATGCTTCAGGTAAAATATCTTCACATATTCCATATCCTTGATCATATAGTTTATCTCGTGACTTTTCATAACAAGGATCACATTCAACTGGCTCTTTGGGTTTACAATTCTCGCAATGTCTTGCAATTTCTGAATCATCTGCAAACACACTATTTGCTAATACAATTACAGATAAAACCCAAGTTATTTTCTTTATCATATCCATAAATAAAACTCTGCCGCCTCTACTAAACGCTACCTTAGACCCTATATAATTCATTATAGAATAAAAAAAACAATTTTTTTAAATTGTTATTTCTTAATAAACAAAACTTAGATATTTTAAAGTTAAGCTAAGATAAGGAATTTAAAATTCTATTATGAAAAAAGAAAAAGCTGAAGCTTTAAAAACTAAAATGAAAAAACTAAATATTAAAGAAGAAGATTTGGTGGAAAAATTCATTTTGGGATCTGGCAGAGGTGGACAAAAAATTCAAAAAACACATAGCTGTGTATATTTAAAACACATACCAACTGGAATAGCGATCAAATGTCAAAAAGAGAGATCAAGAGAGCTTAATAGATATATAGCTAGAAAGGAGCTTTGCTCAAAAATAGAACAAAAACTATTTAAAGAAAAATCTGAAAAACAAAAAAAGATCTATAAAATTAAAAAACAAAAAAAGAGAAGATCAAGAAAAGCAAAACAAAAAATGATAGAAGATAAAAAAAAATTATCTAAAAAAAAGCAGCTTAGAAAAGCACCTAAAATCGAAGAAGACTAGTCTTTAAGGACTAGCCCTTAAGACTAATCCTCTTTAAATAGTTTTCCATGTTTTTTATTAGCTTTAAACATTTGAGCAAGTTCATTTCTTTTTAGTTTATCTATAGCTTCTTTTACACTTCCTTTTTCAAAATAAAATACTTTTATATTTGCTTTAGATAAGATTTCAAAAGAGTGTGGGCCGATGTGAGTTACTATTACATTTTCAGTTTTTAGATCTATTGCTTTTTGAGCTATCTTATCACCTGGGTGTTTATCATGGATGTACTCATTTTCAAAAACCTCCCAAACATCTTTCTGGGTATCCATAAATATAAAATATTTAGCTTTTGAGAAATGATCATCGATCTTACTTGTGATATCTTCTCCACTAGAAGGAACTATGATTTTCATACAAACCTTATAAATAAAATTTTAACTTGAAAATAACCCTAGAATAAAGATGTGTCAAGTGTTTATTTAAACAAATTATTAATTAAAACAATTTTTTTTATATATAATAATAAATTAAAGTTGACAAAACTATGAGAAGAGAATCATTAAATAATTTTTTAAATAATCCGCTATTTATTACCTTTGAGACGACTTGAGGCAAAATTATTTTATTACAAATAATAATTTCTTTTTGAGAATTTCTATCTCAATTTTTCAGCAGAAAAATTTTTAAATAATAAATAATTTAATTAACTTATAACATGGCTGTCATTGTTTGATATTATATATACTAAAATGCTATAATATAACAATTAAACAATAATTTTTATTTTTTTAATAAAGGTAAATTAAATGAGTTCACCTACTGCAGCGAGCGGCTCTAACGCGCCTAAAGAGAATAAAGCAACATTAAGTAAACAAGATCTTTGTCTTAGATACGAGACTATAAAAACAGTTCTAAAAGTAGCTTCTCTAGCGTTGTTTTTAGCTGCTGTTGGATCTTTTACTATTTTTGCTTTAAGTAGCTTTACAGGAATTCATATTATAAATATATCATCTCAGCTGCTATTTAACTCATCTGTTGTATTTATGGGTCTATCTTTAGTTTCAACATTTGCTAAAACGATTATTTCAAGATTCAATAAAAACCCTCAAGTTAGTGAAAAAATAACTGAATTTGATCTTTCAGATAAACAACTAACGCCTAATATGTTCATTAAAATTCTAGATAAATACCTATCAAAATCTAAAGCTTTAGACACAAAATATATTGGTAAAATTGAAAAAATAGAATTAGAAAGCGGCTCTAAATTAGTTTTAAAACCAGATATACATGGTGATTTTACAAGTTTAATAAAATACTTAAAGACTCTACAAGAGAAAGGTTATTTAGATGAAAATTTTGAAGTTAAAGAAAAATATAAAGATAAAATAGTAATAGCTTTTTTAGGAAATTACATAAATAAGGGAAAACATAGCTTTAAAGTTTTAAATCTATTAATGAAACTTAAAATGCTTAATCCAAATGAAGTTGTTTTAATAAGGGGTAAGCATGAAAATATTGATCTCAGCCAAGATGCTTGTATTCATAAAAGTGAAAAGCATTTTTATGATAGCGAAAGACTCTCGAAAAAATTAGCTAAAGTTTTTAGGACTTTTCCTTTAAGCGTTTTAGTTAGCGCCAAAGATAAAAATAACAAATATCAATATACATGCCTTACCCATAGATCTTTAGATCCTGACATTGATTTAAATGAACTTTTAAATAATCCCTCTGAAAGAGCTGAGATGTTAATTGAGAAAGATAAAAAAACTACATTATCTGATAGAATTTTAAATATTTTACCAGAGCACCTTAGAAACAAAAAAAATTGTGACTTAATAGAAGAAATAATAGCTATAGAAGCATATATAATATCACAAAGTGAGGATAATAAAAGTGACGTAGAAAAATTATTAAAAGTTGATAAAATTACTAAAAAAAGAGCTAAACAAATTTTAAGTATTTTAAAAGTTCAAGATTTTTTAATTAAATACTCTACTTTAACCAAATTCTATAGAAAAAGCGATATTACTAGCTTTAGCTTAGGAGAAATATCTTTTAGTGAATTAGCGATAAATAATACAACAGGCGGAGTTATTCTTACTCCTGAATTTATAAAAGCTTACTTTGAAATAGTAAGCGATGAAAATAGAAAAATAAAAACTCTAAGAGGAGTAGATCATAGTTATAAACATCGAAAACTTGAAGTAGATGGCAAAAAAGGCTTTATTGAAATTCTGCCAGCTGCAGGAGAATTAAAAAAGCTTGATAAATTTAGAAAACCCGTAGATTTTGCACAGCTAATTACAGTATTTCCAAAAGTGAGAGACTGGAAAAAAAGATCCTTAAAAAGGAAAAGAGCAGAAGATATAACTTCAATTGGAAATAAAAAACCTTTTTATGTACCTAAAAAGCCAAAATCTTTTTATCCCCCTAAAAAATCAAAAACATCTTCTAGCAACCAAGACAGAGGAGCTGGCACCAATGCTCATAAGCCTCCTAATACCGATACTTATCTTCTACCTCAAATTATATCCTTTTATCGGACCGCTAGGGATATATATAGTAAAATATTCAGCGCAAATTAAATCTCGATAATATACTAAAAAAAGCAACCCAATAGAACTTAGAAGAAGTGAAAAAAAATCTGAATATTAAAACCTACAATTAACAACGAGGATAAGCTGTAATTAAATAATTATCTGATTCTCGAACCACAATTATTAATTTTGTTGCTGGTTTTTTATCTTTACCATACCCAATCTTCCTATCCATATCTATCGCCCATTTTTGTTTTCCATTTTCATCTGAAAGAAGCTTTTTGCTTGTCATTTGCCAGCCTTCTAATATTAGTCTTATTACCTCAGCTTTATCATCTGAAGTAAATTTTGAAAACTCTAGATATTCACCTTTAGATACATGTTTTTCCATGACATGTACCATACCAGCTTTTTGATCTCCCTCCTTTATACTAAGACTCACATCTAATGGTAAAGAATTAGATTTTGATTCTTTCTCTGAAGCTCGAGAACTGCAAGCTTTTTTAACTGATATCATCCCTTCAACAATCGTTTGAGAAAAAGCGAAAATAGCACTAGCTGTAACACCAAAAATAGAGCTTGTAAGTAAAATCTTCGATGGGATTATTACAGGCATAAAATATCCCATTAAATAAAATGAAAAAGCAGCTGCAGCACCTAAAAATAAAATAATTGATGCTATTTTTAAAACTTTTTTATAGTTTCTAGTCTATTAAAATTTTTAGTAGGTTTTAAATCCACCACTACATGATCTTGACCTTTTGATGAAGGCTTTGCTGCATATGTACTCATTTTATTTACCTTTATTTAAATTTATTATTAAGCTTAATTATTGAACTATAACATGTCTATAATTATTTGTAAATAAATGGCGACTTTTATAGAAAACTAATAATAATTAGTTATTAAAAAATAATAAATATTATTTAATTTATTATTCTTTTACCTACAGGAATTGATGTGCTCTTTTTCATGAAATTTGAATTCAAATTTAGCAGGTCCAATCATCTCTTGAGGGATATAGTTAATTTCTACAAATTGCTCATATCCAGAAGTAATTATTAAATAACCACCTTCTACTTTTTTTATGTCTATAATAGGGTATGCGCTACTCGCTTCACTTAGAAACTCTTCATCTGATAAAATAGATTTGATCTCTTTTACACTCTGATAAAAAGGAGGAAGTAAGCTATGCACTTTAGCAGCAAATAAAAATATGAATATAAAAGCTATTTTTTTCATTTTTTTCTCCTAAATATTAAAAATATCCATTTTCTTATTTCCACTAAGAAAAATGCAATCAAAAACATTATAAATGGATAAATCCATAGTTTTAGGGGTGTTTTTACAGTTGAAAAAGCCTCTTTAAAAACATAAACAGCGAAAAGTTGCAAGATAAGACCCAAGCCAATACCTACAAAAATATAGGGATTTATAGTAAAACTTTTTTTTATGTTTTTAAAAAATGGCTCTGTTTCTTTTTGAGCTTGAATACCATTTGCCCATTGCATTACAACTACAGTTGTAAAAGTGATTGTTAAAGAAATAGCATAAGAATAGTTCTTTAGTAAATGTTTGAAAAGCTCAAGCGTAATTAATCCTGCAAAAAAACCAAAGGTTAATATATATATAATTTGAGAGAGATCAAAAAACTTTTTAATTGGTTTTTGGGGCCCTTTTAACATGACATCTCCCTCTTCTTTTGCAAAGGGAAAAGTTTTATCCTGAACACCATCTGTTACTATATTTATCCAAAGAATTTGAAGAGGCATTAAAGGCAAAGGAAGATTTAATAAAATTGCACTTGTAATCAGAGTAATCTCTTGAAGGCCCGAAGATAAAAGATAATAGATAACCTTTCTGATATTATTAGTAATTATCCTTCCATTTCTAACAGCATCTATAATCACTTTTAAATTACTATCTGTTATTATCATTTTAGAGACATTTTTTGCAGCCTCTGTTCCCGATCCCATAGCAATAGATAAATCCGCCGCTTTCAAAGCTGGGATATCATTTACTCCATCTCCACTTACAGCTACGATGTGTTTGTTTTTTTGCAAAACTTTTACAATTCTAGATTTATGCTCAGGTAAAATTCTAGCAAGTACAGTTGTGTTTTTTAGATCTTCAAATAGAGTTTTATCATCAATTTGATCAATTTCATGGCCAGTTAATATAGAATCATTATCTTCAAAAATCCCAACTTCTTTAGCTATAGCTTTTGCAGTAAGAGGATAGTCTCCAGTGAGCATCATAACCTTGATTTGAGCTTTTTTAGCTTGAGATACAGCTTCTTTCACTCCTTCTTTAGGAGGATCTAAAAAACCTACTAATCCAACGATGTTAATCTTCCAATCTTTAAACTCTTTATCATTATAATCGCCGTAGCCTAGAGCTATAATTCTAAGCCCTTTTTTTGACATAGAATCTAGCTCTTCTTCTAGAGAGGTAAAATCATTTTTATTTTGAGCTATTTTAGAGAGAGATTCATATGCGCCTTTAATTAATAGCTTTTTTTTACCTTCAATTTCATTTACAGAGGCCACCATCCTTAAATTAACATCAAAAGGGTATTCTTTTATTTGCGGATATTTATTTTTGATTTCATCAAAATTATCAATCCAGTTTTTTAAAGCTAAATCTAAAGGATCTCCAATATTATCTTTAGCATCATTTGCAAGCGATGCTATAATTTTTGTCATTTTTTCATCTAAAAAAAACTTTTCTTTTACGATTAGTTTTCCTTCTGTAATCGTTCCTGTTTTATCAGTTGCAATTATGCTTGCACTACCGAGAGTTTCAACAGAGGGAAGATATCTAACTAAAGTTTTTTTCTTAGATAGTTTTCTGGCTCCTACAACTAAAACAGAAGTAACAACAATTGGAAGCCCCTCTGGAAGAGCTGAGACTAGTTCAGCTATTAAAATATAAGTTAAATTAAGCCAAGATCTATGTTGTAAAAAACCAACAATTCCAACTATCAAGAAAAGAATTATGAGCAAAGCTACATACCTTGCTGAAAAAGCAGACATAGCTCTAGTAAGTGGCGTTTTCGGAGATTTTTCTTTTTCTTCTGCTATCGATGCAAAATAGGTATTATCTGCAGTTTTTGTAACTATAGCTGATGCTTTTCCTTTAACAACTATCGTGCCTGTTAAAAGTGTGTTTTTAAGCTCATATACTAAAGCATCTTTTGAAATCTTAGCTTTATGATCTTTTATAACAGGCAGTGACTCCCCTGTTATTGTAGATTCATCAATCATTAAGCTTTTAGAATCAAACAATCTAACGTCTGCTGTTACAATACTTCCTTCTGAAAATATTGCAACATCACCCGGGACCATCTTTGACGATGGAAGCTCTAAAATTTTATTATCTCTTATTACTTTTGTTTTGCTCTCAGTTAATTTTTTTAAAGCTTTAATAGAGCTAATAGCTTTGATCTCTTGGACAAAACCGATAATGCTATTTATAAATATCAAAACAATTATTACAAAAAAATCTACATACTTATAAGAAATAACACTAATTAAGGATGCTAAAAAAAGTACATAGATCAAAATATTATTAAATTGCCGAATAAATATTTTAAATTTGCTCTCTTCTTTTTCTTTTAAAGTGTTCTCTCCATAGAGCTTTAATCTTTTTTCAGCTTCTACTTCACTTAGACCCTTTTTAGAGGTATTATAGATCTTATAAATCTCTTCTAAATCTAATGAATGAATATCTTTTTTACTATACATACAATTTTAGGCATTTTTCTCCTATAATGTTAGTGTGCACAATTTAGAAAAAAAATTAAGAGTTTTTTTTATCTTTAAACAATCTAATGAAAAATTATAAGAATAAAATTGCTAATTTTTTGAATCCAAAAACATCGTACTCATTGGAGTTCCAGGCCCTTCATTCGCTTTATATTTAAGAAGATCAAACGTATGTAAATCATACCAAACATCTGCCTTCCAAAACATTGATTTAAATCCAGATAGAGTAACGTTTACCCTCTGTGCCTTATATGTAGAGTTGTTAATCTTTATCTTCTCAATACCCTCTTTTGAAGCAATAAGCTCATTTGTTGTAAAATCATTTGGATTTAAAATTACAAATGAATACCTTTGTCTTTTAGAATTTAAAAAAGGCCTCAAACCAAAAGTAAAATCTTGAATCCATCTATCAGGGAGAGTATATTGCCTTTTTATCCTTCTTCCTCTTGCTTTGCCAATTAAAGTTAACTTTCTATTATCTATAGTAAATTTATAATCAGTATCTTCTTTTGCAGACTTTACATGCATCTCTTTTAAAGCAAATTTTAAGGAATAGATTATATTTGCAATCTCTATCTCGTTTGTTTTTGTAACCAATAAATCATCTTTTCTCTTCTTTATTAAGTAAGTAGTTGTAGTTTCTTTTTTGCCTGTTAGAGTTTTATATACAAATGTCTTTTTAGAAAAACCGCCTGTAATTGAAAACGATGAGAGAGCTAAAAAAAGAAAAATAATGAGAGAATATTTTTTTTTCATCAAATCCTTTTTTAGATTAAAAATTATTCAGACTTTTATATGTATTGTCTAAATGGAAACTACTTCTTAACCTAACTTATTTTTTAATTCTTTTTCTATTTTATCCAAATCATCTTGAGAAGGAATGTATTCAAATTTTATAGTATCTAAAATTTGATACTTTAAAAATTCAAAGATCTGTTTTATTTCATCTAAACTCTGTCCACCCCATCCATACGATCCAAAAGCTATAGCTATTCTATTTTGAGGTCTAAGTCCTTTCAAATAATATAAAAATGCAGCCACTGTCGGCATCATTGTATTATTAAGTGTAGGTGAACCTACGCAAATATATTTAGCGTCTAATACATCTCTCATAATGTCAGAAATATGAGTTTTTCTTAAGTTTTTTATCTCTACATTTATATTTTTTTCTTCAAAAGCTTTGTAGAGACTCATAGCCATTTTTTTTGTGGTTCCCCACATTGTATCATATACTATAACCGCTTTATTCTCGGTAATATTATTATCCCATTTATCATAAGCTTTCAAGATCTTTTCAACATCAGAGCCTCTCCAAATAAGTCCATGAGAGGGCGCTATCATATCAATATCTAACTTTTCAATTTTTGTTACTGCTGATAGACTCTGTTTAGAATATGGAAGTAAAATATTTGCAAAATATTTTTTTGCTTCTTCCATAACAATATCAAAATGCTTTTCATCTACAAATCTTTCATAAGATGCTATATGTTGTCCAAAAATATCATTTGGCATGAGCAGCTTATCTTGGCAGCAATATGTAGCCATAGAATCTGGCCAATGAACCATCTGCATTAAAATAAATGAAAGATCTCTTTTTCCTATGTTTATTTTATCTCCAATATTTACAACCTTAAATTCCCAAGACGATGTATCGAAATGTTTTTTTAGCCCTTTCTCTCCATTTGGAGAGCAAATAACAGTTGCATTTGGAGAATATTTCATTATCTCAGGAATAGAGCCTGAATGATCCATTTCTGTATGATTTGAAATAATAATATCAATCTTTGATGGATCTATTATAGTTTTTATTCGAGAGATCATCTCATCTGTTATATGAGATTTCACAGTGTCTACTAAAACAATTTTTTCATCAATTATAAGATATGCATTATAAGAAGAGCCTCTCTGAGTTAGATAACCATGAAATTCAGAAAGCTCCCAATCGATCGCTCCGACCCAATAGATATTCTTTTTTATTTCAATTGCTCTCATTTAACCTGCTCAAATTGGTCTTTTCCAACTCCACACTCAGGACACACCCAATCAGCTGGCAAATCCTGAAAAGAGACATTGTTATTCTCTTTTGGATCATAAATATAGCCACAAACTAAACAAATATATTTTTGCATGATTTCTCCTATTGTTATTTAGAGTTAAAATGAAAGGACCTTGGCCTTTGTTTTATACTTTTTTCCTTAATATTTTGTGATATAATTGTAAAACCTTCAAGATCAAATCCACTATCTTCTTTTTCAAACATCACACTTGCCTGTTTTAAATCCCCACGAACTGCTATTTTTTCATTAAAAATAGGTTTATATAAATTGTTTTTCATTCTAACAGAATCATCTGCTACCCTGTTGTCTGCTAAAAATGGACTCATTGTAACTTTAAAAAATTGCGATTTAGATGTCTGTTTAGTTATTACAAAAGGCGAAGAAGCTCTATAAACCAATCCATTATATCCACCTGTTGCTAAATATATTGGAAAATTTACTTCATCTAAAATTCTATCATTTTTACCCATAAATTTTGAGTCTTGAAAAAGTCTTACAAAACTATTTTCAAAATAATCTTCTACATTATCAGTTTGATAAAGCGGTATTTCTATCGAATGAGCAAGATCCTTTGCATTAATACCAGAGAGTTTCGGTAAAACCGCTGCTTGAATATTTGAAGATTTTAAAGTCTTGGATGTTTCCCCAGATAAAAGGTCTGCTTGAATAGATTTTGTGCAAAGTGAATAATCTAATATATTCATTGAAATATCACATCCACCATCAATAAAACCTGAAACTCCTGTATTATCTTTGAAGACAAAAATATCACTAGATTTTCCACCTCTAATATTTTCAAACCCAATAAAATTAATATCTTGAACATATCCTTCATTCATGGCTGAAAAACACCAAACATTGGTCTTATCTCTTCCAATTATAGTATCTAAACCTTTTGAACCAATTACAGTGTTTACATTTGCAACTTTATTAAGATCTAAGGTTACCGGATCTGCTTTCTTTGAAAAATCCAAAATGTTATTAATTCCTTTTCCACCGTCTATTGTTCCTTCGATTCTTCCAGAGCTTTCAAAATAGAATTTATCCGTTAGATCTGATCCTATTAAATTTTTAATATTTTTAAAATTCAAAGAGTCATTTAATTTCCCTGTATTTACAGCATAAATATTCCAAATATTATCTTTGTCTGCAGCATAGATTGCACTTTCTCCTGCTTTTCCATCGATAAACCCACGGATTTTTCCATCTTTTGATATGGCAAATATATCTTTTTTACTGCCTCCGATTATATTTTCAATATTTACAAAAGTTGTCTCTTCGTTTAAAACACCTGAACTTTCATTTGTTATAGCCCAAATATTATCTACATTCCTTCCAATTAAAGTTGTTTTTCCTCCACCGATAATTTCTTGAATATTTTCAATATTATTTAAATCGATAGCAACAACGCTTGTATAGCTTGAAAAATCTAAAGTGTTTCTTGTTTTAGACATTCCATTGATAGTTCCTGTTATATATGCGAAATCTAAAAATTTAAATGTATCTTGTTTTTCTGAACCAAAAAGGTTTTGGATATTTGTAAAAGCTAAAACATCTTCTATATATCCTCTGTTTACTCCAGTAATATGCCATGTATTTATGCGATTTGGAGCATAAAGTGAATTATTTCCTCCAGATCCATTTATCTCTCCATCCAATTTAGCATTATCTAAAGCATAAAAAGTATCTTTTATACCGCTTCCTACTAAATTTTGAAAATTTTCAAATTTAATATTTCCAACTTCACCTTTATTATGACCGTTTATATACCAAACATTTATATTTTCAGGTCCAATTAAAACATTTTTTTGTTTTCCTCCAATTACTTCTTGGATATTTATAACTTTATGTAAATCTAAAGTTAAATCATTCATACAAGATGAGAAATCAATAATGTTATATCCTGATCTACCATCTATAATTCCACTAATGCTAGATAATGTTAAAAATCTAAATGTATCATTTTTAGATCCACCCACTAAATTTTGAATATTTTGAAAATTAGCAACGCCATATATATATCCAGTATTATCAGATGTTAAAGTCCATAGATTATCAATATTTGGGGCAACTATAGTGTTTTTACCACCGCCTCCGTCTATTTTACCATTTAATTTGCCATCTAATGTAAAAATAAATCTGTCATCTAAATATATTGATCCTTTTAAATTTCGAATCTCTTCAAATGATATATCTTTATTTAAAACCCCTGCATTTAAAGATGTTATTTCATAAATATTTGCTAGATCAGGTGAGATCAATGTATTGTTTGCTTTGCCTGCTAAAATTTTACATTTTTGAGGAGCATATAAATAAAAAGTATCATTATTATCATTTCCACAAATTTCTAAATTTTTCGCATAAATTGTTTTTTTCAAAACAAATCTTCCATCTTTTTCAAGGCCAATATCTATTTTAACTTTGCCTTGCGAGACTATTGGACCTAGAACATGAATCGAATTTGTAGCTTTTAAATTAATAACACCCATAGATAGAATTTTAGCATTCTCTGAAATATCGATACCAACTTTGCCAGCTTCTTTTCCTATAATATCTATAGATGACAATCCTCTAGCTTCAATATTAGCATCAACTATATTTACACCTGTAGAATTTGTACCAGATGCTTTTCCATCAATAACAAGAGATCCATTTTCTAAAATTATTTTGGTTCCACCATCTAATAAAATTCCGTCATTTGATTGTTTTGTTGCAAAACTCTGTCCATTTAAAGATACTTTTCCATTTTTTGAGCTGATTTCACCTCCATTCAAATAGATCCCTATATTATTATTATCCCCTCGATTTGCCTTTCCTATAAGAAATATAGAGCCAGCTTCACCCAAATCATTTTGGGTCATTATCTTACCTTGAGCTAAGATCCCATAATTATTATCACCAATATTTCCCGAGCTTCCTTCTAGTTTGATATTACCTGCTCTTGAGAGAATCTGAGTATCTTTTTCTAATATAATTCCTGTAAAATTTCCATTCTCATTTATGGTTTTAAAATGAATAGCCAAAAATTTTTCATCAGATGTATTTTCAATTCTTGCACCTGATTTCATTATAATATTCTTGTTAGCCTCTAAAGTAAGCGTTGTCTTATCTTTCCATAAGATATTTACTCTGTCATTTATTGTTATTGTCTGTTCTTCATTATTTGTTGCATTTTTAGTAGAAATCTCAAGATTTGCATTTTTTAACAGTGCTGAGATATATCCATCTGTAAAAATATTTGCTCCATTATTTTTTGCATCGCCATGGATAATTTCAATACTGCCTGGATCTAAAAGTAGATGTCCTTTTTGTCCATACTCTGAATCTAAGAAAACCTCTCCAGACATGTTAAGCTTATCTTTAGAAGAGATCTCAACAAAGCCTCCATCTTTTTGAATAGCACTTGCGCTGACAAAACCTTCAAATGTTGTCTCATCTTCAGAAAATATAATAACCCTTCCGGCTTCATTATCAGATAAGGCATCTGCAATAATCCTTGCACCTTTATGAACACATACGGTTTTAGCATTTTTAACATTAGGATTTTGTCCTTTAAAATCTCCACCTATTAAGATCCTAGATCTTCCATCCTTTGTTGATGCATCTAAAAGAGCTTCGTTTTCAATATGGATATGATCTGCAGTTATTTGAATATCTTTTGATTTAATCTCTCCATTTATAGATACAACCCCTTCTTCAGCAGCTAAAATAACTCTACCATCTTTTTCAATTGCGCCATTTGTTTCAATTACCCCTTCTGAGTTAATGGCTAAGGCATAAATATTATTACCTGCTGCTTTTATTTCTACGCTAAGAGCTTTAATAGTACCTTTATTAGTTATAGATCCTTGATTTTTTATGCCTACACCAATTTGAGGAGTTTTTCTCTCCACGAGTAAAACATCCATAGCTCCAATTAGATTTGCTTTTCCCTTTTCAGATATGATTTCATTTTTATTTTGAACATCTCTTGCTATGATATATATATCATCAAAAGTATGGATTTTCCCTTTATTTATGATTCTTTCTATTGAATTCGATTTAAATCTGAGATCATTTGCATTTAAAAATTCATCATTGGAAATATCCAATGTCGATAAAGTTAGAGCTTTTGTATCGATTAGAGCATTTTTTCCAACGAGAATCCCATTTTGATTGATTAAAAAAACATTTGCATTTGATATTAGTTTTCCATAAAGATGCGAGGGGTTTGAAGAGATTACTCTATTTAAAATAGCAGCATTATCATTTGAAGCTATAATTTTTGTTATCTCATTTTCACTAATTGAAAAATCTTTCCAGTTGATAATACCTTTATCAGATTTTTGATAAATCTTTAAAATCTCATTTATTCTTTCGATCTGAATATTTCCAGAAACAACTTTTTCTCCACTTGGATTAGCAAATGCATTTGTTGCTATAAAAAGTATTAAAATTTTTATTATTATCTTCATAAACTTTCTCTTTTTAATATGATGCAATAACACTTAAATGCCCTCTTGACTTTCCACCATTTTGAAATGTTCTTCCGCCTACAGTTATGAGCTGAAATCCATAATCAAAACGAAGGGTTAGATAAGTAGACATATTAAATCTAACTCCAGGACCCACTGATAATAGAGATTTAGAGCTCTCGACTATACTTTTATCTACATCTGTAGCAAATCCATAATCTAAAAATGCTAAGAATTGAAGAGCATTTTTTAAACCCTTTCTTTGAAAACGAATATTTGGAAATCTAAGTTCATTTTTAAGTAAGATACCACTATCTCCTGTAACTTCATTTTCCATATAACCTCTTACAGTAAAATTACCGCCTAAAGAGAGCTGCTCACTTAATAAAAGTTTTGAAAAAGAAAGTTGCCCTAAAAAGTTTACAACCCAAGATAGATCAGCTTTTAGCCTTGTTACTCTTTCAATATCTAAATCTATATATCCATAATTTGATTTTGCCCCCGGTCTTTCGATTGCAAAATTTGAAGTTTTATTATTTTTTGTGATCCCTCCTGGACTATAAAATGCAGAAAGCTCAAAAGAAGTTACTCCAAAGCTATCATCATAGGTACCTTGATATTTTAATAAAAATTGAGCTACATCTATAAATCTATTAAAGACTAAGTTGTCAGCAAAAAGCAAAAAGTTATTGGTTCTTTTAAAATCAAAACCTAAAATAAAATCGTGACTTAAATTTCCAATAATAGGCAATGGAATCTCATATCTTGATGCAACGGTCCAGCCTTTACCTGTTACACTTTGAAATTGTTGTTCATCAGATATTGCTCTTGAATAGCTACCTAAAAATTTTAAGATATTTTTCCATGGAAGTGGAATTACATAATTACCGGCAATTCCCCACCAATCATTAAACTTTTTTGCACTCATAAACTGAAAGTTTAATTGCTGATCTGATTTAAAAAGGTTTCCCATGTTAAATCCAGCAACAAATCTCGAGCTTCCAGCAATTGTATATGAGCTATTTTCATATCCTGCATAAACTCTATATGGAAATCTATCTTCAACATTTAAAATTACATCAGTCTCATTTAACTTATCTCCTGCTTGATATATTGCGTTTACATTTCTAAAAGGATTGTCGTTTAACCACTCTAAATCTTGAATAACTTTATTTGTTGAAATTTTTTCACCCGGCTTTAGTCTTACCTGCTTTTTGATTCTTTCTTTCGAAAAATACCTAGCGCCCTCTACTTCAACTTTTCCAAGCTTTGCAACTTGAATAATTACATAAACTGAGCCATCTGTAATATCTTGACCTGCTGGAATATTTACACCAACTAAGGGATATCCCTCTTTTCTAAAATAATTTACAACAAAAACTTTGATTTCATCTAATTTTTCTAATGTTATTGGCTCTCCAATGAATTCTTTAATTTTTCTTTTAAATTCATTAGGATCTGGAATATCTACATTATCAATAACAATTGGATCTTTGAGATCTCTTATCTCAGAGTATTTATCCTGAAAAACTAAACTCTTTAGTTTTTCAACCAATACTTTTTTATTTTGTGTCTGATCTACTTGATTTGGCTGTTTTAAGTGCTCTGCAAAAACAATAGAAAAAAGAGAGATAAAAATGAAAAAAATCTTATTCATACCTTATATATATATTAGTTCCCTAATTGTGATAATAAAGAAAAAAAGATTTTTGGAAATAAAAAAAAATATATTTTTTTTGATAACAATGAGAAAATCGTTTAAAAATTATTAAGTGTTAAAAAAATTACTAAAAATTTATGAAATTTAAAAAAATGAAAAAAAATATAGTCGCTATAATCTGCATCACATATACCCTAATAACCTTAACTATCTTTTTTCAATCTAAACTAAAAGAAGACACTATTTATTTTATTACAGGATTTCATAAAGATATCTTTGGTCCGGACAAATCAGGATTTTTTAATTTAGCCAATGTTTTAAAAGAGCGTGGATATAATACTAAAGTAACTGGCTCTTACAGAATTAGAGATCTAAAAAATGCAAAATACATCATAGTATTTGACAACCATCCAAGAAAACTTAGAAGAATAAAAAAGCTACCTAAAAATAAACTTGTGTTATTTGTATGGGAACCCCCTTGCATCATGCCTTATAATCACGATAAAAAATATCTAAAGCATTTCTCTAAAGTCTTTACATTCAGAGATGATCTTATCGACAACAAAAAATATTTTAAGTTTCACTATCCTAGAGCTAAAGCTGTTATAAAAAATGAGATTCCCTTTGATAATAAAAAGTTTTGTTCTTTAATAATCTCTAACAAATCCTCTACTCACCTATCTGAGATTTATACAGAAAGGAAAAAAGCTATAATTTTTTTTGAAGAATATGCTCCTCAAGACTTTGATCTATATGGATGGGGATGGAACAAAGATGAATTTAAATCCTACAGAGGTACTTCAATCGATAAAATTGATACTTTAAAAAATTATAAGTTTTCAATATGTTTTGAAAACTCAATAGATATTAAGGGTTATATCACTGAAAAAATATTTGACTCATTTCAAGCAGGGACAGTTCCTATATATTTAGGTGCAGATAATATAACAGATTACATTCCCGAAAACTGTTTTATCGATAAAAGAAAATTTAATAGCTATAGTGAGCTCTACATTTATCTTAAAACAATGAGTAAAGAAGAATATTTAACCTATCTTGAAAACATCAAAGATTTTTTAAATAACGATAAATCAAAAGTCTTCAAAAAAGATCACCTAGTTCAAACATTTCTACAAGCTTTAAATATTAAATAAAGCCTAAAAACCTATTTAAAAAAAGAAAAATTCCCGCTTCTTAAATTAAATATTATTTTCTCGAGATATTCCTTGTTGTGCAAAAAATAAAGCTACTCCAACAAAGGCTGCAGCTACTGCCATGATTAGCGGATTAGAACAAGCTGTACCGATAGAAGAGACAATACTAGATGGACTCTCTGCACGACTAGATGAAGAGGAAGAACTATGAGGCATAGAGTGAAGAGCCTCCTCCTCTTCTTTCAAATTTTCTTCTGAAAGCTCTTTTTCATTTCTCAAACTTTGACGATATAAAGGTTTTAGAGAATTTTCATCAGGCAACTTATCTATCATTTGTTGACATAAGTCAAAATTTTTATTATTTAAAGCATCGTGAAATATATCTCTAAATAGAACATCTATAAATACATCTACTAAATTTTCTTCATCAAATGCAGCCAATTCAAAATATATTCTAAAAGCATCTTCAAATTGTTGATTTTTTAAATATTTCATTCCTACCAAAAATAAAAATACACTTTTGTTAGGAATTGAATCGAAATTACCAAAGCCACATAAATTTTCTATATCTGACATCATTTCTAGTTCTGTTTCTTTCAGAAAACCATCTCTTTGTAAATCTTCTAGACTTGGTTTTTTTTCTGGCAATTCTTTTACAAATTTTTCCAATTGTCCTATTTCATCAAACCTGGAATATGCAACAACAAATAAAAAATTTATCGAGTATTTCACGTTAGGGATAACATCATAAGAATTTTCTGAATAATCTTTTTCAATCTCTTGCAAGATCATTAAAGCATCTTTTTCATCTTCTATCTGCATTGTAAAGAAAAGTACTAGCGGATAATATTTTTTATCCTTTCGACAATAAGATAAAGCTTCTGATAAAAAAGTTTGAGCACCATCTTTTTTTCCTACTTTTAAAAATAAATTAATTTTTGTAAAAAGTATACCAATGGGCTTATTTGCACTATTCGATGAATCTATTGTAGGATCAGGTAACTTTTCGACTCTAGCTATGTATCCCATAATTTTTTCAAAATAGCTATTTGTCGCAATCATTACAAATCGTTTGTTTTCTGAATCTTCAATTGAATCCGGATTTGGAATATCCTTTATTAACAATTGGCATAAAATTAATAATGAAGTTTTTTTTGCTGGATCAGTATCTGTAAATGATCCAATAAATTCTTCAACTTCAGTCAAATTATTCTGATTATCTTTTTTAAAAATTAGCGAAAAGAATCACCTCTGATAATAAACATTTTCCTATTGTCTGTGGTATTAAATGTACAAGTTTTTTCGCTGCTTCCAAATTTCCTTTTTCAAGTTGACTTCGTATTATACTAAATAAGATACGTTTGATTTCTTTGTCGTCTGTATTATTCTCAGAAAACATCTTTTGTACTCTATCTTTTATTGTACTGAGATTATCTGCATTCTCACTTATAGTTTTATATATTTGTATAGTTAAAGGAATTGATTCTTTTCTTTCCGCAACTAAATCATCATAAGTTTTTCTATCAAATACACCAGGATGGTTTTGTACAAAATCCTGAACTTTTCTAGCCATGTCTTCATCAGGTAATGAATCAGTATAATTTTTTATGCATTGAGGGCAAGTGATTGCTCTCTCTTGCATTTGATCATGTGCTCTTTTTGTTTCTTCGCAGGTTCTACATAAAAAATGATTGCACAATCGATTAATTTTATCCGCTGTAGGAACAACTGGGTCTATTGCTATATCTTGACATATAGCACATATTAAATGAGGAGGTATATTATTAGAAGAGACTTGAGCTGCACTTGAACTAGATTGTGATGCACTAGCACTAGATGAGCCTATCCTAATAAAACCTCCATCCACATATAAATTAACCCTAATTTAGCAAAAGCATCCCAAACTTCACTTTTTCTTTCCCATCGCATCATAAGCCTTCTACATTTTCTTTTTAACCA
>JAAKFE010000015.1 GCA_011065175.1 Candidatus Anoxychlamydiales bacterium
CTTGCATTTCGAATTTTTTCTTCTGTTATATTATCTGATTTAGAAAAACTTCTTTTTGAAACATGTTTTTTTAATAATAACAAATTTTGACCACCAGCTGAGTTTTGCAAATAACTCAAAGCATCTTCTAAAGCATCATTAACGGCCTTAATTGTTTGAAAATCAAAAGTAATATCTTTTATTTTACTTTTGCACATAGGACACTTTTTAGAGTCTTGCAAACTATTAGTTATGCTTAATAATTCATAAACATGGCCACAGTTTGTCTTAACAGGAATTATCATAATATCGTGTGAAATAGCACAAAAAATATTTAATCCCATTTCTTTTTTATCAATTTGCTGTAAAAATGACATAAAAAAATCATGAGCTACTTGAATAGTCTGTGGCATAGATTTATTAGTTCTAGCTTCAGTCTCTTTCAGAACATTAAAATCTCTATATAATAACTTTACATCATATTTTGCTGCTTTTCCTCCTTTATATATTCCATAGCACAATCCTCCACCACCACAGGCTGCTCCGCCAATAATACCTCCAAGAACCATGCCTGGCACAACACCGGAACCTCCTGTTGCAATCCCTCCAACAGCACCTCCAACAGCAGCTCCTGCAATCATTCCACCTGCTGCGCCGCTAAGAGTATAGAAAAGAATATGTTTAGCCGTATCACCAATAACATAAAAAGCAGCTCCACATACGAACTGAGTTTTTAAAAATGATTTTTTCATTTTCAATTCTTTAACATTTGGAACTATTGTGAAGGACTTATTATGCGAAAAATATATGCGAGAATGTTTAAAAATTTCTTCAGGAGATGAGTGAAAAGTTAAATCTAAAACTTTCAATTCCACCATTTTTCCATCAGAGCCCTCTTCTAGTTCAGTCATTTCTCCATCAGAATCCTCTTCATCAAAGGGACCTTTATAATTATACTCATCATGAAGAACTCCTTTATAATCTACTCTAGTAGCCATCTTTTTCTCCTTTTAGCAATTTAAAATTAAAAATTTTATAAAAAAAGTTGTTATTTTTCAAATAAAATATTGACATATTTTTTTGAACTTTTATGTCTTTTTCATCTCAATGCTCCCTCTTTAATCTAATCTTCTCCTCCTTCTTCTTCTTCTTTCTCTAATCTTCCTTTTTTTCTTGCTTGCTCTAGAATTTTTTCTATTTCTTTAATCTTTTCACTGTTTTCCTCATTTAAATTTTTCTTGTTCTCTGCTAACAAAAAGTCGATTTCATCAGATGCATAGAGAATCTTTTTACTTTCACAAATTACTCTAACAAAATCTGGTAGAGTCGCTGTGACAGCATAAAATAGAGGATTATGATTTTTGCTATCTACTAAATTAGGATCCATATTTTTTGAAGATAATAATAATTTAGCGATACCAAGATGTTTGTTTATCACAGCTAAATGAAGAGGAGTGTAAAGAGTATCAGGTTCTCTAAGAACTGTTGGAGTCTTGTAAGAGAGCAATAGTTGCACAGTGGTAAAAAAATCTTTTTCCGTAGCAAAGTGAAGTGCTGTTTTTTTGCCATCTATAGCTAACTTTGCCCCGGCTCTTACAAGAAGCCTTATTAAAGCATTATTACCATTTTTAGCAGCAATATCAATAGGACTCAAGCCAGCTAATTCATGCTTTGATTTTGGATCAATACATTGGGATACATCAGCCTGAAAACCTACTAACAAATTAGCTATCTCTTCTTGATTATTTAAAACAGCAATATGAAGTAGATTTAGGCCTTCATCATTTGGTGTTTCAATAATTTTTTTTATTTTACTAGAATCTTTTACTGCCACGGCCATTTGTTTTATATGTTCTATATCTCCAATTGCACAAGATTGATAAATATTTTTGGATTCATTGTTAGCTACTCTTCTAGTCAATGCCTGAACTTGTAATGAGAGATCTCCAACAAGGAAAAATGTCGAAAAAGTTAACTGTTGATCACTATTTAATAAATCTAATTCTGGATCTATCTGCAATATAGTTTTTAAACATTTATTTAAAAGAGGGATATTTCTTTTAAAAAAAGTATGTTTACTTAGTTCATACAATATTTTAACAGCTTCTCCATGATTTTTTTGATTTATATGAATTTGAGCTACTTCAAAATATGCTTCTGCATCATGAAATCTTGACCAAGTTTGTAGGTAAGTCTTTTTAGCCAACTCAACCTCGCCTCTTAGAAGAAGAGCTTTAGCTAGTCTGAGTAACAATTCATGCAAATGCTCATTTAAAAAATTGTTATAGATTACTTCTAATCTCTGTAAAATGCTAACATCTTCTTTAAAGTGATTTAAAGCTCTTTGAGCTATAGTCTCAGCAGCATTCCATCTTTTTTCTGAAATATTAAAATCAATCCATTTTAAAAAATATTGTAAACTTTTTTTGTTCTTTCCTAATTTCAGAAAATTCTTTGTTATTCTTTTAAAAATTTGCTCTGATGGATTAAGTTCTACAACCTTTCTTAAGCAAAGAAGTTTATTTTTTTTATCTTTTAAAGTTTTATATACATTGGATAGTTTTAGATAAGCATTTGCTAATAGATCTATTTTGTTCTCTTTTTTTAACAATTGAATATGAGAAAAATAATATAAAGGGCTTTCAGGAGTAAGACGATATGCTTTTAAGTCAAATTTTTTAGCTAAAGTTATATCTTTGTCCATAAAATGGTTTGCTGCGACTAAATAAACATTAGCTTTTTGTTGATTTCCAACGTATAGATCTGCAAGTTTTTCATATACTTCTTCAGCATCTGGATTTACCAAAATAGCATTTTGATATGCTTCTATCGCTGCCATAACATCCATTTTTTCCTTGCTTTTAGCAAAGCTATCTCCCATTTTATTAAACAAATCAAAAGCTTCTTCATCCCTTCTTGTTTCTTTGAAAAACATAGCTATAGGTTTATTTAGCTCAACTAGATGTTTTTGTAAATCTCTTGCCTTTATTAAACTTGCTAAAGCTTCTTCATTTGCTTCTTCATTTAATTGATATTTAGCTAAATATAAATAAGCTAAACAAGCACTTTGCTCTTCATGCATTTTTTCTAACACCCGAGGAATATTAGAATAATCTCTTGATCGATTCGTATAAACTAATGCCTTTCGATAAAGATCCAATGCTTCATCAAACTTTTCATTTTTCTCAAAAGCCATTCCTTGTTTTATTAAACCTTGAGCACTTTTTGTATCTTTATTACCTTGATATAAGTTTAGAGAGGGAACTTTAAACGTTGTTTTTCTTAAGGCTTCCATAATGCTTTTAAGAGCAAAGTTAGGACTCAAATCACTTAGTTGCATAGACGTCATTTCCAGAGGACAGCTTCGACTTTTAATTACCCATTGTTCTATAGCCTCTTTTTCAAAAGTATGACCGTGATGATCCACAACAGGATCTTTTAAAAGCCTGCGTGTAATAGGACAAGTATAGAGAATACTTTCACTTGGTTCAAAAGAAACTTGCGGTTCAACAAATGCTATCGCATCTTCAACACTTCGTCGAACAGTTGAATAATCCCTGAGACCTTCTGTTGGAGATATCAAGAAAAATCTTTTTTGAATCTCGTCATATTTTGGTGTATAGCCCCTATGTAAAAGATACGATACACGACCTCTAAGGCCATTTTCATCTTCTTCTTCTTCTCCTTCTTCTTCGATAGGAGAGAAGCCTCCTTCAGGTAATTCTGATGAATATATAAGCTTTGAAGCCATATCATATACAGCTAATTCAACTTTTCCTTTTTTTTCATGAAAAAAAAACGAATTATCAAAACCACGAAAAACTTCAAAACATCTTGATATATTTGCCATAAATAAACTCCTTGAAAAAATATTTAAATTCTTAAAACATTAAATAAGTTTTTAATTTATTGCAATTTTTATTTTAATTTTGTAACTCAAAAAAAACATTCCGGTAACCAGAGATGACTCTCAAAACATTATACTTTCAGAATCAACTCAAAATTAATCTAATAAGCTTGAGATTATGTTATGGGAGATCTTGATAATAAGCCGACAATTAAATTGCCGGCTTAAATATGAATGTTATGAACTTTCTTTTTGTTTGCTTTCGATGTATTTGATAACATCACCAACTGTTTTTAGTTTTTCAGCATCTTCTTCAGATATCTCAAAACCAAACCTCTCTTCGAATGTCATGATAAGTTCTGTTAGATCCAAAGAGTCTGCATTCAAATCTTCTACAAAAGATTTTCCTGAAGTTACATCAGCAGCATCTACGCCAAGCTGCTCAACGATAATATCTATCACTTCCTTTTCTAGTGCCATATTTCCTCGCTTTTTTTATTTATAATAACTTACATTACCATCCCGCCATCAACGGCAAATACTTGCCCTGTGATAAAATCTGAATCATCACCAGCTAAAAATAGAACCATATTTGCTATATCTTGAGGCTTACCGAATCTTTTAAGGGGGATATTTTTTAATATTTGCTCTTTTATTTTTTCAGGTATTTTTTCAGTCATTTCAGTTTCAATAAAACCTGGAGCTACTGCATTAACATTAATATTTTTTGATGCTACTTCTTTAGCTAAGGATTTTGTAAAACCTATCATCCCCGCTTTTGATGCAGCATAATTTGTTTGGCCAAAATTTCCGATAAGGCCAACTATTGAGCTAATATTTATAATTTTACTTTTAGAGTTTTTTATCATAGGACGTATTAATACTTTACAGGTATTATAGATAGATTTTAAATTTATATCAATTACTCTATCAAAGTCCTCTTCTGACATTTTCATTAAAAGAGCATCTTTTGTAATCCCTGCATTATTAACTAAAATATCTACATGACCAAATTCATTTAACACTTCATTTGACACTTTTTCTACTTCTGCGTATTTTGATACATCAACTTTTTTAGTAATAATTTTTTGATTTGGATCAACTTTGATATCTTCTAGCTCTTTTTGAATCCGATTTAAGCGATCTTGATTTGTTGCAAAAACAGCTATATCTGCGCCATGTTTTACAAAAGCTTGAGCAATAGCTTTTCCTATCCCTTTAGTTGCGCCAGTTACTATTGCTTTTTTATTTTTCAAATGCATCATCTAACTCCTTTAAATCCGTAATTTTCTCTATTGCTATTGTTTTAGCTTTTATTCCAATTTTTCTATTCATGTTAGTTAAAGCTTTAGATCCGATTTCAATAAAAAGATCTATTTTTTCATCCATTTCTTTAATTGACTCGGCCCATTTAATCGTTGAACTTATCTGTTTTATCAAATTTGTTTTTAAATTGCTAGTATCCTTTGGTATTTTAGCTGTTACATTCATAACAATATCTATGCTAGTATCTAAAAAATTAGCTTGTAAAATTTCATTTTTTAAATTATCTTCTGCTCTTTTCATATAAGGTGTATGAAAAGCTCCTTGAACATCTAATAAAAGAGCTCTTTTCGCTCCTTTTTCTTTTAAAGAAATAATCGCTTTTTCAATAGATTCTTTTTTTCCAGAAATCACGATCTGATTTTGAGTATTGATATTAGCAATCCAAACATCTTCAAAGTTTTTTATTACTTCTTTAATTACATCTATATTTAAATTTATAATAGCGGCCATAGCCCCTGGATTTAAATTACATGCTTCATCCATGAACAGGGATCTTTTTTGAATTAAAAAAATGAGCTCATCAAAACTTAGTTTTTTAGTAGCATGCAAAGCTGAGTACTCCCCTAAACTTAAACCCGCACATATTTTAGGCTTAATGCTGTATTTTTCTTCAATAGCTTTTAAAATCGCAATAGAGTTTACAAATAATGCTAGTTGGGCATTTTGAGTTAGATCTAGCTTTTCTTTTGGCCCAAAAAACATTATATCGCTAAGCTTATAATTTAATAATGAATCAGCTTTATCAAAAATCTTTTTAGATATTAAAAAATTATCATAAAAATCTTTTCCCATTAAAACCTTTTGAGAGCCCTGTCCGGGAAAAATAAAAGCAATATTTTGCATGAAAAATCACCTTACTCATTTAATCATTTTCTAGGATACAAGCGCCCCAAGCAAAACCTGCTCCAAAAACACTTAAGAGAATTTTTTCTTTAGGTTTTATACGGTTTTCTTTTTTTAAAATATCTAAAGCAAGCCCAACAGATGAAGCCGAAGTATTACCAAATTTACGAACTACTTCTTTAAATACTTTATCACTTTCTAAATGCTCAAATCTTTTAGCTATTGCATCTATAATTCTTTCATTTGCTTGATGAGGAATAAGCCAAGATATATCTTTTTCCGTTAGATTTGCTTGCTCTAAGCATTTTTCTATAGCTTCTGTCATTCTTCTCACCGCATGTTTATAAACCTCTTTTCCCTGCATTTGAAGAAAATGTTTATTCTCTTTTACAGTTTCTATAGAAGCCGGGTGTCTGCTTCCGCCTGCAGGAAGCATTAAAAGATCCGCTTCCTTTCCACTAGCAGATAGATATGTGCTTTTTATTGCCAAGCCTTTTCCTTTTAAACTCACTATGCTTGCCGCTGCAGCATCTCCAAAAAGTATAGCTGTTTTTCTGTCTTTGTAATTTACAATTGAAGAGAGTTTTTCAGTCGCTATAATCAAAACGTTTTTATAAGTTTTTGTTTCTACTAAAGATTTTGCTAAAGTCAAAGCATAAACATAGCCAGAACATGCTGCTTGTATATCTAAACATGGGATATTATTTGCTTTTAATTTTTCTTGGATTAAGCAAGCTGTTGAAGGAAAAATATAATCAGGAGTGGAAGTGGCAACTAATATAAAATCTATATCTGATTCATTTAAATTTGCATCTCTTAGAGCTTTTTTTGCAGCTTCAGCACCCATATCTGATGTGAATTCATCTTGAGCTGCAATTCTTCTTTCTTCAACACCTGTTCTAGTTCTAATCCATTCATCTGAAGTTTCAACCATTTTTTCAAAATCTTTATTCGTTAAAACTTTTTCTGGATAGTAAGAACCAAGACCTATTATTTTTGCTTTTGTCACTTTTTATCCTTATTTTGTGTCTTAAATTTATAGATATTTTACTAAAAAAGCGCCTAAAATGAAAGCATAAATAAAAATTTACTATGTAAATAATTTTATAGAAATTTTCTTTTCTTCTTTTAAAATCAGTTTTTTTGCTATATTTATAATTTAAAGTATTATTAAAAAACTATTTATATGTATCCAGAAAATCTTTTAAAGCTCATTTATTATTTAAAAAAGTTATCAGGAGTAGGCTCAAAGACAGCAGAGAGATTTGCTTTTGAGTTGATTAAATGGAATGAATTTGAGCTAAGCGATCTAGCTAATATTTTTAAAGATTTAAAAAAAAATATTTTGCATTGCAATGCATGCGGTTGTTTAATAGCTAAAGATTATTGTAAGTTTTGTGATAGCAATTTGAGAGATTCAAAAAAAATATGTATAGTTTCATCGTTTAAAGAAGTTTTTTTACTTGAAAAAACTAAAACATATAATGGATTTTATCATATTTTAGAGACTTTGATTTCCCCTATTGAGGGAAAAGAGATTGATGAAGATAATATTATTAAGTTAAAAAAAAGAATTGAAAAAAACTCTATATCTGAAGTGATTATAGCTTTAGATTCAACGATTGAAGGAGACGCTACTTCTTTGTATATAAAAGAAGAACTTTTAGATTATAAAGTTAATATCTCAAGACTTGCTTTCGGTCTTCCAATGGGAATCTCTTTAGATTACATAGATGGAACAACCCTAGCTCAGGCTTTTAATGGAAGACAATCATTTTAGGACTGTTGATTTTTTACTTTTGATTTTTTATAATCAAAATTCAAAAGTGAAATAATAAGGATTAATAATGATAAAAACATCAAAACTTTTTACACTTGTACTTCTTTTTCTAAGCTCGTTTTTATTTGCAAACGATAGTTTTGAAAATAAAGAAATCGCAGACGTTATAATAAAAGTTGAAAATGCAAAAGACATAGGATACGACACTCAAGCTATTTTGACTAAACTCTCCACTCAAAAAGGGCTTTTATTTTCACAAAAATCCTTTGATAATGATTTAAAAAAACTATCTGATGATTTCGATAGAATAGATCCAAGTTTTAAAATTGAAGATAACAAAATTTACATAACTATAAAGCTTTGGGCCAGACCAACTGTTATCAAAATAACTTTCCATGGAAATGAAAAAGTCTCAACAAGTAAACTTCACAAAGAACTTGGAATAAAACCATTTGTAGTCTTTAACAAAACAAAATTCAATACAGCTTTAAACCAAGTAAAAGAGTACTACGTAAAAAAGGGTTATTTTGAATCTCAAATAACATTTAAAGAAACTCTTTTGGAACATAAAAATGAAGTTAAAATCGATATTTTTATAAAAGAAGGAAAGTCTGGAAAAATTCAAAACATTTATTTTGAGGGATTTACTAAAGAAGAACAAAGCGATCTTATAAAAGGAATGCAAACTAGAAAATATAATCTTTTAACTAGTTGGATAACAGATACAGGAACATTTAAAGAAGAAGCTATAGATCAAGATAAAATGAATATCATCAACTACCTTCAAAATAAAGGATATGCTGATGCTAAAATAGATATAAAAATATTCGAGATCCCTACAAGTGATAAAGTTATTATCACAATTATAGCTCATAGAGGAATTTTATATCGTTTCGGCAAAATTACTTTTGAGGGCAATTGTCTTCTTACTAATGATGAAATACTATCTAGTTTTTTAGTCCGCCCGGGAGATATCTTTTCTCCAGATAAAATAAGAGAGACTACTCATGCTATCAAAGATGCATATGGAGCTAAAGGTTATATCGAAGCAAATGCTTACTATGACACTCATCTTCAAGAAAATGAACCTATATTTAATGTAAATTTTTATATAGATGAAGGAGAAGAATATAAAATTGGTCTTATTAAAATCTATGGCAATAAAACGACAAAACCTAATGTGATTTTAAGAGAATCTCTTTTAGTTCCAGGGCAAACTTTTAATACAAAAAAACTCAAAGCTACAGAACAACGATTAGCAAACATTGGATATTTCAAAAATGTAAACGTATATGCCGTTCAATCATCTGATGAATCTTTAGGACCAAATTATCGAGATGTTCATATTGAAGTTGATGAAGAATCAACTGGTCATTTATCTTTTTCTGCAGCTCTTAGCTCACAAGATAATGTAAGTGGAACAGTAGATATTACAGAAAATAATTTTGATCACAGAGGTCTTTATAAAATGTTTAAGCATGGCCCATCTGCTTTAAGAGGTGGTGGTGAATACCTTCAATTAAAAGGAACGCTAGGAAAACGTCAAGCCAATTATTCTGCTACTTGGATGGATCCTTATTTTAAAGACACTTTATGGAAACTAGGTTTTGAATTTAGTGGAACTCACTCAAAACTACAAGCTAAAGATTATCGAATAAGAACTCTAGGTGGCTCTACGTATGTAGCATATCCATTTTCCACTTTTTGGAGCGTGGGAGTTAGATATAGACTTAGAAATTCAGATAATGTCGTAAAAAACAAAATAATCAGAGGAACACCTAAAAACGAGAGAGAAGACCGTATAAAAAATGCTCAAAAAGACTCTGAAGGATTAATATCGGGAGGAGGATCTTTTCTATCTTATGATTCTACAGATAACTCATATAAACCACATAGAGGTCTTCGTTCAACTCTAGAAGCTGAATACGTAGGTCTTGGTGGCAAATATACCTTTTTAAAATTTTCTTATATAAATACTTATTATTATCCTCTCTGGCTAAAAGGAACTCTGAAATATAGATTTAATTTAACATTTTTAGATCCTTTTAGTAACTATCCTACAACTAAAGATAGAGAAGTGCCTATTTCAGAGAGATTATTTTTAGGAGGAGAAAAAACTGTTCGTGGATACAAACCCTACATTATAGGACCTCAAATGCCTGGAACTCCAGATACCGAAAATGAGCCAAGAGGAGGAGTTTCTTCTATGCTACTTTCTGTTGAGTATAACCAAGAAATTATAAAACCATTGGCTGATATTTTCTTTTTTGCAGATGCTGGATCAGTATCTTTTAACAAATATCAAATCAAAAGACCTAGAGCTAGTGCAGGAGTTGGTCTTAGATTAGAAATAATGAATAGGGTTCCAATTACTATTGGTTGGGGATATCCGATTAATCCTAAAAGAGGACACCATGATAGACAATCAGTCTTCTTTTTTATGGGTGGACAATTTTAATTGTTTAACTTGATCAATTTCCATCAATAATTTTCTTTAAAAAAAAATATATCTGGAGATGAATTGCTATTAGATATTATAATTACAAAAAACAACATATATACTGTTGCATCTTCGATTGAATAAGCAGTATAAATCCTAGCTTGAATGCATAGCATTTAAAAATGGAAACAGTCAAATAACCAAAAGGAGTAAATAAAATGAAAATGAAGCGTTTTATTTCCAGTTTAATACTTTTATTAATATGTTCTAGTTCAGCTTTTGCGATAGATTCAAAATTAGTAATTGGGGTTGTAAATTTTATGACCTGTCTTAGTGAATCTAAATATGGAAAAAACGAACAAGCGCAATTAGAAAACATTAAAAAACAGTGGTCATCATTAATTGAAGAGACTGAAAAAGAACTAGGTGATTTAAATACAAAATTTGAAGATCATGATTATTTAGATGGGCTCTCACCTGAAGCAGAAGAAGAGCTAAAAATGAAACAAAGTGCTTTGCATCAAGATTTAGCTAAGTATCAAAATCAGCTCTATCAAATTTTGAATCAAGCAAATTATTTCTTTATTCAAAAAATGTCTACAAACATCTCTACAGCATCAGAATCTATTGCTGAGAATAGAAAGCTTGATCTTGTTTTAAACAAAGAAGCCTGTTTTTATAACAACCCAAAAATTGATATTACAGATCTCGTTATAAAACAGATGGATAAAAACTATGAAAAAGAGACAGTAAAAAATGAGCCAACAGCTAAAGATGAAGAAAAAGCTCTAACAGAGGCTAAATCGACTCAAGCAAAAACTACAAAATAGATGGTTGACTTAAAAAAGCTAGCAGATTTAACGTCTAGCGACTTGATTGGAGATCCAGATATTATAATATCTGGTGTAAATACTTTAGATGAAGCCTCAAAAAATGAGGCTTCTTTTTTAGCAAATACTCGTTATTTAGATTCAATGTTAAATTCTAAAGCAGGTGTTATTTGTGTTGATAAAAATGCTCCTCTAATCGAAAATAAAAATTATTTAGTATCAGAAGATTCTTCTAACACTTTTCAAGAAATTATAAATTTTTTTTCAAAAGAAAAAAAGCTATCTGGTTTTTTATCTATTCATGAAAATGTCACGATCCATAAAAGCGCGAAGATTGGAAAAAATGTAGTCATACTACCAAACTCTGTTATAGATGAAAATGTAGTTATCGATGACAACTCTTTTATAGGATCTTCTGTGTATATTGGTCCAAATAGCTCTATTGGAAAAAACTCCATCCTTCATTCAAATATAACAATAAGGGAAGGCTCAATCATAAAAGATAGAGTAATTATCCAAAGTGGAGCAGTTATTGGATCTTGTGGTTTTGGATATTTACATCAAAAAGATGGCTCATTTAAAAAATTAGAGCAAGTTGGCATTGTTATCATTGAAGATGATGTAGAGATTGGAGCAAACACTTGTATAGATAGAGCTAGATTTAAGGCTACAATCATAAAAAAAGGCACTAAAATCGATAACTTAGTACAGATAGCTCATAATGTAGAGATAGGAAAAAACACAGCAATAGCAGCTCAAAGTGGCATTGCGGGCTCTTCTAAGGTTGGTGATTTTGTAATTATGGGAGGACAAGTTGGAGTAACTGGCCATGTTGAGATTGAATCTTTTGTACAACTTGCTACTAGATCTGGAGTTTCAAAAAAACTTAAAAAAGGGAAATACAGAGGTTCGCCTGCTATAGCCCTAAATGAATATAACAGACAATACGTCACCTATAAAAACCTATCAAAAACTCTAAAAAAACTAGAAGATAAACTCTCTATTTTAGAAGAAAAAACAAAAAATCTTTAAATTTACTTGAAATATCCTTGAAACACTGATAAGAAGAATTATTAAGAGGGTATTTTTTTATGCTTCAGATTTATTATAAATCTATTCGTGATGAAAAATTTCTAAAAATTGATGATCTTAGAGTAGGTTCACTCATCAATATTTCAGATGCTAACATAGATGATCTAAAAAAAATCTCTGAAATTACTCACATTGAAATTGATGACATTTTAGATACATTAGATAAATATGAAATTCCAAGAATCGAACACGTAAACGATAAAATAATAGTCTACGCTAGAAACTCTTCTGACTTAGAAAAAGGGATGCATACAATAACTATAGCGATACTCTTAACAGATAGTTATATCGCAACTATTAGCCCACAAAAAAGTAAAATTATTGAAAGTATAATAGAGGGCAAAAACAAACTTGCAACAACACAAAAATCAAAACTGCTACTTTATATTCTTTTAAAAATTACTCAAGATTTTACATCTAACATAAAACAAGTTAGAAATGTAGTACTTGCTCAAGAGCAACAAATGCAAACTATTACTAATAAAGCAATAGTAGTACTCACAAAAAACGAAGAGATTTTAAATCAGTATTTATCTAGTTTAGTACCATTGAGAAATGTTTTAGAAGCTATATTTTCAGGAAGATATATTTCATTATATGAAAAAGATTATGATCTTCTTCAAGATCTAATGATTGCAGTGAAACAATCAGAAGATTTATGCTCTATTAGTATAAAAAGCATTAGATCTCTTAGAGACTCTTATCAGATATTATTTACTAATGATGTCAATAAAACCATTAAACTTTTGACTGCTATTACCATAATTTTTACAATTCCAACAATCATTGCATCGATTTATGGAATGAACGTAAAACTTCCTCTTGAGACAAATCCACATGCATTTTTAATAATTATTACCTTCACGATTATAATATCGCTATTTTCTATATTTATTTTTGCTAGGAAAAAATGGTTATAAATTTCTTAGCCAAACCTTTGATAGCAGCTACTTAGAAAAAGAAAAATCAAAAAAAGAAAAAGTTTCTTAATCATTATATTTTTTTTTGCTAAGATATTTTTTTGATAATAACATTTTTATACTTTAAGGGCATCTTATGGCAAAAAGACCAATTTATTATGATACAGAAACTACAGGGTTAAGTTCTCAAAAGGATCGTATTATTGAAATAGCAGCTTTTGATCCTGAGCAAAATAGAACATTCGAGGAATTTGTTAATCCAAATATACCAATACCTCAAGAATCTACTAATATCTGTAATATTACAGATGATATGGTAAAAGATGCACCAACTTTTGATATCATTGGAAAAAAATTCATAGAGTTTTGTGGAACTGATACAATCCTCATCGCTCATAACAATGATAGTTTTGATAAACCTTTTTTAGAAGCTGAATTTAAAAGAGCAGATCTAAAAATGCCTGACTTTCCATTTATTGATACATTAAAATGGTCAAGAAAATATAGACCAGATCTTCCCAAACATGCTCTTCAATATTTAAGAGAGATGTACAACGTTGAAGCAAATGCAGCTCATAGAGCTTTAAATGACGTTATTATCTTACATAAAGTCTTTACAAAGATGATCGATGATCTTGATGTAGAGACTGTTTTAAAACTCTTATATCAAGAAAAAAGTGATGTAGTTGAATATATGCCTTTTGGAAAACATCAAGGTAAAAAGTTAGATGATGTACCAAAATCATATATAAGGTGGCTACAAGAAAGTGAGGCTTTTGAAAAGCCGCAAAATACAAATTTGAAAAAAAGCCTTGAAAAATTAAACCTTTTATCTAAGTTATAACATATGAAAACAACAATTATTGGATGTGGATACCTTGGATTTGCTCTAGCTGAAAAGCTACAAAAAAAGCATCATTTTTTAACTTGTACAACTGTAAATCCAAAATCTATAGAAAAACTTAAAAAAACTACTCAAAAATCTTTAATAATGAGAGGCACAGATAAAAATGAACTCTCTTTAATCCTTGAAAACAATGATACCATTATTGTTACAGTTGAAGCTAAAAATTCTGATGAATTTGAAAACACCTATCTTCAAACAGCTCATACAATAAAAGAGTGCGCTAAAGAGATTGAAACTCCAAAAAGAATAATATTTACATCTAAAACTTCTGTATATGGCAATCTAGAAGGTATGTGGGCAGATGAATCAACTCCTCTAAAAGCTAAAGATGATTTTGCAAAAATTTTAATTGATACTGAAAATACTATATTTTCATTAAATGATCTAGGTTGGAGCGTTGCAATACTTAGACTTACTCAAGTCTATGGTGGAGAAAATCATGAAATAATAGATCTTTTCAAAAAATCCTATAAAGAAGTAATGCCTGGTCATAAAGATTACTATACAAACATGGTACATAGAGACGACGTTGTAGGAATAATTTCTTATATCATCGATCATGATATTAAAGGCATTTATAATATTTCTGATGATGAGCATCCAACAAGAGAAGAATTTTCGAAAAAGATTTGTGAAAAGTTAAATCTTAAAATGCCTAAATATGATCCAACGCTCGCTGATTTTTCAGATAACAATAAAAGAGTTGCAAATTACAGAATCAAAGAAAAAGGCTATCAATTTAAGCATCCTCGCAGGATAATTTGATATAAATAAAAAAAACATTAAATTTCAAAATTTAGGGATTTTTTTGTTAAAAAATTTAATGCATCAGTGTTGTAATTACATGACAATATCTACCTCATAACTTCCAGTGTTCATTTGCTCATCAATGAAATTATCGACATATCCAAATACTTTATTTACTAGCGATCTAACATGATTTGGAGCTATTAAAAGGACTACCCCTTCACCTAAGAGCATATAAACGCCTATTTCTAGAGAAGCATAATTAATCCCATATAAGGCTGCATCTAATCCTCCTCGATATAAAAGCTTTAAAGCTTGAGTCATATATGGTTTAAATTGACGAGGCTCAGAAGTAACAGCCAGATAAGTATATAAAAAAGTCCTACCAAAATTGAATAAAGAAAATATACCAGCTCTATGGATTAAAGAGAAATACTTAAAAACCTTAGAATAATTATGTAAACATATAGGGACAAGAGTATTAATACCAACATCAAAAAATCTTCTTTGTATTGCATCTACAATCTTAGTGGTAGAGTTTGTAGGCTTGTTTGTTCTCGATATACGATACAATTTATCAGAGATTTTCCAACCAGCTTGAGCTCCAGTAATTTGTATATTTGATACATGATTTTGAACATATGCTCTTAAATTTATTTGAATATTTTCAATAAATCTTCTTGTATTGATCTCAGACATAATATTAACCTTTAATTTAACGCGTTATATTATAACACAAGGAATCAAAAGTTGTATAATATTTTTTAATAAGATGATAAAATAAAGCAACTTATCATTACTAAATCTCCCAAAGATCATTTTGAAGTTTTATAGCATCATTTATAAGAGCTGAAAACTTTTCTTTTTGAGGATTAGATAAATAATCATCGACATCATCTAGTAGCTTTTGAGTATGGATTAGAGCTGTATTTCCAATTATTTCAGCTAAAGATAACATTTTTACAAGATAAGCTCTAATATCTGGTTTTTTATAATCATCTTTTGTTTTTTCAAATTCTCTCAATATATTTATTAGATCTGTAAGAGTATTTGCAAGGTCACTGAATTTATCTTCCATAATTTAAACGGATTGTTTTTGAAAATGTTTTGATTTATGATAATGGTCCCACATAAATTTAAACTCAGCACATGTTTTTAAAAGTTCATCTTTTGAACCTTCTGCAAGTAGAACTCCTTTTTCTATATAGAGTATTCTATCTGCATGTTCTATCGTTGAGAGCCTATGAGCTATAATTATTTGAGTAACTTGATTTTGCAAAGCTCTAATTGCTTCTTTAATTTTACTCTCACTTATCGCATCTAAAGCAGAAGTTGCTTCATCCATAACTAAAATAGGAGCTTTTTTAACTAAAGCTCTAGCGATAGCGAGCCTTTGTTGTTGTCCACCAGATAAGTTTTTTCCTCTTTCAGCTAAAATTGTATGATAATTTTTTTCTAGATCTACAATAAATTCATGAGCATGAGCTTTTATAGCTGCATCTTTAACTTCTTCAAAAGTAAAATCTCTTCCAAAAGAGATATTTTCGATAATAGAATCATAAAATAAAAAAGGCTTTTGAGGAACAAAAGCTATATTTTCTCTAAGTGATTTTTGAGTATATTCTTTTAATGGGTAACCATCTATTTTAATCTCCCCTTTCTGAACATCAAAAAGCCTTGGAAGAAGTTGAACAATTGTAGATTTTCCTGCGCCAGTTGGACCTACAATAGCTATCGTTTCTCCTTTTTTTATTTTAAAACTTATATCTTTTAAAACCCACTCATCTTTATATCTAAAACTAACGTTTTTAAATTCTATTGACTCTGAAAATTCTTTTAAAGCAATTGCTCCATCTTCATCTTGAATATTTGGTTTTAAAGAGATAACTTCAAACATTCTCTCTGCTGCAACAACTCCTCTTTGGATATTTGAGTTTTCTTCAGCAAACTTTTTTACAGGTTCATAAAATAGATGAAGAGATGCTACAAAAACTATTAAAACAGGAATGTTCATATTTAGAATATAAAGGCCTAGTAGTACTACAGAGGCCATACAAGAAGTTGTAATTAAGTGCAAAACAGGTCTTGTTAAAAGAGTATACTTTGCATTTTTACTCTCTAAATAAGCCATTTGCATATTTTGTTCGTTATATTTTTTTAAGGTAAACTTTTCCATTGCAAAGATTTTTATCGTCTGAATTCCCGCTAAAAAATCTAATAAAACAGAATTAAAACTCTCTTGATTTTTTTGGATTTGACGAGCAACGTTTTTGATTCTTTTAGTTAAAAAAACAACCGGTAAAATTATCATCGGCATACCAATAAAAATAATTAAAGATAGTTTCCAAGAAAGATAAAAACAAGCTAAGAGAGCGCCGCAAATTGTAAAAGGGGTTTGAAAATAATTAGTAATGAGAGAATTTATAGAAGATGCAATTTGAGATGCGTCACCAACTGCTCTTGTAGATAAACTCCCCATATTGTGTTCTTGATAAAAACTAAGTGGCAGAGATTGTATATGCTCAAAAAATTGCTGCCGCAGATCTCTTGTTATCCTTATAGATAAAACTTGCGTCAAATATCTCGAGATAAATAAAAATATAGCCTTAAAAAGAGCAACGAAAATTAAAATATAGATAAGTCCTTTAAAATTACCCTCTAAATTTAGCTTATTCGCTACAATTCTAAAAATGCGATTTAAGGGATTAGAATTTTTTCTGCCTGCAATATAAATTGCTGCGTCTTTTTTAGAGATAACTCCATTTTTATCTACATCTATTGTATCCCATTTTTCTTTAACATCGTTTAAAGAAACTTTATCATTTGAGTGAAGTTTTCTTTTCCTATCTTTACCAAAAAGAGTAAAAAAATCAGCGCCTGTATTTGCGATAAATCCAATCGAAAACATCTCCATTTGATTTGCAATGCTCATAAATTGCAGAGTAACTAGTGTGATTATAGCTAAAGATAGATGTTTTGAATTTTTTAAAGCAGCTTTAAGAAGTAGTCTCATATTTAATTAATTTTTGATAAATTCACCCATAGAGCGAAATTTTTCATAACGCTTATCTAAAAGAGTATCATCTTTAATATTTTTCAAGCCATCAAAAGAATTTAAAATAAACGATTTTACATTTTTATATGTTATTTTTGGATCTAGATGAGCTCCCCCTAAAGGTTCTTTTATTATCTCGTCAATGATATTTAACTTTAAAAGCTCCTCAGATTGCATTTTTAAAGATTCTGCAGCTTTCTCATTTTTAGTAGCATCTTTATATAAAATAGCGGCACACCCTTCTGGAGAAATAACAGAATAATAAGAATGCTCTAGCATCCCTATTTTATCACCAATACCAATCCCTAAGGCGCCTCCTGAGCACCCTTCTCCTATTAAAACAACAATTATAGGAGTTTTAAGTCTTGCCATCTCGAAAAGATTTTTAGCAATTACAGCTCCTTGCCCCTTTTCTTCTGCGCTAAGGCCTGGATATGCTCCTGGAGTATCTAAAAGAGTAATAACAGGAATATTAAATTTTTCAGCAAGTTTCATAGCTCTAAGAGCTTTTCTAAAACCTTCTGGATGTGTCATTCCAAAATTTCTCAAGATTCTAGACTCTGTATCTTTTCCTTTTTCTTGACCTATAACTATAAATTTTTTTCCATCTATCTTTGCTAAAGCCGTAATAATTGATGGATCTTCCATCATAGTTCTATCTCCGAAAATCTCTTGATATTCATCTGTAATATTTTCTAAATAATCTACTGTATGCGGCCTACAAGAATGCCGGCTTATCAAAACTCTATCCCAAGCAGATAGATTGGAATAAATCTTTTGTTTTAGCTTTTTTAATTTTCTTTTTATCTTTTCAATTTCATCTTTACTCCAAAGAGCATTATTTTTATTTTGCTCTTCAAGCTGTTCAATCGTTTCTTCATATTCATAAATAGGCTTTTCATGAGGAAGTATTTCCATAAATTTTACCTTATTTTATTATTTTTTCAACGCCCGGAAGCTTAGCATCATGAAAATCATCTACAAGCTCAATTGTTGTGGGCCTTGATATTACTATTGAAAAAATCTCTTCTATGTCTTCTGAAAACAGTCTAATACATCCATCACTACCGAATTTTCCAACTCTAGATCTATCTTCTACAAGTTCACTATTAGCACTCTCAACAAAAGGAGCTCCATGAATACCGAGCCCTTTTGCAGGTTCTGTACAATTTTCAACTTCCTTGTCAAATGGAATCCATCTTGTTCCAAAAATTTTAATCATTTCAATTTTATTATCTTGAAAATATCCCATAGTATTTGGTTTATATATAGCAACTTTAGATCCTAGGGTATATTTACCTTTTGGTGTTAAAGATCCAGATTCTCTTTTAGATTCTTTTCTTCCTAGCCCTACTTTATATGTTTTTAATAAAATTCTTTCATTTGCATCTTCATCAAATGAGTAAAACCAAAGTTTTGATCTATTGATATCTATTAATAGATGAAACTTTATATTTTTATCTTCTCTAAGAACGTTAAATCTATCTCCTTGAGAAACCTTTTGAGTAAAATAATCAGTTTTTTTATTCAAGCTTCTAGCAATAAAATGTCTAGTGGTTGAAAAGTGAGATGCATAATCTGCTATCCATGCCTGTCTACCTTGTATCCATGGCACTCTTGATGTATATGTTACAGTCTCAACAATCGGAAGTTTTGATGAATCTGTTACAAATAGCCTATCTATTATGTTCGCCTCCGGCAAATTTTCATCTTCTTTTAGAGCTACTTTTGTATCTGCCTTTTTTATTGGTTTTTTACTTTCATTTTTTAAAGCTGTTATTTTTATAACTTTCTTTTCCTCTTGAGCCGGCTCAATTTTTTTATCAATTACAATTTCTTGAATTTTGTTATCTTTAGTATCGAAAACAACATCTGCTTTTTTTTGATTTTTCTTGAAAAACCCTAAAGTTGCGATCACTCCAAAAAGAGCTACTACTCCCACTGTAACAATCTTAGATGTAGACAAAACGCACTCCTAATTTTTTTTTAAATTACTTACATATTATATCAAATTACAATTATTTTAAATGGTTTTAGCTCAAATTAAAATTATTGCTTGATAGATTTTATCTTAAAAGCTCTATATTACTTATAAGCCTAAAAAAGAACTTTCACTAAAAAGGTAAAATATTAACTTAATAATTTTCATTTCTAAATGCTTATAGTAATTTTTTTAATTTTCTTATGATTAAAAAAACATTAAATGTCTTGCAAAATTTTAAAAAATATTAATAATTATATAACTTTATTTTTAATCAAACAAAAGGAGAAAAAAAATGCTTAGCTCTATTTCTAATGCACTTCAAAGTTTTTCAAAAACACCTATTTCAGATTATGCTATCTCAGGAGTTTCTAAAGTCATACCTTATGTTAGCCTCTACTTTGGACCTAGCAAAGAAACATTAAAACTATTTACTCATTTTCCTGAACAAGTTTTGGGGAACTATACTTCTCAAACAGCTATTTTTGGTGTATCAGGTGCACTAGCTTTCACAGCTTTTAAATCCAACGATCTGAAATCAAGAATTTTTTATGGTTCTGCAGCTCTACTTGCGGCATCTTTAGGAATTTTTGAGATTCTAAAATTTAGAAATATCGGCTCTTGTTTTAATTCATTTAAGTGTGACCCTGACTGGACTTCTTCTTTGACAAATTCAACCGTCCCTTGCTCAGAGCAAGCTGAAAAATTTTATTATGATTGCACTCACCGTGCTTAATCCAAAGTACATAATCAGTCCTAATTTTAGGGCTGGTCTTTCTTTTGTTTTATTTAGACAAAATAATGCAAAGTTATTATTTTAATTTAACATTTAAATAAATTTTTATTTATTTATTTTTTAAACTTATTTACTCTATTTCTCATAATTGAAAAAAGCTAGGAGAACATATGTTAAGCTATCTTCAATATCTAACAAATAATGCAGTTACTAACGCTATATATAATAATGGTGGTGGTTATTTAGCAGGCGCCATATCTAATGCGACTTCAAATATTGTCAATTCTCAGGCTATAACCATGTTAAAAAACCTTAATTTTTATAGTGCACCTATAGTCTTTCCCGCCACTGTATTAGTTGGTTCGTCTGTACTCTTTCTATCTGCAGCAAAAAAATCTCCTACAACAAAGCAAAAGGCTTTAGCTGTCATTGGATCTATTGCATGTGCAGCATTAGCAGCCCTTTATTTTTATGATCTTTTTAATGCGTCTGCACCAAAATGGTCTTATTTAAATTCTGGGGAATTTGGTTCAAATCCAAGCTCTACAAAAAAAGCAGAGTGTCTGAAATCAGCTTTTGATCAGTTTCAAAACTGCATAAAATAAAAAAAACAACCCGTTTGAATCGGGTTGTTTATAATTTTTTTTTAAGCTTTTCTTTTCTTAAATTACATCAAAAAGATGGAGTTGGTGTTGGCGTTGGAGATGGAGATTCAATTTGTTGTTTCATTTTTTTACCAGGAGTAAACTTTACAGCTTTTCTTGCTGGAATTTTAATTGGTACAGATGGATTTTTTGGGTTTCTTCCAATCTTTTCTTTTCTTTCAACAATTTCAAAAACACCAAAATCTCTAAATTCTAAACGATCTCCATGAGTTAAAACATCTGTCATTTCATCTAAAAAAGCTTGTACAACAACTCTCACATCATTTGGGTGAATTCCCTTTTTTTGTGAAATTTTATGTATGAGCCTTTTTTTTGTAATTGTTCCCATAAAATGCGACCTCTTATTTTTATCTATTTCTGACGTCATTGTCTTATCTTACTAATTTTCAGGCAAGTACTTTTTAAAAAAAGATTATTTTTTTTCAATTGTTACTAAAATTCTCTTCTTTTTACCTGCTCCAAAAAGTAAAAAAGTACTCTTTATTAGATCTTTTTCTGAAATTATACTAGAAGGATCTAATACTTTTTTATTGTTTAAATAAGCTCCATTATTTTTAACAAGCCTAACCGCTTCCGATTTAGAAGAAGTCAACCCAATTAGACATGCAATATCTGAATATTTTTTTCCGATAATATCTGGAGGGGAAAGTTTGATATTAGGCATATCTTTTGAGATTTGTTTTAAAGTATCATAATCTAAAGTAGAATCAGAGCCGGGAGATGCAGCCTCTGTTACATTTTGAGCAATTTTTAAACCTTCTGATCCATGAATAAATTTTGTAACTTCTGTAGCTAATATTTTTTGAGCTGAATTTGGTTTGTAAGAAGATGTAGACATTTGTTTTTCAATATCATTAATATCTTCTAAACTTAAAAATGTAAGCATTTTTAAAAGTTTTATAACATCTGTATCTGGAACTCTGATTAGGTATTGATAAAAATCGAAATAAGACAATTTTTTTTCATCTAACCAAACCGCGCCGGATTCTGTTTTACCAAACTTTTTACCATCTGATCTTGTGAGCAATGGAAACGTCATTCCATAGACAGTTTTATGTGTTAATTTTCTAATAAGCTCAATTCCAGCAGTGATATTTCCCCACTGATCAGACCCGCCTATCTGAAGAGTAATATTTAAGTGTTTGAAAAGATGATAATAATCATATGATTGCAAAACTTGATAAGAGAACTCTGTAAAACTCATTCCCTCTTGAGACTCCAGTCTAAGCTTTACACTTTCTTTTGCAAGCATTGGACCTATTCTAAAATATTTACCGATATCTCTTAAAAAATCTGTAAATTTAATTTTTTCAAACCAATCATTGTTGTTTACAACCTCAATATCTTTTCCTAAAACTTTTTCTAAAAAACTTTTAATGGAAGAGATATTTTTTAAAATAATTTTATCATCTAAAAAAGGTCTTTCTATGCTTTTCCCAGAAGGATCCCCTATTTTTCCTGTAGCGCCTCCAATAAGTGCATATGCTCTATGGCCATATTTATTAAGCCAAAAAAGCGCCATTACTCCAACTAAATGCCCGATATGCAAACTATCTGCTGTTGGATCAAACCCCACGTAACAAGAAATTGGGTTTTTAACTATTTCTTTTAGCTTTTCATCTGATAGTTGATCAATAAAATTTCTTTGTTGTAAAACTTCTATAACATTTGTCATAATTTAAATTTGATACCATTTAGTTTTAAATTTAACTAATAAGGCTACAATAGATTTATTTTTAGAGCAAGAATCTAAAAAAATTATATATCAGATATAATTGCATCTAATAGATAGATACATAGATAAAAAAATCGTTTCATAATATCAAAAAACACTTTTCTCTCTCTTTCTCTTATTGAGCTTCAATAGTCCTATTTTTCAAACTATTTTCCAAGCCTTTTTGAGGTTTAGTAAAATTACTTTTTTCAAGCATAT